>JAQGIV010000142.1 GCA_028290945.1 Phenylobacterium sp. | reverse complement strand
GACGCCTTCCTGCGCCGCTGCTTCTTCCACTACATCCGCTTCCCCGACCCGGAGACGATGAACGCGATCATCGAGGTCCACTATCCGAACATCAAACAGAAGCTGGTCGCCGAGGCGATGCGCATCTTCTACGACATGCGCAAGGTGCCGGGCCTGAAGAAGAAGCCCTCCACCTCCGAGCTGCTGGACTGGCTGAAGCTGCTGATGGTCGAAGACATCGGCGAAGAGGCGCTGCGGGAGCGCGATCCCACCAAGCTGATCCCGCCGCTGCACGGCGCGCTCTTGAAGAACGAGCAGGACGTGCACCTCTTCGAACGCCTGGCGTTCCTGGCCCGGCGCGAGGGCACGGCGGGCTCCCGTCCGGGGCAGTAACAGCGCAGGCGCGCGCCGTTACATCGAATTCACTCGCTTTATCCGGGGGCTCCGCCCAGATTCCGAAGGGAACGGACGGAGCCCTTTTGATGCGTCTCACTGCTTTCGCCGCGGTCTCGGCCCTCGCGCTCGGCGCGGCCGGCTGCGCGCCGCACATCGACTATGCCCACAAGACCGCCCTCGACTGTCCCGACCGGCAGGGCGAGCTGACGCGCACCGGGATCTCCGCCGACCACAAGAGCTGCACCTACCGCGCCAGCGAGGGCGCCGAGGTCACCCTGCAGCTGACGCCGGTCGCCAACGGCGACGCCGGGGCGACGCTGAGCGCCATCGAGGCCTCGCTCACCGGTCCGGCGACGCCGGCCGCCGATGGGGGCAAGACGCCGGCCGCGCCGGCCAAGCCCGCCAAGCCCGCCAAGCCCGCCGTCCCGGCCAGCAGCAGCGACGCCGACCGCGCCGCCCGCGAGGCGTCCGAGGACGCCGGCGCCATCAAATCGTCCGGCAAGGACAGCGACTGGGACAGCCAGGGCAAGGAGACCGTCACCATCAACGGCAAGCCGGTGGTCTCCGCCGACAACGACCACGCCCACGTCAGCCTGCCCGGCCTGCACATCGACGCCGACGACAACAACGCCAAGCTGGACATCGGCGGCATGCACATCGACGCCAACGACGAGACCGCCACCTTCCGCATGATGCGCGACGTGCGCCTGCGCGGCGAAGCCTTCTCCCGCGAGAAGCGCGGCCTGCGCGCCTTCTTCCTGGTCAAGCGCGACAACCTGCCCGACGGCTACCGGTTCGTGGGCTATTCGGCGTCCGGCCCCAAGACCGGCCCGCTGACCGTGGCCCTGGTCCGTTCGCGCGACGAGGTCAACCACGGCGATCACCTCTACCGCGACATCCAGCGGCTGGTGCGGCTGAACGGCGGCGCCTAACCCGCGGGCTGCACCTCGACCACCTTATAGGTCAGCGGCCGGCCGTCCTCGTCGGTGACGGTCACATATTCGCCCACCGCGAAGCGATGCTCGCCCAGCCGATAAACCGGCTCGTCGTCGGCGGCGTCGGTGTCGTCGTAGTCGAAGAACCAGCGCTGGCCGCGCCGCGCCAGGCGGCCGTCCACCGGATCCTCGTCCGGCGCGAAGCGGCGCACGACGCAGCGCTCGCGGCTCTTGGAATAGGCGCCCGCGTCGAGGTGGCCCTCGCCAGTCAGCGGCGCGGTCAGCGCATAGCCCCGGTGGTCGTCGCCGCCGGCGAATTCAGTGCCGGGATTGCGGGCGAGCCGCATCACGATGCGCGACAGGGACATGGGTCTTCCTCTTTGAGCTAGTGAGACAAGAACAACGACGGATGGTCGGAGTTCAAGAGCGTGCGCGTGGTTCCCCCGAAGATGAATTCCTGCAACCGCGGATGGCCGAAGGCGCCCGCCACCAATATATCGGCGCCGGCCTTCTGGGCGGCGTGCAGCAGCACCGGGGCGGCGTCGCCGCTGTCGGGCAGCAGTTCGATGCGGGCCTTCACCCCGCGCGCGGCGTAGTAGGCTTGCAGCTTGGCCGGATCGAAGAGCCGGGAGCTGGCCTTGGGCGCCGCCAGGATCACCGCCGACTTGGCCTTCTCCAAGAGCGGCAGGGCCAGCCGCGCGGCGCGCGAGGCCTCCTTGCCGCCGTCCCAGGCCACGGCCACCGTTCCGCCGATCGTCAGCCCGTCGCGGGCGATCAGCACCGGCCGCTGCTCGTCGGCCAGCACCTGCTGGAAGGCCTCGCCCAGCGGGCCGCGGCCACGCGCCGGCTCATTGGTGAACACCACCACGTCGGAGAGCCTGGCCTCCGCCGACAGCCCGGCCCAGACCGGGGTCGTCAGGCTGATGAACTGCTTCTTCTTGTAGGCGCAGGCCGCCATCGCCGCGCGCGCCGTCTTCTCGCCCGCCTGGGCGGCTTCCTTGAGGGATTCCAGGGCCGTGGTCTGCACCCCGCCCATGAATCCCTCGCCCATCCAGGGCATGACGTCGGCCACGTCGGCGGGGGTGTAGACGCCCGACAGCTCGGCGCCGAACGGCGCGGCCAGCAGCGCGGCGGCGTCGATCGCCGCCCTGTCGCCCTGCCCGCCGGAGAGCGGCGCCATCACTCGTGCCCAGCTCATCGGATGTTCCTTCGCGTGACCTTTCGATCCAAGACCCTATGCTCACATTGTTCTTTGTTGGGCCCAGCGCCAGTCCCTGGCGCGACTGTGGAGGTAATGCGTCGGTGAGGAAAGGGCTGCGTCGTTCGAAGCCGGAGCCCAGGGCCTGGCAACGCATGCTCTCCGGCCGCCGGCTGGACCTGCTCGACCCCTCGCCGATGGACATCGAGATCGAGGACATCGCCCACGGCCTGGCCCGTGTCGCCCGCTGGAACGGCCAGACGCTCGGCGAGCATGCCTTCTCGGTGGCCCAGCATTGCCTGGTGGTCGAGGAGATCGTGGCCCACGTCCGGCCGGACGTGCCGCCGCGCTGGCGCCTGGCCGCCCTGCTGCACGATGCGCCGGAGTATGTGATCGGCGACATGATCTCGCCGTTCAAGGCGGCGCTCGGCGTCGACTACCGCACCTTCGAGGACCGGCTGGAGACCGCCATCCACGTCCGCTTCGGCCTGCCGGCCCGAACGCCGCCGGAGATCAAGGCGCTGATCAAGCAGGCCGATCGCGCCTGCGCCTTCTTCGAGGCCATCCAGCTGGCCGGATTCAGCCATGCCGAGGCGCTGGACTTCTTCGACGCGCCGCCGGCCGGCTACAGCCTGCACATCGATCCCCAGCCCGCATCGGTGGCCCAGGCGCGCTATGTGCACCGCTTCAACCTGCTCTCGGAGGCGGCGGGCTACAGCGGCGCCGTCGACGTCGCCTTCGACACGGAGTAGCCCGTGACGCTTATCGTCTGCGGACTGGCCGACGTGGAGCCGCTGATCGCCGCGCGGCGGCCCTCGCACCTGATCACCCTGTTGGATCCCGCGACCATGATCGAGACGCCGGCCGGCGTCGCGCCCGAGCGGCACCTGAAGCTGGGCGTCAACGACATCGTCGAGCCGATGGAGCAGATGATCGTCCCCGACGAGACCGTGGTCGGCCGCATCCTGGCGTTCGGCAGGACCTGGGACGGCGGCGACCCCATGCTGATCCACTGCTGGGCCGGCATCAGCCGTTCGACGGCGACGGCCTTCATCCTGGCCTGCGAGCGCAGCCCCGAGGTCTCCGAGCGGGCCATTGCGCTGGCCCTGCGTCAGGCCGCGCCGCACGCCTCGCCCAACCGCCGGATCGTGGCCCTGGCCGACGACCTGATGGGCCGCGAGGGGCGGATGATCGATGCGGTCGAGGCCATGGGCGACTATGACTATGCCGCCGCCTGCCCCTTCGACTTCCCCGCCCGCCATCCATGAGTCCGTCCTCCGACAGCACCCCAGACAGCACCGCCGTGGTCATCGGCCTCTCCGCCGTGGTGGTGGCGGTGCAGGACGGCGAGGCCGTGGTGCTGACCGTGCGGCCGCCCGACGCCGAGCCGGAGGGCCTGCCGTTCGGCCCCTTCGATCCCGGCGGCCACCGCACCTTCGAGCTGGCGCTCAGGGCCTTCGTGACCGAGCAGACGCGGTTCAGCCTGGGCTATGTCGAGCAGCTCTACACCTTCGGCGACAAGGGCCGCGACGCGCCGCTGGCCGACATGGGCGCCGGCGCGCCGTCCTCGAGGGTGATCTCGGTGGGGTATCTGGCGCTGGCGCCGGCCGCCGTCGACACCCACGCCCCCGACAGCCAATGGCGGCCCTGGTCGCGGTTCTTCCCCTACGAGGATTGGCGCGACGGCCGGCCCGCCGCCCTCGACCCGATCGAACGCGCGCTGCGCCGCTGGGCCAACCAGGCCGCCGACGCCCCGCGGCGGCTGGCCCGCGCGCGCCTGGCCTTCGCCCTCGATGGCGCGCCGTGGAACGAGGAGCGGGTGCTGGAGCGCTACGAGCTGCTCTACGAGGCCGGCCTGGCGCCGGAAGCGGCCCGCGACCGCCCCGACACCGCCGCCCTGCCCCCCGAGCTCGCCGCCGCGGTGGGCGAGGCCATGTTCTCCGACCACCGCCGCATCCTGGCGACCGCCGTCTCAAGGCTGCGCGGCAAGATCAAGTACCGGCCGGTGGTGTTCGAGCTGATGCCCGAGGCCTTCACGCTTTCGGCCCTGCAGCGGGCGGTGGAGGCCATCGCCGGCGTGCCGCTGCACAAGCAGAACTTCCGCCGCGCCCTGGAGCGCGCCGAGCTGGTGGAAGGCCTCGGCCGCATGGACGCCGACACCGGCGGTAGGCCCGCCGAGCTGTTCCGCTTCAAGAAGGAGCTGCTCAGCGCCCGGCCGGTCTCGGGGCTCAGCCTGCCGCTGTTGCGGGACTAGGCCGCGCGCTTGGACTTGGGCGCGGCCTGCGCCTGCTCCGCCGCCCAGCGCGCCTTGATCACCGCGCTGGTCTCGCGGCTGCCGTCGGGGCTCCAGCCGGGCGGGCCGAACAGCCAGCCCAGGGCGTGGCGGGGCTGGCGCACCAGGTCTTGGCCGATGCCGATCCATTCGTGGAAGGCGACGCGGACGATGTTGAAGGTGCCGAGGTTCTTCACCAGGCCGTAGCGGCAGGGCTCCGCGTCGAGCTCGGGCTGGAAGCTGCCGAACAGCCGGTCCCAGATGATCAGGATGACGGCGTAGTTGCGGTCCAGGTAGCGCGGGTTCCTGGCATGGTGCACCCGGTGGTGCGAGGGGGTGTTGAACACCGCCTCGATGGGGGCCGGCAGCCGGCGGATCGTCTCGGTGTGGATCCAGTACTGGTAGACCAGGCTGACGCCCTTCTCGATGGCCACCATGGCCGGCGGGAAGCCCAGCAGCGACAGCGGCAGCCAGAGCAGCCAGGTCCCGGCGACGCCACCCGTCCAGGTCTGCCGCAGCGCCGTCGACAGGTTGTAGTGCTGGCTCGAGTGGTGGTTGACGTGCGCCGCCCACCAGATGCGCCGCTCGTGGGAGAGCCGGTGGAAGACGTAGTAGGTCAGGTCCTCCAGCAGGAACACCGCCACCCAGGCCCAGACGGCGTTCATCGGGATGGTGAAGAGGCGGTGCTGATAGACCCAAAGGCTGGCGGCGAAGGTCACGCCGGCGATCAGCACCCCGGCGATGGTCGAGCCGAGGCCGAGCGTCAGGGAGACGGCTGTGTCCTTGGCCTCATAGCGCGCCTCCACCCTGTTCAGCCGGGCGAGCAGGATCTCCAGGATGACGGTGAGGATGAAGAACGGCGTCGCCAGCGTGACCGGATCGAACGCCTTCACGCCGCGAGGTCCGCCGGCGGCCAGTGCGGCAGGACGATCACCGCCTTGGGGGCGGCCACATCGGCCAGATCCAGCGTGATCTGCCCGTTGCGGAAGGCCGCCGCCGTGGCCTGGGCCCAGGGGATCTGGCGGGCCACATAACCGTCGCCCAGCCGGCAGAGCACCAGGGCCGAGGCGCCCGAGCGGGCGAGCGCGCCGGCCCCGTCGGTGGCCACCCACAGCTGGTCGATGGTCCGGCCCGGAAATTCTTCCAGCAGGTAGAAGCGCGCGGTCGCGTCATCCAGCGGATTGAGCGGCCGGGCGATGCGCGCCCAGGCGGCCAGCCCCACCAGCGCCGCCACCGCGGCCCCGGACGCGGCCACCTGGATCAGGAAAGCTTGGCTCAGCACGGACGCGTCCTCCTGGCCCGCAGTGTCGCGAGCCGCGGGGCCTGCGGTCAAGGAAAAGCCCTCCCCGTCTCCGGAGAGGGCCTTCCGATTTTTCTTTGTCTACGCGCGGCCGGACGCAAAAGTGGAAGACACTTTTGCTGGCCGTCGCTCGCTTAGAACTTCCGACTGTAGGCGATCGCCCAGACGTCGGCGTGGCCGTTTCCGTTGTTGTTGCCGGTGAACTCCTCGCGGGTGTAGTCGGCGCGGACGCCGTTCTGGGTGTCCCAGTGGTACTGGGCGCCGACCCCGAAGTTCCAGGAATTGCCCGAGGCCGAGCCCGACAGGTTGCTGACCGGCGCGCCGGCCCCGGTCACGGTGATGTCGTTCACCGTCACCTTGGAGTGGCCGTAGCCGATCCGGCCCAGCACCTCCCAGTTGGTCCCCAGCGGCAGGAAGCCGACGCCGTAGATGGCTTCCTGGTGCTGCAGCTTGGCCTTGCCGGTGGCCGTGGCCCCCGCCACCGAGGCGCTGACATTGTCGCTCTTCACGCCGCCGGCCAATTCACCTTCGACGCCCAGCCACTCGTTGAACCGATAGCCGAGCCGGCCCTGGATGGTGCCCAGGTTGGCCCCGCTGTCGTGGGCGTTGGCGTAGCCGAGGGTGCCATAGACGCCGGTGACGGGCGCGGTCTGGGCCGCGGCGATGGCCGGAACGGCGCACGCCAGGACAGCGGCGGACGCCGCAACCGTGAAAGCCTTCATGGGCTTGAACTCCTACTTGGTCTCGAACAGCTCCCAGGCTCCCCAGGTCGCCACAAACCCCGGCGACGGCGGGTTGGTTCTGTGGCGAAGGTGTGGTGGCCTTAACCTGTGGCCCTGCGGCCACATGGTTGGTGACGCTTCCAAGACGCGTGCTATCACTCCGGCTCTTCAGTCGGAGGGCTTCAATTGCCGGACGCCGTGATCGCCGCCACCGGGCTCTACACCCCGCCCAACAGCCTTTCGAACGTCGAGCTGGTGGAGACCTTCAACGCCTATGTGGCGCGCTTCAACACCGCCAACGCCGAGGCCATCGAGGCCGGCCGCATCGAGGGCCTGACCCCCTCCTCCGCCGAGTTCATCGAGAAGGCCTCCGGCATCAAGTCGCGTTTCGTGGTCGACAAGTCGGGCCTGATGGATCCCGAGCTGATGCGCCCGGTGATCCCGGAGCGCTCCAACGAGGAGCTGTCGGTGCTGGCCGAGATCGCCGTCGAGGCGGCCAGGGATGCGCTGGCCCGCTGGGGCAAGCCGGCCAGCGGCATCGGCGCGGTGATCTGCGCGGCCTCGAACATGCAGCGCGCCTATCCGGCCATGGCCATCGAGGTGCAGCAGGCCCTCGGCATCGAGGGCTTCGCCTTCGACATGAACGTCGCCTGTTCCTCGGCGACCTTCGGCCTGAAGACCGCCGCCGATTTCGTGGCCTCCGGCTCGGCGCGCGCCGTGCTGATGGTCAATCCGGAGATCTGCTCCGGCCACCTGAACTTCCGCGACCGCGACAGCCACTTCATCTTCGGCGACGTGGCCACCGCCGCCATCGTCGAGCGGGAAGACGAGGCCGACGACGGCGCCGGTTGGGAGATCCTCGGCACGCGGCTGAAGACCCAGTTCTCCAACAACATCCGCAACAATTTCGGCTTCCTCAACCGCGGCGCGCCGGAAGGCGTCGGCCAGAAGGACAAGCTGTTCGTGCAGGAGGGCCGCAAGGTGTTCCGCGAGGTGGTGCCGATGGTCTCCGAGATGATCGTCGAGCACGCCGCCGACCTGGGCATCGACCCCACGGGGCTGAAGCGCCTGTGGCTGCACCAGGCCAACATCAATATGAACGAGATGATCGGCCGCCGCGTGTTGGGCCGCGACCCGGCTCCGGGCGAGAACGTCATCATCCTCGACGAATACGCCAACACCTCGTCCGCCGGCTCGATCATCGCCTTCCACAAGGCCAGCGACGACTTCGCCCGCGGCGACACCGGCCTGATCTGCTCGTTCGGCGCAGGGTACTCGGCGGGGACCGTGTTCGTCCGGAAGCGGTGAATTTCAAAACGACGTCATCCCCGGCCTTGTGCCGGGGACCCAGAAGCGCAGGCGTCGAAGATCAATCTGCTGAACTCGGTGTCTCTGGGTGGCCGGGACAAGCCCGGCCATGACGGTCACTATTTTTGAGGCTCCGCCTTCGGGTGCGCCGCCTTCCAGTCCATGGCGCGCTGCACGCGGTTCCGCACCGCCGGGTGGTCGTAGAAGATGACCTCCTCCAGGCGGCCCGGCGAATCGTAGCGGTACTCGATAGTCTTCACGAGCGCCTTGGAGAGGCCGTCCGGCTCGTTGAAGTGGACGAGGGAGAAGCGGTCCGCCTGGCTCTCCTCGATGCGGCTGATCGAGTTGACGAGCGGCGTCGACAGCACGCCCAGCACCGCCAGGATGATGGCGATCACCGGATAGCCGGCCGGGTCCGCAAGGCCGGTCACCCCCTTGGCGCCGACGAGGCCCGCGACCCATGGGAACAGCCGGTCCACCAGGAACATGCCGATCAGCGCCAGCACCCCGAAGGCCGCCGCCAGCACATAGAGGTGATCCAGGACGTAATGGCCCATCTCGTGGCCCACCACGCCGCGCACCTCGGCGAGATCCGCGTCCTTCTTGAACATCACGTCGCTCATGGCCACCCGGGCGGTTCCGAGGACCCCGGAGACGTTTGCCGTGTAGCGGTTCGACTGCTTGGACCCGTTGTAGATGAGGATCTTGTCGGAGGGCACGCCGACCTGCTGGGCCATGGCCACCACCTCGTCGCGCACCGGTCCGGGCGGGGCCGGCGTGTAGCTGTTAAACAAGGGCTCGATCAGCACCGGCTGCAGGATGTTGAGGAACAGGAAGCTCACGCCGACCAGGAGGCCGCCCCAGAGCCACCATGTGCGCGGCGCGCGGCGGATCAGGGCGTAGACCAGGCTCCCCAAGATCACCATCATGACGATCGAGATCACCCCGCCGAGCAGGTGCTCGACCAACCAGCCTCCGAACGGCTGGCTGGTGAGGCCGTAGCCTTTCTCGCGCCACCAGCCGGCATAGGCGTCCCACGGCAGGCCGAGAACGAGTTCGATCAGGCTGCTCACCCCCAGGACGGCGGCGACCACGAGCCACGGCCGGGGCTTCTTCGCCTCGACGGCCGAGCGGACCCGCACCAGCACCCCGGAGCGCAGGATGATCCAGGCCACGATGACGGCCACCACCGCCCCGAACAGGATCAGCCAGTGGCCGCCCTGGGTATAGGCGCGGGCCTTGTCGTGCAGCGCCGGCGGCAGTTGCGCCAGATAGGCGGCCGTGGCCGCGGCCGGATCGAATGCTTGCGACATTGGGAGTCCCCGAAACCCGTTTCGCCGAGGAGGCCCGCCCACGCGGCGGTTGTCACGTGGAAAAGCGGTAATGCGTCCGGGCTTACCGCCTGCAAGGTTCTGCTCGCATTGCACCGTTATGCCAACCGGGACTAGGTTGGGTTCGCTGGGGTTCGGGGGAACGACGTGGCGCGGACATCGGCGGCCATTGGGTTCGGAGCGGCGGTCGCGCTGCTGGCCGGCTGCAGTCAGCCGGCTTGGCGCGACCCGGCCACGTCCAGGGGCACGGCCGAGCTCGCGCCGGAGGTCGTCCGGGTCGCCGAGGCGGAGGCCACCGCCCGCAAGGGCTCGGCCCATGCCGACCACGTCACCACCGAGGGCATGGCGCCGCCGCCGGACTGGGCCGCCGCGCTGATCGGCCAGTCGCTGCGCACCACCTATCCCCAGGTCGGCGAGTGCATCGGCAACACCGACTCGGTGAAGCTGCGCTTCGGCAACGGCCTGGGCGGCTCCAAGATCGCCGGCTGGAGCTGGGATGCGGCCACGAAGGCGCCTGTCCCGCGCATCGTCCTGGCGGACCGGGACTTCCGCATCGAGGGCGCGGGCGAGAGCGGGACGCGCCGCCGCGACGTGCCCAGAGCCGTGCCCGCCGTCACCTCGGAGACCGCCGGATGGGAGGCGCTGACGCCGCTCAACGCCGGCCCCGTCGACGCCTGGGGCGTGCTCGCCGACGGCAAGACCATCTGCAAGCTGGGCCATCTTGAGCTCTGAGGCCGCCATGTCCCCGCCCCTGGCGGGCGAGCCGCGCTGGCTGCTGAGCGGCCTCTATGCGGCGCTGATCACGGCGGCGATCTGCATCCCAGCCTGGCCGGGGATGATGTCCTACGACAGCCTGTTCGCCTTCAACGAGGCCAAGACCGGCGTGACGACGGCGCTCTGGCCGCCGATGCACGCGTACTTGTTCTTCGTCAGCCAGCGGCTGGGCGCGGGCGCCGGCGGCCTGTTCCTCTTCCAGACCTTCCTGCTGTTCTTCTCGGCCGCCGTGGCCCTGAACCTGCTGGTCCGCAGCACGCGCTGGGCGCTGGTCGGAATGGCCGCCTTCGCGCTGGCCTTCGCTACGTACCCGAACTGATCGGCGCGGCCGTGGTGCACTGGCGCGACGTGACCACCACCAGCTTCGCCATGGTCAGCCTCGCTGCTTGGCTGGCCGCCGCCCGCTATCGCTCGCGCAGCGCCCTGATCCTCGCGGCGGCCAGCTTCGCCATGGCGGCGGCGCTCCGCTACAACGCCGTGCTGCTGATCGTGCTGGTAGCCCCCGTGATGGTCTGGCGGCCGTTCCTGGGCGCGCCGACGCCGCCACGTATGCGGGCGATCACGGGCGCGGCGCTGGTGATCGGCCTGGCGCTGGCCTCGGCGACCACCCACTGGCGGCTGCCGGATTTCAAGACGCTGGAGAACTCCGGCAATTTCGGCGGCGCCCAGCAGTTCGACCTGATCGGCATCTCGGCCTGCGCCGACAAGGTCTATCTGCCACCCCTGATGACCAACCACTGGCCGATCACGCCCAGGCAGATCCGCATGGCCTACGACCCGCGCCACCTGCAGCGCGCCTTCCGACCGGTGGCTGGCGCGCCGCGGATCCTCGAGACCAATGCCGGCGGCGAGATGCAGAAGATCTGGCCGCACGCGATGCGCAACGAATTCGGTTGCTACCTCGCCCACCGGACCGCGGTCTTCGTCGAGCAGATGGGCATGGCGCGCGAGGGGGTGTTCTACCCGACCAACCTGGAGATCATCGCCAATCCCTATGGCCTGAGGCCCGCCCATCCGGGCGCACTCGCCAGGCTGGGCGTCTACATCTCGACGCGCGCGCCGGAGATCTGGCGCCGCCCCTTCCTGCTCTACCTCCTGGCGCCCGTCGCCGTGGCGGTGCTGTGGTGGCGGCGGAGCGGCCCGCGCTTGCTGTTCCTGGCCCTGCTGGGCGGCGCCTTCGCCTATCCGGCCCTGCTGTTCGTCGCCGCGCCGGCCGCCGATGCGCGATACATCTTCCCGTCGAGCGTGTTCTGCGCCTTCATCCTGGCGGCCGGCGGGGCGGTGGTCATGGACGAGCGGCGATCGCGCGCCATCGAGGACCTAAATCGCTTTCTCCAGCACCACGAAGTCTAGGTCGCGGCGCGCCGTCACGCCGATCTCGCGGTTCTCGTAGGGGAACGGCCGGATCTCGCCGGTCAGGACGTAGCCGCGGCGCTGGTACCAGGCGATCAGGCTGTCGCGGATGCCGACCACGGTCATGCGGATGCGCGATGCGCCTGCCTGCGCCGCCCAGGCCTCCGCTTCGCTGAGCAGGGTGCGGCCGAGCTGGCGGTCCTGGATATCCGGCCGCACGGTCAGCATGCCGAGATACCAGGTCGCCCCGTCGCCTACGGGTTCCAGCCAGACCGTCCCCAGCAGCGGCGCACCCTCGCCGTCCCGCATCACCAGCAGCTCCGCGCCCGGCGTCGCGGCCAGGTCGCGCGCCAGCACCGCGGCGGCGGTCCGCTCGCCCTCGATGTAGTCGGCTTCGGTGGTCCAGCCCTGGCGCGAGGTCTCGCCCCGATAGGCGGAGTTGACCAGGTCGGCGATGGCCGCCAGCTCGTCGGCCCGGGCGCTGCGCAGCGTCGCCAGGGCCTAGCGGTCCTTCTCGCGCTCGCCGATGGCGGCCTGGGCCGCCGCCAGGCGGGCGATCGGCACGCGGTAGGCCGAGCAGCTGACGTAATCCAGGCCGATCGCCTCGCAGAAGGCGATGGAGGCCGGATCGCCGCCGTGCTCGCCGCAGATGCCGAGCTTGACGTCCGGCCGCGCCGCGCGGCCGCGCTCGGTGGCGATGCGGATCAGGTCGCCGACGCCCTCCTGGTCGATGGTCACGAAGGGATCGCGCTCGAAGATGCCCTTCTCGATATAGGCGTTGAGGAACCGGCCGGAATCGTCGCGGCTGATGCCGAAGGTGGTCTGGGTCAGGTCGTTGGTGCCGAAGGAGAAGAACTCGGCATATTCCGCCAGGTCCGCGGCGCGGATCGCGGCGCGCGGCAGTTCGATCATGGCGCCGACCTGATACTCGATCTGGACGCCCGTCTCGGCGATGACCTGCTTCACCATGCGGTCGGTGAGCTCGCGCAGGAACTTCATCTCCTCGCCCTTGGCGACCAGCGGATGCATGATCTCCGGGATCGGCGCGGCCTTGCCGGAGGCGACGATCTCGCAGGCCGCCTCGATGATGGCGCGCACCTGCATCTCGTAGATCTCGGGATAGGCGACGCCCAGCCGGCAGCCGCGGTGGCCCAGCATGGGGTTCACCTCGTGCAGCTCCTGGGCGCGGCGCAGCAGCTTCTTGGCGTCGAGGCCGGTGGCCTCGGCCACCGCGGCCACGTCCTCCTCGGTGTGCGGCAGGAACTCGTGCAGCGGCGGGTCCAGCAGCCGGATGGTCACCGGCAGGCCCTCCATGATCTGGAACAGCTCCACGAAATCCTTGCGCTGCATGGGCAGGATCTTGGCCAGCGCGGTGACGCGGCCGGCCTTGTCGTCGGCCAGGATCATCTCGCGCACCGCGGCGATCCGGTCGGGATCGAAGAACATGTGCTCGGTGCGGCACAGGCCGATGCCCTCGGCCCCGAACTGGCGGGCGGTCTTGGCGTCCAGCGAGGTCTCGGCGTTGGCGCGGACCTTCAGGCGGCGCACGCCGTCGGCCCAGCCCATCAGGGTCGCGAAGTCGCCGGAGAGTTCCGGCTCGATCATCTTCACCGCGCCCGACAGCACCTCGCCGGTGGAGCCGTCGATGGTGACGATGTCGCCGGCCCGGAAGGTGCGGCCGCGGGCCCGGAACTCACCGGCCTTGATGTCGATGTGGATCTCGCCCGCGCCGGAGACGCAAGGACGGCCCATGCCGCGCGCCACCACCGCGGCGTGGCTGGTCATGCCGCCGCGCGCCGTGACGATGCCGCGCGCCGCGTCCATGCCGCGGATGTCCTCCGGCGAGGTCTCCTCGCGCATCAGGATCGCCGCTTCGCCGGCGCCGCCCAGCCGCTCGGCTTCCTCGGCGGTGAACACCACCTTGCCGGTGGCCGCGCCCGGCGAGGCCGGCAGGCCGGTGGCGATGACCTCGCGCGGAGATCCCGGATCGATGGTCGGGTGCAGCAGCTGGTCGAGGCTGCCGGGCTCGACCCGCATCACCGCTTCCTCGCGGCTGATCAGGCCTTCGCTGGCGAGGTCGACGGCGATCTTCAGGGCGGCCTTGGCGGTGCGCTTCCCGTTGCGCGTCTGCAGCATGTACAGACGGCCCTTCTCCACCGTGAACTCGATGTCCTGCATGTCGCGGTAGTGCTGCTCGAGGCGCTCCACCGCCGACTTGAACTGGGTGAAGACGTCGGGCAGCGCCTCCTCCATGGAGGGGTTCTTCTCGCCCATCTCCTCGCGAGCGATCCTGGTCAGGGCCTGCGGCGTGCGGATGCCGGCCACCACGTCCTCGCCCTGGGCGTTGATCAGGAACTCGCCGTAGAGCCGGTTCTCGCCGGTGGACGGATTGCGGGTGAAGGCCACGCCGGTGGCCGAGGTCTCGCCCATGTTGCCGAACACCATGGCCTGGATGTTGACCGCCGTGCCCCAGCTCTCCGGGATGTCGTGCATGCGGCGATAGAACTTCGCCCGGTCGTTCATCCAGCTGGCGAACACTGCGCCCACCGCGCCCCACAGCTGGGCCTGCGGATCCTGCGGGAACGGCTGGCCGAGCTCGCTCTGCACGGCCTTCTTGTAGTCGGCGACGACGGCTTCCCAGTCCTCGGCGGCGAGCCCGGTGTCGACGGTGACGTCGAGGCGGTCCTTATGCTCGTCGAGGATCTCCTCGAACATGTGGTGGTCGAGGCCGAGCACCACGTTGGAGTACATCTGGATGAAGCGGCGATAGCTGTCGAAGGCGAAGCGCCGGTCGCCGGCCAGCTTGGCCAGCCCCTCGGCGGTCTCGTCGTTGAGGCCGAGGTTCAGCACCGTGTCCATCATGCCGGGCATCGACGCCCGCGCGCCCGAGCGCACGGAGACCAGCAGCGGATTGGCCGGATCGCCGAAGGTCTTGCCGGTGATCTTCTCGACCTGGCTCAGCCCCTCGGCCACCTGGGCCGTCAGGTCGGCCGGATAGGTCCGTTCGTTGCCGTAGTAGTAGGTGCAGCACTCCGTGGTGATGGTGAAGCCCGGCGGCACGGGCAGGCCCAGGGACGACATCTCCGCGAGGTTCGCGCCCTTGCCGCCCAGCAGGTTCTTCATGGAGGCGTCGCCGTCGGCGCGCCCGCCGCCGAAGGTATAGACCCAACGCGTCTTAACCGCCGTGTCGACCGCCATTTAGTCCTCGCCGCTCATCCCCGCGAAGGCGGGGATCTATCCCGTCACCTGGCCGAAGTCCGCGACCCGCCCCATGGCGTCGCGCACACCGGCCAAAATCCGCAGGCGGTTCTCACGTTCCGCCGGGTCATCCGCGTTCACTAGCACCTTGTCGAAAAACGCGTCCACGGGGTCACGAAGCGCCGCCAGCTCGCGCATCGCCGTGGCGAAGTCTTCGGTCGCCAGCGCCTTGCCGATCTCGATGCCGGCGTGGCCCAGCATGTTGATCAGCCCGGCCTCTTCCGGCGGCGCGTTCGCCATGTCGACGGGCGCGCCGGTCGGCAGCGGACCCTTCTTCTCCTCGGCCTTGAGGATGTTCACCGCGCGCTTGTAGCCGGCCAGCAGGTTCTTGCCGTCCTCGGTCCCCAGGAACGCGTCCAGCGCATTCACCCGGCTGACGATCCGCACGATGTCGTCGTCGCCCAGCGCGAACACCGCATCCACCAGGTCATGCCGCTGCCCCTGCTCGCGCAGCAGCACCTTCAGCCGGTCGGCGAAGAAGGCCAGCAGGTCGTCGGTCAATCCTTCGACGCGTCGGATCAGTTTCTCATCGTCGGCAGACACGCCTGAGGATCTGTAAAATTGTTCTTCTGCTTCCGGGTCATAGCGCCAAGCACCGGTCCTCACAGCGAAGTCAAATCGTTGCTTCAGAATGGTGGCGACGCGCTCGTCTTCGCGGTCGGCAACACTCATGACAGCCGTATTCAGCAGTATCCACCTAAGCGGCATCCGCGTCCTGGATTGCAGCAGGATTCGGATCACGCCGAGCGCTGCGCGGCGGAGGGCATAGGGATCGCGCGACCCGGTCGGCCTCTCGTCGATGCCGAAGAAGCTCACCAGCATGTCGAGCTTGTCGGCCAGCGCCACCGTCGCCGCCACCGCCTGCACCGGCACGTCGTCGGTCGGGCCCTGCGGCTTGTAATGGTGGCGGATGGCGTCGGCGACCTCGGGGTCGTAGCCCTGAGCCTCCGCATAGTAGCCGCCCATGACGCCCTGCAGCTCGGGGAACTCACCGACCATGGCCGAGACCAGGTCGGCCTTGCACAGCAGGGCGGCGAGCTTGGCCCAGGTCTTGGTCGGGTCATCGTTGCGCACAAAGGGGGCGATCTCCGCGGCCAGGCCCTCGATGCGCGCCACGCGGTCGGCCATGGAGCCCAGCTTGGCATGGAAAGTGACGCCCGCCAGCCGGGCGAGCTGGTCGGTGAGCGCGACCTTCTTGTCCTCTTCCCAGAAGAACCGGGCGTCGTTCAGCCGGGCCGACAGCACCCGCGCATTGCCCGCCGCGATGGCCTTGCCGCCGTCCTCGGCCTCGATGTTGGCCACGGTGATGAAGTGCGGCACGAGGAAGCCGGTGCGGCCGTCGCGCACCGCGAAATAGCGCTGGTGCACGCGCATGGAGGTGCGGATCACCTCCGGCGGCAGGTCGAGGAACGCCGGGTCCATGTCGCCCATGATCGGCGTCGGCCATTCGGCGAGGCCGGCCACCTCGTCCAACAGCCCCTCGTCCTCCACCAGTTCGAAGCCGCGCGCGAAGGCCAGCGTGCGGGCGGCGTCCATGATCCGCTCCTTGCGCTCCTCCGGATCGAGCACGACGAAGTGTTTGGCGAGGCCATCCTGGTATTCGTCGAAATCGCGGGCCTTGAAGGTCTGGCCCGAGCCCATGAACCGGTGGCCCTGGGTGATCTCGCCGCTCGCGATCCCGTCGACCTGGAACGGCACGACCTCGCGGTTGAAGACGCAGAGGATGCGGTGCAGCGGCCGCACCCAGCGCAGCGTGCCGGTCCCCCAGGTCATCGATTTCGGCCACGGGAAGCCGCGGACGACGGCCTCGACCATCTCCGCCACGATCTCCGGCGTCGGCCGGCCGGGCTTGTCGATATGGGCGAAATAGACCCCGTCGCGCTCGGTGAGCTGGTCGCGGGTCAGGCCGGTGGAGCGCAGGAAGCCGTCGATCGCCGGGTCCGGCGCGCCGACGCGGGGACCCTTGCGGTCCTCGTGCCGGTCCGGCTGCGCCAGCGGCAATCCCTCGGCCACCAGGGTCAGCCGGCGCGGCCCGGCGAACGCCTTCAGCGCCTCCGGCAGATACCCCTCCGCCGCCAGCTTCTCGCGCGCCAGCCGCTCAAGATCCTTCGCCGCCTGCGCCTGCATGCGCGCGGGGATCTCTTCGGAGAACAGTTCGAGCAGGAGTTGGGGCATCAGGCGTTCACGCCTTCATTGGCCACCCAGGCCTCAGCGCACAGCTTGGTCAGGTCGCGGATGCGGCCGATGTAGCTCTGGCGCTCGGCGACGGCGATGGCGCCGCGGGCGTCCATCAGGTTGAACAGGTGGCTGGCTTTCAGCACCTGGTCGTAGGCCGGCAGCACGGTGACCTGGCCCTGCGGTCCGCGGCCCTGCAGCAACAGCGGCACATTGCGCTCCATGTCCTCGAACTGCCGCTTCAGGGTGTCCACGTCATAGAGGTGGAAATTGGCCTCCGACTGCTGGCGCTCGTTCTCCAGGAAGACGTCGCCATAGGTCATCGGCGCGGGGCCGTCCGGGTCGTTGAACGCCAGCTCGGTGAAATGGTCGACGCCCTGCAGGTACATGGCCAGGCGTTCCAGCCCATAGGTCAGCTCGCCGGCCACCGGGCTGACGTCCAGGCCGCCCACCTGCTGGAAATAGGTGAACTGCGTCACCTCCATGCCGTCGCACCAGACCTCCCAGCCGAGACCCCAGGCGCCCACCGTCGGGTTCTCCCAGTCGTCCTCGACGAAGCGGATGTCGTGCAGCCGGGCGTCCAGGCCGATGGCCGCCAGCGAGCCCAGGTAGAGCTCCTGCAGGTCGTCGGGGTTGGGCTTCAGGATCACCTGGTACTGGTAATAGTGCTGCAGCCGGTTGGGGTTCTCGCCATAGCGCCCGTCGGCGGGGCGGCGCGAGGGCTGCACATAGGCCGCCCGCCACGGCTTCGGCCCCAGCGCGCGCAGCACCGTCGCCGGGTGCAGGGTTCCCGCCCCCACCTCCACGTCATGCGGCTGCAGGATCACGCAGCCCTGACGGCTCCAATAGTCGTGCAGCTTCAGGATCAGGCCCTGAAACGAGAGCGGCTTGTCTGGCATCGGAATCAGGGGCCTTCGCAGGCGCAAAAAAGTCGGCGGACCTATAGGGCCCGCCGACCTTGGCTTCAAGCCGAACCGGCCTGAAGACGCTTCGGTATCAGTTGCCCTTGGCGGCCGTATGCTTGCCCGCATGCGACATCGGCCCGCCGTACTTGCGGCGGTTCTCCGGGGTGTCGGGCACCGGCCCGTTGGTGGTCAGGCTGGTGGTGACGCTGGCGTTCTGGCCGGCCACCTCCGCCGAGGTGGTGGTCGACGAGGTGATCACGCCGGTCGAGGACGAGGTGGTCCCCGTCGCGCTGGTCGTCGGATCGGGGCTCGGCGTCGTGGCGGTCACGCTGCCGGAGGTGGCGGCCCCGGCGCTCGGCGAGGCCGGCGCCGGGGCGCTGGGGGAGCTGCTGGTCGGTTGGGCATAGGCGGCGCCGGCCATCAGCAGCGAGGCTGCGCCGGCGGCGGCGAGGTACTTGAGGTTCATGGCTATCGGACTCCTGTCGCGAATGTCGAAAGCCCCGCCCCGGCTTACCCATAGCTACGGTTGGCGAGCCTTCTTGGTTCCCTTCTTCGCCGCCGGAGCCGTTTTCTTCGATGCTTCCGCGGCCGGTTCGGCCGCCGCCGCGGGCTCTTCGGCCTGCGGCAGGGTCTCCGGCACCGAGCCCGCCTTCAGCACCTGGTCGACCACGTCGATCAGGCCGTTGGAGGCGCGCACGTCGGCTTGCAGGATGTTGGCCTGGTCGGCCTTGAAGGTCGCGCTCGTGCCGTCGAGCACGATCTTGCCGCCACCGCCGTCGTTCACCGGCCCGTGGGCGTTCTTGAACTTCGACGAGTCCACCTCGGCGTTGATGATGTGGTGGACCAGCAGTTTCTGCAGGCCCGGCAGGTCGGCCATCAGCCGGGCCGGGTCGCCATAGGCCGTGAACGCCGCGTCGGTGGGGGCGAAGATGGTCAGCCCCTTGTTGTTCTTCAGCACCGGCGTGAGGTTGGTGGCGTCCAGCGCCTTGATCAGGATGGTGAACTGCCCCGCCGACTGCAGGGTCTGCACGATGTCGCCGGAGGCCGTGATGTGCACCGACTGGGTCGGGGCGGCGGGGGCTGCGGCCGGCGCGGCGCCGGTTCCCTGGGCGACGGCGGCGGCCGCGCCCTGCACGCGGGTGTTGGCCGGCGCGTCGGTGGTGGGCTTGCCGGTCGCGGCCTGGGCCTGCGCCTGGGTCTTGGCCTGACCCGGGGCGGTCGCCGGGGTCTGTCCCCAGGCGGAGCCGCAGGCGGCGGCAAGGACGGCGACAGCCGCGGCGGTCAGCAGACGATGGGAGATCATTCGGCTCCTCGGAGGATAAGACGAAAAAGGCGCGCACCCCGAATTCCCCCTACGCCAATCGGCGGGGGCTCGGCCCACTACGCGCAGTGAACGGGGCGAGTTTCCATCTTCACGCCTTCGTGAATCAAGCCCCCTCATCACCGCCGGGCGCCTCATTTTCGGGCGCCGGTGCGGAGCGACGCCCAAAGCTTGAGCGTGGGACGCCTTAATCGCGATCAGGAGGCCGGCGCCCGCCCGCTGCGCGCGCTCCGTAGCTAGCGTTCGGCGTCGTCGCGACGGGGGACCACTGCGATGGCTCAACGAAGTTCAACACGAGGTGGGGCCCGTCCAACGAGGGGTCGCGCGGGAGCGAACGGATGAAACTCATCAAAGCGATCGTGAAGCCCTTCAAGCTGGACGACGTGCGTGAAGCGCTCGTCGCCGCCGGCGTGGAGGGGCTGACGGTCACCGAAGTCAAAGGCTACGGCCGGCAACGGGGCCAGACGGAAATCTACCGCGGCGCCGAGTACCAGGTGAACTTCCTGCCGAAGGTGCAGCTGGAGGCGGTGGTCGAGGATTCCGCGGTCGGCAAGGCGATCGAGGCCATCAAGGCCGCGGCCGCCACCGGCAAGATCGGCGACGGCAAGATCTTCGTGCTCAACGTCGAGGAAGCCGTGCGTATCCGGACCGGTGAGACCGGCTCGGCGGCGCTCTGACGGACAGCATTGGGACAAGGGGAATTTTGATGACCTTCTTCACGTTCAAACGGCTGGCCGGCCTTGCGCTCGCCGCCACGCTGGCCGGGGGGGCGATGGCCGCTCCCGCGCTGGCCCAGGACGCCGCCAACACGATGGCGGCCAACACCACCGCCGCGGCTCCGGCCGCTGCGGCGCCCGCCG
>JAQGIV010000139.1 GCA_028290945.1 Phenylobacterium sp. | reverse complement strand
CGCCGGCCGGCGCCAGCCCGTCACCCGCCGCGGCTGGCTGGCCGCCGGCGCGGCGATCGCCGCCAGCCTGGCGGTGGCCGTGGTGTTCCTGGCCGAGCGGCCAGTCTCCGAGGCGCCCGCCACCGTCTATCGGGCCGCGCCCGGCCAGACCCTCACCGTCCGCCTGGCCGACGGCACCCAGGTGCGGCTGAACGCCGCCTCGACCCTGAAGGTCCGCTTCGGGTCGGACGCCCGCCGCGTCGAGCTGGCCGACGCCGAGGCCGCCTTCGACGTCACTCACGACGCCAGGCGGCCGTTCCTGATCAGCGTCGGCGACAGCCAGGTCCGCGTGGTCGGCACCGAGTTCAACATCCGCCATCGCGGCGACCGCACCGAGCTCACCGTCCGCCGCGGCGTGGTCGAGGTGCGCCCGGGCGGCGAGGGGGCCACGCCGGTGCGTCTGGCCGCCGGCCAGCAGTTCGCCCACCAGGACGGCGCGCGCAGCGCCGCCGTGGCGCCGGTCGATCCCTCCGACGCCTTCGCCTGGACGCAAGGCCAGCTGATCTACCGCGACCGGCCGCTGTCCGAAGTGGCCGCCGATCTCAGCCGGCGCTTCGGCCGCCCGGTGTCCACCGCCGACGCCCGCACGGGGGCCCTCAGGTTCACCGGCGTGCTGGTGACCGACAGCGAGCCTGCCGTGATCCGCCGCCTGGAAAGCTTCGCGCCGGTGAAGGCCGAGCGCGCGGGCGACGCCATCGTCCTGCGGATCACCACGCCCGCCCGCTAGCTCAGTCGAGCGCCGCCAGCATCTCGCGGGCGAATCGCGCCTCGTCGAAGCGCGGGCCGCCGGCCGCGTCGAACCCCCGCCGCACCAGGATCACCTGCTTCGACGGCACGATGAACACGTACTGCCCGCGGTTGCCGTTCATGTAGTAGGTCCCCTCGGGCAGGCCCTGGCGCGGCCCCATCAGCCAGAAGAAGGCGCCGTAGCCCGGCCCGCCCGTGGCCGCGGTCTCCGGCTGGGCCGGCGCCGGCGTCGCCACGAACTTCGACCAGCCGGCCGGCAGCAGGCGCCGGCCGCCCCACACCCCGTCGTTCTGGTAGAGCAGCGCCAGGCGCGCCAGGTCGCGGGCGGTGGTCCAGACCTGGCTCGAGAGGATGTAGTTGCCCTGCCAGTCGGTCTCCGGCGTGGTGTGGCGCATCCCCAGCGGCCAGAGCACCTGGGTGAACGGGAAGTCGATCGCCTTCTGCCCGTCGCCCAGCGCGGCGCGCACGCTGCGGGTGGCCAGCAGGGTGTCGTTGTTGGCGTAGCGCCAGCGTGTCCCGGGCTGGGCCTCCAGCGGCATGGCGGTGGCGGTCTGGGTCACCGCCGCCCCGCCCAGATAGGCCTCGTCGGTGCGGTTGCCGGGCCCGTTGGTCCACAGCCCCGAGCCCATGTGCATCAGCTGGGCCAGGGTGATCCTGGCCCGCGGGTCGCCGGGCGTCCGCCATTCCGGGATGTTGGCCGGCGCCTCGACCTTCACCAGGCCGAGCTGCGCCGCGCGGCCGACCACCGTGGCGGTCAGGCTCTTGGCCGCCGACCAGGTGCGCTGCGGGGTGTGCAGGTCGAAGCCCGGCCGGTAGCGCTCGCCGAGGATCTTGCCGCCCCGGATCACCAGCACCGCCGTGGTCGCCGCTCCGCCCGGGGTCGCCGCCGGGTCGAACATCCGCGCCACGGCTGCGGCCAGTTTTGGCGGGGCAGGGGCCGTGGCGGCCGCGTCGCCGTTCGGCCAGGGCCGGGCGTCGGCATCGCCGGGCGGCGGCTTGGCGGCCAGGCGCGGCAGGCGGGCGATGACCTCGGGTCCGGCGCCGATCGGCAGCGCGCTGCAGCCGAGGCCGGGGCGCCAGGCGGCGATGCGCGGCGGCAGCCTGGCGTCGAAGGCGACGCTGACCGTATGGGCCCGGGCGTCGACCTTGGCCGGCAGGGTGCGGACCAGCGCCTGGTAGTCGGGATAGATGCCTTCCAGGTCGTCGGCCGCGACCTGCGCCTCGCTCTGGTGGGCGTTGAACAAGCCCGAGCACAGGAAGCTCGCCTTGTAGCCGGCGGCCAGCGCCCGCACGTGGGCGTCCTCCGGTGCGGCGCGCGCCGCCAGCGGCGCAAGGGCGATCAGGGCCGAGAGGACGGCGCGGCGCATCGATTTTGCTCTCCGGAGGCGGATGAGCCGAGGCTAGCAGGACGTTGGTCCGGCGACCAACTTCGCAGGCGCGGAGCCTTGCCGAGGTCCAGCCGTTGAGGGAGGTCCAAGCATGTACCGGGAGAGGCGCCCATGAGGGCTCGAGACGTCTGCGCGATCGCCTTTTGGCTGACCAGCAGCCTGGTGGTTCTGGCGGGCGTGTTCCTGGTGTTCGACAGCGTCATCGCCGCCGCGGCGCTGACCGGCGCCTACAACGCCTGGCTGCTCACCCGCCCACGCATGCGCCGGGTGTTCCGCCGCCTGCGCGGCGAGACGGTCGACTTCTCGGGCTACTACCTGGATTAGCGGCCCGGTTCAGGCCACCGCCTGCTGCTCGATCGCCCAGACGTCGCCGCGGCGGGCCTGCAGGATCTCCACCACGCCATCCTCGATCCGGGCCGCGGTCAGCACGCCGGTCGCATAGCCGCCGGTGTCGAGGCCCAGGCGATGCTCGGTGAGCTGCGGCTGTTCCGACAGCCAGGTGTGGCCGTGGACGATCACCTTGCCGAACGGCCCCGGCTGGTCGACGAAGCCGCGGCGGATCCACAGCAGGTCGTTCTCCGCCTGCTCCTCCAGCGGCGTCCCCGGCCGGATGCCGGCGTGCACGAAGGCGTAGTCGCCGATCACGACCATCGGCTCCAGCTGCTGCAGCAGGCGCAGGTGGGCGGCCGGCATCCGCTCCAGCAGCTCGTCGCGGGCCGCGAGATAGGTCTCGGCCGGCGCGTCGGCGGCCGGCGGCTCGACGCCGTAGGAGAGCAGGGTCTCGGCCCCACCGAAGCCGATCCACGGCCCGCCGCGTTCCGGCGCATCGAGGAACTCCAGCAGCGCCTGCTCGTGGTTGCCCTTCAGGAAGTGGATCTCCAGGTCGCCGCGGCGTTGCAGCCAGACCAGGGCGTCCATCACCCGCGCCGATTGCGGCCCGCGGTCCACGTAGTCGCCCAGGAAGACCAGGATCGGCCGGCGGCCCTCCGCGCGCTCGGCATAGTCGGCCGCCAGCCGGGCCAGCAGGTCCTTCATCAGCTCGTAGCAGCCGTGCACGTCGCCGATCGCATAGACCAGCTCGCCGCCGACGCCGGGCGGGGTGGCTTGTGGAGCGTCCATCACCACCATGCGGGGAACCGAGGCTTGAAGCGGGAAGGCCGCTCGCTGGCGCGGATCGCGTGGGGCCGGCCGCGAGCGGCGGCGCGGTCCAGGTCGTGGGCGATGTCGCCATAGCCGGCGATCAGCCGCACCGGATCGTCGGCGGTATGGCGGCGCAGCGCGGCCCAGCGGTCGCGGTTCTCCGCCAGGACGCCGCGCGGCGCGCCGGCGCGGATGGCGGCGGTGTAGGCGCCG
>JAQGIV010000065.1 GCA_028290945.1 Phenylobacterium sp. | reverse complement strand
CGCGCGCTCACACCCATCCATGCTTCATGGATCCCCGGCACAAACCCCAGGGATGACGCTCCCTGTGGGAAGGCCGCCGCCCGTTCGTGCCGGTGCGTGTTTTTCGTGGCGATCTGCCTTGCGGCCTCGCGACAAGCTGCGCCGCGCGGACGGCTAGCCTCGCCGGCTGGCCCGCGCCTCGCCGATGGCGCTCAGCGCCGCGTAGTCCTCATCCGCCAGCTGGATCGCGGCGGCGGCCACGTTCTCGCGCAGGTGCGCCAGGTTGCTGGTGCCCGGGATCGGCAGCATCACCGGGCTGCGCCGCAGCAGCCAGGCCAGCGCCAACTGGCCCGGTTTCGCCTGATATTTCGCCGCCACCCGATGCAGGGTCTCGTTGGAGAACACGCTGCCCTGCCCCAGCGGATACCAGGGCAGGAAGCCCACGCCGTGGGCCTCGCACCAGTCGAGCACGGCTTCCGAGTGCCGGTTGACCACATTGTAGAGGTTCTGCACCGTCGCCACCGGGAAGTGCTTCTGCGCCGCCTCGATCTCCTCGATGCCGACCTCGGAGAGGCCGGCGTGGCGGATGACGCCCTCGCGGATCAGGGTGGCGATGGCGTCGAACTGCTCGTCCATCGGCGTCTTCGGGTCGATGCGGTGCAGTTGCCAGAGGTCCAGCGTCTCCACCCCCAGCCGCCGGGCCGACAGCTTGGCCGACTGGATCAGGTATTCGGGCCGGCCGAGCGGGATCCAGGCGTAGGGTTCGGGCCGCGCATAGCCGCCCTTGGTGGCGACCACCACGCCCTTGGGATAGGGCGCCAGGGCATCGTGGATCGCCTGTTCGCTGGTGTGCGGGCCGTAGCTGTCGGCGGTGTCGATCAGGGTGACGCCCAGCGCCGCGGCCTCGCGCAGCACGGCGAGCGCCCCGTCGCGGTCCTTGGCCTCGCCCCAGCCGTCCGGTCCGCTCGCCCAATAGGCGCCGAAGCCCAGCCGGTTGACCGTCAGGTCGCCGCCGATCGCGAACTGTCCGCTCGCCGCGGCCGTCGGTTGCGCCATGCCGGGCCTCCCTCTCGGCAAAGGAGGTAGCAGCGTTCGCCGCCTGCCGCCTAGCCCAGGGCGGTCATCGCCACGCCCACGGCCGCCAGGGCGCCGCCGGCCAGCTGCCGCGCGCTCAGCCGCTCCTTGAACAGCCGCCGCCCGGCCGCCGCGGCGATGGGCGCCTCGATCACCCCGATGGCCCGCACCGGCCCGGCCGGCGCCAGCGCCAGCGCCGCGAACCAGCAGGCCGAGGCCGCCGCCCCGAAGAAGCCGGCCCCCAGCGACGGCCGCCAGGACCGCGCCACCGCTGTCAGCGCGCTCGGCCGGAACAGGGCCAGCGCCGTCACCAGGATCGTCGACTGGATCGCCTGCGCCACGCAGACCGAGGCCGTCGCCGAGAAGATCGGATGCGCCGGCTCCAGCGCGTGACCCGCGTCGCGATAGGCGTTGAGCGCCACCGCGAAGGCCGCCCCCGAGGCCAGCCCCAGCAGCACCCCCAGCCGCGCGCCCGCCATCTGGTCGCGCCGGGGCCACGACAGGACCACCAGCCCCGCGGTGGTCACCGCGATGCCGCTCCAGGCCCGCCCGCTCAGCCCGTCGCCCAGCAGCGCCCAGCCGAAGATCGCCGCCAGCGGCAGGGACGACTGCTGCATCACCGTCGCCACCGCGAAGCCCGAGCGCCGCATGGCGACCAGCAGGGCCGCGGTCGCCGCCATCTGGGCGACGGCGCCGCCGCTCACCGCGATGGCGAACCGCGCGCTGAGATGTGGGACCGGCGCATGGGCGAAGGCCGCCACCACCGCGAAGATCGCCAGCGAGAACGGCAGGCCGAACAGGAACCGCACCAGCGTCGCGCCCCACGGCCCGGCGTCGCCCACCAGCCCGCGCTGCAGCGCATTGCGCGCCACCTGCAGCGGCGCCGCCGCGGCGGTGAGGATCATCCAGAGCATGCCGTAAATTCCCGCTCATCCCCGGCCAACGGAGCGGCGAAGCCGCGTAGGCCGAGCCGGGGATCCAAGCCGAGGTTCAGCCTGCTGCAAGTCCGCTTGGGTCCCCGCCTTCGCGGGGATGAGCGGTGTTTCGTACGGTCAGAACCCGCTGGCGATCTTGCCGGGCGCGGTCTTTTCCTTGCGCGCCATGAGGTTGTTCAGCGCGTTCACATAGGCCTTGGCCGAGGCGGTGAGGGTGTCGGTGTCGGCCGCCTGGCCGGTGGCGATGCGGCCGTCGTCCTCGAGGCGCACGGAGACCTGGGCCTGGGCGTCGGTGCCCTCGGTCACTGCGTGCACCTGGAAGAGCCGGAGCACCGCCTCGTGCGGCGCCACGGCATGGATGGCGTTGAACACCGCGTCCACCGGGCCGTCGCCGGTGGCGTTGGCGGACTTCTCCTCGCCGTCGATGGTCACCGTCAGGAAGGCCTCCTGCGGCCCCTCGGTGCCGGCGATCACCCGCAGGTGCTTGACCTGGATGCGGTCGGCGGAGCTGGCCAGCGCATCGTCGACCAGGGCCACGATGTCGTCCTCGAAGACGTGCTTCTTCTTGTCGGCCAGGTCCTTGAACCGCTGGAAGGCCTCGTTGAGCGCGTTCTGGCCGAGCTCATAGCCCAGTTCCTTCAGCTTCTCGCGGAAGGCGTGGCGACCGGAGTGCTTGCCCATCACCAGGGTCGAGGGCGCCTGGCCGACGTCCGCCGGCCGCATGATCTCGTAGGTCTCGCGGTTCTTCAGCATCCCGTCCTGGTGGATGCCGCTCTCGTGGGCGAAGGCGTTCTTGCCGACGATGGCCTTGTTGAACTGCACCGGGAAGCCGGTGATCGCCGAGACGTAGCGCGAGGCCCGGGTGATGTGGGTGGTGTCGAGGCCGGTGTCGTAGGGCAGCCGGTCGCCGCGCACCTTCAGCGCCATGACGA
>JAQGIV010000010.1 GCA_028290945.1 Phenylobacterium sp. | reverse complement strand
CTGGCGCTGGGCTTCCTGATCTCCACGGCGGCGCGCTCGCAGCTGCAGGCCATGCAGATGAGCGTCTTCTACATCTTCCCCTCGATCCTGCTCTCCGGGTTCATGTTCCCGTTCCGCGGCATGCCGGCCTGGGCGCAGATGATCGGCGAGGCAATCCCGGTGACCCACTTCCTCCGGGTGGTGCGCGGCGCGCTCCTGAAGGGCCAGGGCCTCGGCGACATGTGGCGCGAGCTCGTGGCCCTGCTGGCCTTCGGCTGCGTGGTCACGGCGCTGGCCATGGCCCGCTATCGGCGGACGCTGGACTGACCTAGGTTCCGCCCGTTCGAAGAGGGTGAGGCCCAAGTGTTCGGAATTCTGTGCGCCACGGTCGAAGAGCTCGTGGCCTTGCGGGCGCGGCTCGACGTCGATCCTGAGCCTGAGCGGCATGGGCCGACCCGGGTATGGATCGGACGCTATGCGGGCGAGCCGCTGGTGCTGGCGCAGGCCGGGATCGGCAAGGTCAACGCCGCGGCGGCCGCCACCCTGCTGCTCAGCCTGTTCGACGCCTCGACGCTGATTTTCTCGGGCGTGGCCGGCGGGCTCGATCCGGACCTGCCGGTGGGCGCGGTGCTGCTGGCCGAGCGGCTGGCGATCCACGACTACGGCGTGATGGCGGGCGGGCGGCTGACCGTCACGGCCTCGGGCGTGATCCCGCTGGGCGCGCCGGAGCTCGAGGCGCTGTCGCCGGTCCCCGACGCGGTGTCGGCCACCCTGGCGCGGCTGGCCGAGGTGCTGCGGCCGCAGATCGAGGCGCCGGTACGGCTGGGCGGCATCGTCACCGCCGACTACTTCCTGAACTGCGCCGAGACCCGCAACGATCTGCGCGCTCACTTCGCCGCAGAGGCGATCGACATGGAGTCCGGCGCGGTCAACCAGGTCGCCGAGGCCTGGGGGGTCCCGCTATATGTGATCCGCACCCTCTCCGACCTGGCCGGCGAGGAAAGCCACCTGACCTATCCGCAGATGGCCCAGATGGCCGCGCACAACTCGGCCCTCTGCGTCATGGCGCTGCTGGAGCTCCTGACGGCGGTGGACGCGCCTATGGCGCAGCCCTAGACTTTTCCGTCCCTTGGGTTCGCTGCGGGACACCCCCTCCATGACCGATATGTCCGCGATCGCCGCCGAGCTTCGACGGCTGTTGCCGCATGCGCACGCGCCCTATTCCGGCGTGCAGGTGGCCGCGGCGGTGGAGGGCGCGGACGGGCGGCTGCACTACGGGGTCAATGTGGAGAACGCGGCCTATCCGCAGGGGCTGTGCGCAGAGGCCAGCGCCATCTCGGCGGCGGTGACCCAAGGGACGACCGAGCTTCGGCGGGTCTATGTGGCCTCGTCCCTGCCCGGCCTCGTCTGGCCGTGCGGCGGGTGCCGGCAGAAGATCTTCGAGTTCGCGTCCGAGGGCTGCGAAGTGGTGACCGTGTCGCCGCAGGGTGACACCGGGCGCCAAACGATCGAGCAGCTGCTGCCCCTGGGTTTCCGCCTGGAACCCGGCGAGGGCCGGCGCGTCTAAACGCCGCTTGCCCGATTCCGTCAGGGACCCCAAGTTGAGATCATGAGCGACCGCCCGTCAGGCACGGCGCCGCCGAGGTTGGTGGCGGTGCTGGGCCCCACCAACACCGGCAAGACGCATCTGGCGGTCGAGCGGATGCTGGGCCACGCCTCGGGCATGATCGGCCTGCCGCTGCGGCTCCTGGCCCGCGAGATCTACGACCGGATCGTCAAGCTGCGGGGCGCCCGCGCCGTCGCCCTGATCACCGGCGAGGAGAAGATCGTCCCGCCGCGGCCGCACTATTTCGTCTGCACGGTCGAGGCCATGCCGCTGTCGCGGGAGGTCGAGTTCCTGGCGGTGGACGAGATCCAGCTCTGCGCCGACCCCGAGCGCGGCCACGTCTTCACCCACCGTCTGCTGCATGCGCGCGGGACCGCCGAAACCATGCTGCTGGGCGCCGGGACCATGGCGCCCCTGGTCCGCCGCCTGCTGCCCCACGCCGAGATCGTCACCCGCGAGCGCTTTAGCGATCTGAGATACGCCGGGCCCAAGAAGCTCACCCGCCTGCCGCGCCGCTCGGCGGTCGTGGCGTTCAGCGCCGACCAAGTCTACGCCATCGCCGAGCTGATCCGCCGCCAGCGCGGCGGGGCGGCCGTGGTGATGGGGTCCCTGAGCCCCCGCACCCGCAACGCCCAGGTCGCCCTCTACCAGTCCGGCGAGGTCGACTTCCTGGTGGCCACCGACGCCATCGGCATGGGCCTGAACATGGACGTCGACCACGTGGCCTTCGCGGGGTTGCGAAAGTTCGACGGCAAGCGGACGCGCTTCCTTTATCCGCAGGAGGTGGGCCAGATCGCCGGCCGGGCCGGACGCTACCAGCGCGACGGGACCTTCGGCGTCACCGGCGAGGCGGAGGACATGGACGAGGACCTCGTCCAGGCGGTCGAGGGGCACCGGTTCGAGCCGGTCACCGGCGCGGAGTGGCGCAACTCGAAGCTCGACTTCAGCTCCCTGCCCAACCTCCTGCGCTCGCTGGCCAAAACGCCGGACCGCGAAGGGCTGACGCTCTCGGCCGAGGCGCTGGACGAAACCACCCTGCGCCGTCTCGCCGCGGACCCCGAGGTCGCGGCCCGGGCGCGGGGCCGAGTGGCCATCGAGCGGCTGTGGGAATGCTGCCAGACGCCGGACTTCCGCAAGCTCGCCGTCGACGAGCACATGGGCCTGGCCAAGGAGTTCTTCCTGCACCTGAGCGCCGGCCGCCAGCGCATCCCCGAGGACTGGATCGCCCGCCAATACGGCCAGCTCGACCGCACGGACGGGGAGATCGACACCCTGGCCGCGCGGCTCTCCAGCGTGCGAACCCTGGCCTATGTGGCCAACCGCCCCGACTGGCTGGCCGACCCGGCCGGCTGGCAGGGGAAGATGCGCCACCTCGAGGACCGGCTCTCCGACACCCTGCACGAGAAGCTGATGGCCCGGTTCGTGGACCGGCGGACCAGTGCGCTCATGCGGGGCCTGAGGGTGCGCGAGGACATGCTGGCGGGCGTGGGGGCTGACGGCGTGGTGACGGTCGAGGGGCACTTCGTCGGGCGGCTGACCGGGGTGCAGTTCGAGGCCGCGCAGGGCTCGTCGGTGCTGGAGGAAAAGGCGCTGAGGGCCGCGGCCGCCCATGCCGTGGGACCGGAGATCGCGCGGCGCCTCGGCAAGCTGGCCGCCGAGCCGGACGAGGCCTTCGCCCTCGCCCCCGACGGCGTCGTGCTGTGGCGGGGCGAGGCGGCGGGCGTGCTGGCGGGCGGCGAGCCCTTC
The DNA here is from genome assembly GCA_028290945.1 of Phenylobacterium sp. Taxonomy (GTDB): domain Bacteria; phylum Pseudomonadota; class Alphaproteobacteria; order Caulobacterales; family Caulobacteraceae; genus Phenylobacterium. The sequence goes on along the minus strand of JAQGIV010000010.1, from coordinate 87 downwards.
CGGCCCCGCGTGCGGCTGCTGGGTGAGATCGGCCATGACGCGGCGCGCCAGCGGGCCGGCCAGCGGCTGGAGGCCTTCGTGGCCAGC
>JAQGIV010000188.1 GCA_028290945.1 Phenylobacterium sp. | reverse complement strand
TCCGATCTCCCTGCAGGCGGCGCGCGCCGCGGCGGGCGGCGACGGCGCCACCCATCTGAATGCTTTGGCCGACGGCGATTTCCTGGAGGCGATCTGCGATCTCGATCCGGCGGCCCGCGCCCTGCTGTCGCGCGCCGCCGAGGGCGGCGCCCTCACCGCCCGCGGCTGGACCCGGACGCTCAGGCTCGCCCGCACCATCGCCGACCTGGAAGGCGCAGCCGGCGTGCGCCGCGTGCACGTGGCCGAGGCGCTGATCTACCGCCGCGTGGCCCCCGGATCGGCCATGGCGGGCGCCGCCTTCGCGGCCGGCTGACGCCCTCGCGCCGGCGGGCGGAGACGGACCTAGGCGCGCTCCGCCGCCTCGACGATGGCCTCGATGGCGCAGACCACGCCGGTGGGCGCGAAGTTCAAGATGACCTCGCCGCCAAGCTCCGCGGCCAGGGTGCGCTGTATCAGCCGTGATCCGAAGCCTTGCCGGCTGGGCGGCTCGACCGGCGGGCCGCCCTGCTCCGTCCAACGAAGGGCCAGACGCCCGCAGTCAGCCGTGTCATCGAAGGTCCAGTTGACGGAGACCTCACCGGCGGCGTTGGACAGGGCGCCGTACTTCACGGCGTTGGTGGCCAATTCGTGCAAGGCCATTGAGAGCGCCAGCGCCACCCGTGGCGGCAGGCGGACATCGGGTCCGCGGACATGGATGCGGTCCTCCCACCGGTCGCGATAGGCGGCCAGGGCTTCGCTGACGATCTCGCTGAGGGCGGCGCATTCCCAGCTCTCACGGGTGAGCACGTCGTGGGCGCGGGACAAGGCGATCAACCGGTCCTCGAGGGCCTCGCGGGCCTCTTCGGGCGTCGCGGCTGTGCGCAGGGTCTGGGTGGCGATCGACTGCACCGTCGACAGCGTATTCTTCACCCGATGGTTCAACTCGTTGATCAGGGTCTGCTGGTTCTCCGCCGCGCGGCGCTGTTCGGTGCGGTCGCGCAGGATCTTCAGGAAGCCGATGGCGTCGCCTGCCCGGTTTCGCAGCGGCATCATCAGGCCGTTGGCCCAGAACCGTGAGCCGTCCTTGCGCAGGTGCCAGCGCTCCGCCTCGGCGCGGCCCTTTTGCAGCGCCGTCGCCATTTCCTGCTGCGGGACCCCGGCGGCGCGGTCCTCGTGGGACCAAATCGTCGGCGCGGCCCCGCCGATGATTTCGTCGGCCTCCCAGCCGAGGATGTTCCGCGCGCCCGAGTTCCAGATCGTCACCCGGCCTTCGAAATCGGTGGAGAGGATGGCGAAGTCGGTCGCGCTCTCCAGGATCAGGCGATAGCGCTCATCGAGCTCGCGACGCGCCTCTTCCACGGCCAGGCGCGAGCGCGCGTCACCGATTTCGCGGGCGTGGGCATGGGCGTCCGTGAGATCGGTGATCACGCCGCACATCACCGGACCAGCGTCGGTGGCTAGGGTTCCCAGCGACAGCCGTGCGGGGAAGCTCTCGCCGTCCGATCTGCGGAGCGCGATCTCCGCGCTGCCGCCGCTCGCCAGGAGGCTCGTGAAGATGGCCCGGTCGGACTCGGCGACGAAGCGTTTGAAGCGGTGCGCCAGGACGCGTTCCGGCGGCAGGTTCAACAGCTCGGCCAGCGCCACGTTGGCGTAGAGGACCACCGCATCGGCGCTCAGCATGACGGCGCCTTCGCGCATCTGTTCGATCAGCAGGCGGTAGGACCGGTCGGCGTTCTCGAGGGTGTAGATCCGCCGGGTTTCGGGCCCGCCGACGACCACCGCGTCCACCTCGCCATTGCGGATCGCGTCGAGCGTCTCGCGCGCCTCCGCAAGTTGGGCTTCCAGCTCGCCGATGCGGCGTCTGTCGATCGCCCCAAGCGAGAGGTCCGCGACCGCCGCGCTACTCGAGATCGGGTTCGCCAACGACCGCCTCCGCAGATCGAGGCTCGATCTCCAGGCCCCTCAGGACGCGGGCGTTGTCCGAAAGGTCGCCGATGATGCGCCGCACCGGCTCCGGGAACAGCTTCACCAGCGTCGGCGCCGCGATGATCTGATGCTCGGAGGCCGCCTCCGGCTGCTGGTAGATGTCGATCACCTGCAGGTCGAAGAGCTCGCTCGGCTGGGTCGAAAGGATCTGCCGCAGGTTGGCGATGGCGCGCAGCGAGCGCGGCGTGGTGCCGGTGATGTACAGACGAAGGACATATTTGGGTCCGGCGTCGGCGTCGGGGGCGTCGCTCATGACGCGCGGCTTCCGAGCTCGAGGCCGATCAGGACCTTCTCGGTGTCGGCGAGACTGCCGATGATCCGCTTGATCGGCGCGGGAAGCCGCCGGACCAGGGTCGGTATGGCGACGATCTCGTCCTTGGCCGCCAGCTCCGGGTTCTTCGCCAGGTCGATCACTTCGATCGAATGATGGCCCGGCAGGTGGACCTCGCAGAGATTGCGCAGGTTGGCGATCGCCGCCAGCGATTTGGGCGTTTCCCCGGCCACGTAGAGCGTCAGGCAGTAGAAGTCGCCGGGCCGACCGGCCTCGTCTTCCGCGTCCGTCGGCACAAGCCGCAGTTGGACGCCTGTTGGGGTGGGCTTCATGATCACTACGCCGCCCCGCGGCGGGCCGCGATGGTCATGCGGCCGCCTTCCAGCGCAGCCTCCTCGGCCTCGCCCTGGCGGGCCGAGGCCTCCAGCTCCTCCGCCTCGACCTCCAGGGCCGTGCGCATGTCGACGATATGCCGCTCGGCGGCGGCCTGGCGACTGTCGAACTCGCGCCGGCGCCGCGCCGCGGCCTGTTGGCGATGCAGGATCGCCGCGCGCTCGCTGGCCTCCTGCGAGAGCCGGGCGCTGCCGGTGAGCACGCCCTCGGCGCCGATGTAGGGATCGACGAGCTCGACGCCGCGATCGGTCAGCAGATATTCGCGGATCTGGTTGGAGTGGCTCATGCCGCGCGACTTCAGGAGATAGAGGCCCCGGTTGCGCTCGCCGTTGGCCTCGATGTCGTGCAGCCCGATCCAGGTGTCCATCAGCGACGATAGCCGGGTGACGGTCAGGTCCAGTTCGTGCGAGCCGACCAGATTGGTGAACAGGGCCGTGATCCCGCGCACCTTCAGCAGGTCCACCAGCCGCAGGAGCGTCGAGTCGACCTCGCTGGCCGAGCCGCGGAACGCCGAGATCGGATCGACGACCACGATGGTCGGTTTGAACCGGTCGATCTCGCGCATCATCAGGACAAGGTGCATCTCCAGCCCGAATAGGCTCGGCCGCGCGGATTCGAAGCGCAGCATGCCGCTCTCGACGTGACGGGCCAGGTCGATGCCGACGGAGCGCAGGTTGCGCAGGATCTGCGACGGCGCCTCCTCGAAAGAGAAGAAGATCGACCGCTCCCCGCGTTCGCAGGCCGCGTCGATGAACTGTGCGCTGAGGATGGTCTTGCCGGTGCCGGACGAGCCGCTCATCAGCACGCTCGATCCCGCGTAGTAGCCACCCTGGCCGAGCATGGCGTCGATACCGGCGACCCCGCTGGGAACGATGGCGTCGGAGATCGAATGCTCCAACCCGGCCGAGGTGATCGGCAGCACGCTGATGCCGCCCTGATCGATCAGGAACGGGTACTCGTTGGTGCCGTGCGCGGAGCCGCGATATTTGATCACCCGCAGCCGGCGCGTGGTGATCTGTTCCTCGACCCGATTGTCCAGCCCGATCACGCAGTCGGAGACGTACTCCTCCAGTCCGCTGCGGGTCAGCTGCCCCTCGCGGCCACGCTCGGCGGTGATCACCGCGGTGACGCCCCGGTCCTTGAGCCAGGTGAACAGGCGCCGGAGCTCGGCGCGCACCTCGGGGCCGTCGCCGAGGCCGGCGAACAGCGCCTCCAGGGTGTCCAGCACGACGCGCTTGGCGCCCACCTGGTCGATGGCGTAGCCCAGCCGGACAAACAGGCCCTCCAAGTCGTAGTCGCCGCTCTGCGCAATCTCGCTGCGCTCGAGGCGCACGTAGTCGATGGCGAGTTTCTTCTGCGCGACCAGGGCCGCGAGGTCATAGCCCAACGAGGCCACGTTGGTGGTCAGGTCCTCGCCGCGCTCCTCGAAACTCATCAGCACGCCGGGCTCATCGAAGCGCATGGCCCCGTTGACCAAGAAGGTCAGTCCGAACAGCGTCTTGCCGCAACCGGCCGCGCCGGCGATCAGGGTCGGGCGGCCGCTCGGCAGTCCGCCGAACAGGATGGCGTCCAGGCCGTCGATGCCGGTCGGAGACTTGGCCAGCTGCCCCTCGGCGGGGCGCGGCGCGACGTCATTGAGGCTCATTGCGGTGACGGACTTTCGATTGTGCGCGGCGAGGCGGCGCGAACGCGCGGTCTTGCGTCGGGATCGGCATGTGGGCGGGCAGCCACGGCTGGCCCTTCATAAAACCGGAGGCTCGCGGAGCGAAAGCCACGCCGGATACAGATTTCGATGACGTGGGAACGCCCGACTACAGCCAAGGTTCCCAATATTTACAGGGCGATAGCAACAATATAGACTCAATACGCACAGTTTTATTTATCATCATAGGTCGAATTCAAATATTTTCGGCGATTGATACTTTTCATCGGCGGCCCCGGGAGCGCGACGCCGCTCAACGCGACGCGACCGCGGCTCCTCGGAGAGGATCTATCGAAGCGTGACGCCTGGGTCCGCCATGGCCGGCGCGGCCTTCGCGGCCGGCTGACGCCCCTCGCGCCAGCGGCTGTAGGTCCCGACCGCCAGCGCGAAGAGCGTCAGATAGGTCCAGATCACGCCCGCGGTGATGTAGGCCCACGCCCGCACCCCCGGATCGATCATGCGGGCTGTGTGGGTGAGCACCGCCAGAAGCTGAAAGCCGGCGGCGAACAGCGGCCAGTAGCGCCGCGAACGGAAGGCCACCACCAGGATCACCGCAAGGAACAGGATGTCGATGACGAAGCCGGCCCATTGCGTGCCGACCCAATGCCGGTCTCTCAGGATCGGCGTCGCAAGCCAAGCGGTCACGAAGCCGGCCGCGACCAGCCTTTCAGACCAGCCGCCCTTCCAGAACGCCGCGGCGGCCACCGTCCAGCCGAAGACGATTCCGAACAGGACGGGGATCCCGGGGGCGTGTTGCAGGGCGATGGTCCAATAAAAAAGGCGCCCCAGCTTGCACGAGCCGGGGCGCCTCGGAAACTCTTAGTCTTGCGGCCTAGGCGACGCGAGTCCCGCCAACGGCGCGCAACTGGCGCGTACTGAGCAGCGGCGTGCTGGTCGGCGGCTTGTCGCCGCCGGTGTCCACCATCACGGCGCCCAGGCCCACCTGCTCCTTGGCGACGCTGAGGCCCTTGTGGGTCTCGACGATGGCGCGACGGGCTTCGGCCAGGGCCATGATGGCCTGGCTGGCGTGCTCGACGGCGTCCTGGCCGATCAGGGCCGAAGCCCCGGCCCGGCCGCGCAGCTGCGGCATGACGCCGGTGAGCTGCGCCGTTTTACTGATGGCGGCGTCGATCGCCGCCTCGGCTTCGAACAGAGCGGCTGCGATCTGTTCGGCCACCATCCGACGTTCTTTGAGCATGAGTTCTCTCCTGCACGCACCTTTTCGCGGTGCGCGCTGTTGCGATAACGGGGTTATGGTTTCAGTCCGGTTTAGGACCCGGAAAAAGTTGCGCCGAGCTGCTGCAGCGCCTGGAGCCCCGCCAGCACCGCCCCGAACGCCAGGGCGGTGACGATGGAGACGCCCGCGATCGCACCGAGGCGTGCGAGGGGGCTTAACTCATTTCGGCCGAGTCCCCGGAGGCTTCGGGCCGGAAGTTCTCGTCCAGGAGAACCCAGGTCATGCAGAGGATTTCCCTCAGCACCATTTCCGAAGGCTTGAAGGGCGCCAGCTTGCGGGTGGCCGACACCAGGTGCCGGGCCATCGCGGCCTGGGTCTCGGTAGCCGCCAAATCGACGAGCTGCCGCTCCAGCTGCTCCCACGAGAAGGTCGGTATCGTCTCGCCCCGCGCCGAACTGGCCGGCCAACGGGCCTCGAAGTCGTCGATCTCCCGGCGCAGGCGCAAGGCCTTGCCGACCACCGCCCGATTGTCGAAGTTCTGCCAGTCGCCCATGGGTCGCCCCCTCTGTTGCCGGCTTATCCAGCCAGCGGTCGGGGGGATTGTCTGTCCTGATCGCGTCTTGTCCTGACCCGGTCAGGACATGGTTAACATCGAGCTCGCGCGCCAGGCGGGCCGCGGCGTAGCGGTCGTCCACGCCGAGCTTGCGGCGCGCGCGGTCGCAGTAGGTGTCCACCGAGGTCTTGGACATGCCCAGTTCGCGGGCGATCTGCTTGGACGACAGATGCTGGTCGACCAGACGCAGGCACTCCCGCTCCCTGGGGGTGAGCAGGCCGACCGGATCGACGGACGTGGCCGTGCGCGTTGGCATCCGGATGAATATAAACGACGCCGCGCGTTGCGCGTCCAGTTTTACGCAACAACGGCGTGGCCATGGGCTATGCTGCCTATGGCTACGGAGCCCGCCATGGAGCGCAATGCGCAAGGCCGCTATGCGGCGCTGGAGCTATCGATCGGCGCCCGCCTGCGGGCCCGTCGCCGCCAGTTGGGCCTCAGCCAGACCGATCTGGCCGAGCGGCTCGGCGTCTCCTTCCAGCAGGTCCAGAAATACGAGCGCGGCGCCAACCGGATCGCCGCCTCCACGCTGATAACCGCCGCGGAGGCGCTCTCGACCACCGTCGCCTGGCTGGTCGGCGAGGAGGGCCTGGGCCGCGAGGAGGACGACGAGCTGTTCCGGGCGCTGGCCCGGCCCGGGGCCATCGAGATGCTGCGGGCCTTCAATTCGGTGGACGACGCCCGCGCCCGCTCGGCCCTGCTCACCCTGGCGCTGGAAATGGCCCACGCCCGCGCCGAGCGCTGAAATTCCGCGACGATTTGACCGCCCGTTAAGCGGTTGGCCCTTAGCCTCCGCGCCCGATGCGTAAACCCCTGCGACCCTTGAGCGAGCGCCGCCCGAAGCGCGCCCAGATCAGCGCCGAGCAGCTGGCCTCCATGAGCCACGAGTTCCGCACCCCGCTGAACGGGGTGATCGGCATGGCGCGGCTCTTGGAAGGCACCCGCCTGACCGCCGAGCAGCGGGCCTATACCGCCGCCCTGCGCGAGAGCGGCGAGCACCTGCTGACCCTGGTCAACGACGTGCTGGACTTCGCCAAGCTGGGGGCCGGCCGCGTCGAGCTGCATCCCGAGCCTGCCGAGATCGAGACCCTGCTGCGTGGCGTCGCCGAGCTGTTGTCGCCGCGAGCCCGTGAAAAAGGCCTGGAGATCGCCTGGAGCGCCCCGCCGGCGCTGGCCGAGATCCGCGCCGACGAGGCGCGGCTGCGCCAGATCCTGCTGAACTTCGCCGGCAATGCGGTGAAGTTCACCCAAGCCGGCGGCGTGCTGATCTCGGCTGAGCCGGCCGGGCCCGGCCGCGTGCGCTTCACCGTCGAGGACAGCGGCCCCGGCGTCACCGCCGCCGAGCGCGAGCGGATCTTCGAGGCCTTCGCCCAATCCGACATCGGCCGCGCCGATTCGGGCGGCGCGGGCCTCGGCCTGGCCATCGCGCGGCGGCTGGCCCAGGCCATGGACGGCGAGGTGGGGGTCGACGACCGCAAGGGCGGCGGCGCCCTCTTCTGGTTCGAGGCGGGCTTCCGGGTCAGCCCGGCGCAGGGCGGCGCCGACGCCTTGGCCGGCCGCCGGATCGCCATCGCCTCGCCGAACGCCATCCTCAGGGAAGCCGCGCGCCGCCAGATCACCGCCTGCGGCGGCAAGGCCATCATCGGCGCCACCCTCGACGAGGCGCTGGCCAAGACCGCGCCCGGCGACGTGCTGCTCATCGACCACGCCCTCGAGCCGCTGAAGCGCCGCAAGCCGACGCCGGAGCGGCCGGCCATCGTGCTGCTGGCGCCGGAGGAGCGCGACCGCATGGGCGCCTACCGCCGGGCCGGCTACGCGGGCTACCTGATCAAGCCGCTGCGCCGCGCCTCGCTGGTGGAGCGGGTGCTGATCGCCGCCGGCGAGGGCCAGGACGCTGCCGCGGGCTCCGACGACGAGCGGATCGCCGCGGCCGCCGCGCCGGGCGCCCGCGTGCTGCTGGTCGAGGACAATCCGATCAACGCCATGCTGGCCCGCGCGCTGCTGACCCGCGAGGGCTGCTCGGTGGACCACGCCACCGGCGGCGAGGAGGCCATCGCCGCCGCCAAGGTGGGGACCTACGACCTGATCCTGATGGACATGCGCATGCCCGGCATGTCCGGGGAGGAGGCCGCCACGGCGCTGCGCCGCATGGGCGTCGCGGCCCCCATCGTGGCCCTGACCGCCAACGCCTTCGACGAGGATCGCCGCCGCTGCCTGGCGGCCGGGATGAACGACTTCCTGGTCAAGCCGCTGTCGCCGGACGCGCTCAGGGCCATGCTGACGCGGTGGGCGAACCGCGGCTGGACGGAGCCGAAGGCGCAGGCCAAGCTCGCCTGAATTCCGGCGCCGGGCGCGCCGCTTTCGAGGCCGCCGATGACCGCCGACGCCACCGCCGCGCCGCGCCGCAAGCGCACCGCCATGGAGGTCCTGGCCTCGGTCCGCCAGCCCAAGGTGGCGGTGATGCTGGCGCTGGGCTTTTCGTCCGGCCTGCCTTTCCTGCTCACGGCGAATACCTTTGGGTATTGGCTACGCGACGAGGGGACCAGCCTCAAGGCTATCGGCTTCATCTCCTGGGTCGGGCTCGCCTACACCTTCAAGTACCTCTGGGCGCCCATCGTCGACCGGGTCGACGTGCCGCTGCTCGGCCGGCTGGGTAGGCGCCGCGGCTGGATGCTGCTGGCCCAGGCCCTGGTGATCGCCGGCCTGATCGGCATGGCGAGCGTCGGGACCACAGCGGGGCTCACCACCATCGGCGCCTTCGCCCTGCTCACCGCCTTCGCCTCGGCGACCCAGGACATCGTCATCGACGCCTGGCGGATCGAGGCGGCGGCCGACAGCGACGAGCTGGGCCTGCTGACCTCCGGCTACCAGCTCGGCTACCGCATCGCGCTCTTGGTCACCGACGCCCTGGTGATCGCCGCGGCCGCCCGCATCGGCTGGCAGCCGTCCTATGTGCTGATGGCGGTGCTGATGAGCGTGGGGGTCGCGGCCACCTTCTTCGCCTTGGAGCCCAAGCGCGCCGACGAGGTGCTGCAGGGCAAGGCGCCGCTGTGGACGCCGCGCGGCTTCTTCGACGCGGTGGTCGGGCCGTTCATCGACTTCTTCGCCAAGCACAAGGCCGTCGGCCTGATCATGCTGCTGGCGGTCGCCCTCTACCGGCTGCCCGACTTCGTCATGGGGCCGATGTACAATCCCTACTATCACGACCTCGGCCTGACCAAGGACACGGTGGCCCTGGTGCGCGGCTCGGTGGGCCTCGTCGCCACCTTCGCCGGCATCGCGCTGGGCGGCTTCGCCTCGATCCGGCTGGGGGTGTTCCGCGCGCTGATGATCGGCGTGCTGCTGGAGGGCGTCGGCACCGCGGCCTTCGCCATCCTCGCCCTGCACGCCGACATGCCGACCTTCGCCACCATCATGGGCCTCGACAGCTTCGCCCAGGCCTTCGCCGGCGTGGCGCTGGTGGCCTATATGTCGAGCCTGACCAGCCTCGGCTACACCGCCACCCAGTACGCCCTGCTGTCCTCCACCTACGCCCTGCTGGGCAAGGTGCTGAAGGGCTTCTCCGGCGCCACGGTCGAGTCGCTGACCCCCTCGCACGGCCTGCTGGGCGCCTACGCCACCGCCTTCATCGGAACGGGGCTGCTGGCCGTGCCGCCGGCGCTGCTCTTCCTGCTGCTCGGCTGGCTGAACAAACGCAAGGTCGCCGGGGCCTAGGTCTTCAGGCAGATCACCTGCGCCACCCGCAACGACCGGCGCAAGTCGTCGGCGACGCGGCCGTAGTTCTCCGGGGTCACCGGCTCGGCGGCTCCGGCCGAGACCGCCTGGCCGGCCAGGGTGTTGCGCACCGTCTCCGGCGTGGTGGTGTAGATCCGCCCGCGGCGCGGCGCCTCGGCGATGGTGACGCCGATCACCCGGCCCGCCGCGTCCAGGGCCGGCGCGCCGGATAGCCCGCCCAGCGTGCCGTGCAGCCCGTCGGTGCGGCCGGCCTCGGCCCAGACCAGCACCGGCTCGGTGC
>JAQGIV010000164.1 GCA_028290945.1 Phenylobacterium sp. | reverse complement strand
CGCGGGCCCGCTCGGCGAGATCCTTGGATTCCCGCGCGATCTGGGCCAGGCCCTTGGTCTCGGCCTGGAAGATGATCGGGGTGATCAGGCCGTGCGGCACGGCCACCGCCATGGCCACGTCGGCGTGGTGGTGCATGGCGATGCCTTCGGGGGTGTAGGAGGCGTTGGCCTCCGGCACGCGCTTGAGGGCGATGGCGGCGGCCTTGATGACCATGTCGTTGACGCTGACCTTGACGCCGTCCTTCTCCAGCAGGGCGTTGATCTTGGCGCGCGCGGCCAGGAGGGTGTCGATCTCCAGGTCGATGGTCAGCGGGAAGTGCGGCACGTCGCGGGCGCTCTCGGTCATCCGCCGGGCGACGGTCTTGCGCATGCCGTCCAGCGGGATGAGGTCGTAGCTGCCGGGCGCGATGCCCTGCTGTTCGAGGCTGAGCACCTGGCGGGGGGCGGACGCGGCCTGGGCAGGCGAAGCGGCCGGCTGCGCCGCGGCCGAACGCGGCGCAGCGCCAGGCTTCGCGCCCTCGACGTCGGCCTTGACGATGCGGCCGTGCGGGCCGGAGCCCTGGACCGCGGCAAGGTCGACGCCCCGCTGCTGGGCGATCCGCTTGGCGAGCGGCGAGGCGAAGATTCTCTGAACCTCCCCCGTAGCGGCAGCGTGCGGGGGAGGTGGCGGCGAAGCCGACGGAGGGGGCGTTGGGGCCGTGCGCGGAGCCTGAGGCAGCGGCCCCTCCACCGCTTCGCGGTCCCCCTCCCCCGTTGAACCGGGGGAGGTTCTAGGAGCCGGCGGCGGGGACGATCCCACGGCGTCGCCGGAGAGCCGGGCGATGGGGGTGTTGACCTTCACGCCCTCGGCGCCTTCGGGGACAAGCAGCTCTTCGACGGCGCCCTCGTCGACGGCCTCCACCTCCATGGTGGCCTTGTCGGTCTCGATCTCGGCGATCACGTCGCCGGACTTCACCTGGTCGCCCTTCTTCACGTGCCATTTGGCCAGCGTGCCCTCCTCCATGGTGGGCGATAGGGCGGGCATGAGGATGTCGATCGACATGTCGTCAGATGCTCGGTTGGACTTCGACCACGCTGACCGGCATCCAGCGGCCCTGGCGGCGGGCCAGGCGCTGGTCGGCGGTCTCGTCGTCATAGATCATGGGATCGGGCTCGCGCCCCTCGAAACCGCTGAGGTCGACGCCGCGCACGTTGAGCACGCCCATGGCCCGGCCCGCGATGTCGCTGACCGCGGCCACATAGGTCCCGCACTCGGCGCAGAGCAGGAAGTCGGTGACGCGCAGGCCGAAGCGGTAGCGGTTGAGCGAGCCGGGGGCGGCCTCCACGAACAGGTGGCCGGCCGGATCGCTGGTGGTGAGCGCGCCGCGCGTGCGGCAGAACGAGCACTGGCAGGCGCGCAGCGGCAGCTCGGCGGCCGGCTTCGACGGCTCGAGGATCACCCGCACCGCGCGGCAGTGGCAGTGGCCGGCGAGCTGGGCGGTCATGCCGGCTCCTGCGACAGGTGGGCGAGGCCGTGGGCGTTGGCCTCCCAGTTGCGGCCATCGAAGGCCTCGATCCTCAGGTCCAGGCCCTCGGTGGCGTCGAGGCAGCGCGCGTTGACGCTCCAGCCGTCGGGGTTGGAGCGCGGGCGGTAGAAGCTCTTCACGCCGCATTCGGCGCAGAACAGGTGCTTCGCCACGCGGGTGTTGAAGCTGTATTCGCTGAGCCGTTCCGCGCCCTTGGTCAGGCGAAAGCGGCTCTCCGGCACGATGACGTGCACGAAGCCGGTCTTGGCGCACATGGAGCAGTTGCAGGTCTGCGCCTCGACGACCGGCGCCAGGGCCACCTCGAACCGCACGCCGCCGCAGTGGCAGCCGCCCGAGCGCCAGGTGAAGGGCGCGTCGGTCATTTGTACGAGACCGCCTTGGCCGCCTGCACGATCTTATCCACCGAGGGCAGCGACAGGGCTTCCAGGTTGGCCGCGTAGGGCAGCGGCACGTCCTCCTGGTGGACGCGGGCTGGCGGAGCGTCGAGGTAGTCGAAGGCCTCGGCGACCACGCGGGCGGCGATCTCGGCGCCGACGCCCATGGGGGCCCAGCCCTCCTCGACGGTGACCAGGCGGTTGGTCTTCTTGACGCTGGCGATCACCGTCTCGATGTCCATCGGGCGGATGGTGCGCAGGTCGATGACCTCCGCGTCGATGCCCTCGGCGGCGAGCTGCTCGGCGGCCTGCAGGCAGAAGCCGACCATCCGCGAATAGCTGACCAAGGTGACGCCGGTCCCCTCGCGGCGGACCTTGGCCTTGCCGATCGGCAGCACCCAGTCGATGCCCTCGGGGACGTCGAACTCCTGGCCGTAGAGCATCTCGTTTTCCAGGAAGACCACCGGGTTGGGGTCGCGGATGGCGGCCTTCAGCAGGCCCTTGGCGTCGGCCGCGTCATAGGGGGCGATGACCTTCAGGCCGGGCACCGAGCCGTACCAGGCGGCGAAGTCCTGGCTGTGCTGGGCGGCGACCCGGGCCGCGGCGCCGTTGGGCCCGCGGAACACGATGGAGCTCTTGATCAGGCCGCCGGACATATAGAGCGTCTTGGCGGCCGAATTCACAATGTGATCAATCGCCTGCAGGGCGAAGTTGAAGGTCATGAACTCGACGATCGGCTTCAGGCCCGCCATGGCCGCGCCGACGCCGACGCCGGCGAAGCCATATTCGGTGATCGGGGTGTCGATCACCCGCCGCTCGCCGAACTCCTGCAGCAGGTCGCGGCTGACCTTGTAGGCGCCCTGGTACTGCGCCACCTCCTCGCCCATCAGGAAGACGTCGGGATCGCGGCGCATCTCCTCGGCCATGGCGTCGCGCAGGGCGTCGCGCACGGTCTGTTTGATGAGGTTGGTCCCGGCGGGGATCTCCGGATCGGCCAGCGGCTGGGCGGGGACGACGGCGGCGGCCCCCTCGCCTTCCGGCCTGGGTTTGGCGCTCTCCGGCGGCGCCTTCTCGGGATCGCCCGCGGAGGCTTCGCCCTCGCCCTTGGCGGGTTCGGCCGCAGGTGGCGGCGCATCGGCCTTCGGTGCGGGCGCGGCCATGCCGCCCTCGCCGGATAGCCGGGCGATGGGGGTGTTGACCTTCACGCCCTCGGCGCCTTCGGCCACCAGCAGGTCCTCCACCGTGCCCTCGTCGACGGCCTCGACCTCCATGGTCGCCTTGTCGGTCTCGATCTCGGCGATCACGTCGCCGGCCCGGACCTGGTCGCCCTTCTTCACGTGCCACTTGGCGAGGGTTCCCTCCTCCATGGTGGGCGACAGGGCGGGCATCAGAACGTCGGTCATTGTTTCCGCGGTTTTCTATCGTTCGCGATCAGAGCCTCGATGCGTCTCGCGAGGCCTTTGTTCAAGCCAGTCGCAACACCCGTCGCGGTACCAATGAGGATAATCCCAAAGGGAACAGTGACTACCATCAGGAGCGCGTTCCCGCCGGATAGTCCCACCCCGGCAAATGTGCCGATACCGATCCAGGAAGCCTTGCCGAGCAATGCTGCGATGGTCGCGGCTTGAGGCGGTGATCGTTCGTATACGACCTCAACGTCCAACGCAGCGCGGGCGAAGTCCTGAGCACTCGCCGGCAACGATCGACCGAGAACCGCTTGAAATTGAGCGGGGCTCAGTCCCGTCATTAGATAGGCAATGAAGCGTCGAAACAGAGCTTCGTTGTCTCCCGCCGTATTCCAGAAGTCGTCATCTCCCCACGCAGGGGCAAGCGTTCTGAATCGCGTGAAGTGCTCGAATTCTTGCTCCACGAGGCCTTCAGCATCCAGCCCGACAAACGCAAAGCTAAGGAGAAGCTCAAGCGCTTTCCCCTGTGTGCTCATGTAGCTTGTCGTCTGAATGAGACGCATCAGCTGACCGTATAGACGTCGGTGTACAGTTCCTTGGGCTCCGGCTCCGGCGAGGTGCGGGCGAACTCGGCGGCGTCGGCGACGATCTTCTTCACCTCGGCGTCGATGGCCTTCAGGGCGGCCTCGTCGGCCCAGCCCTGTTTCTCCAGCAGCTCCTCGACGTGGTCGATGGGGTCGCGGGTCTTGCGGACCGCATCGACCTCTTCGCGGGTGCGGTACTTGGCCGGGTCGCTCATGGAGTGGCCGCGGTAGCGGTAGGTCTTCATTTCGAGGATGTAGGGGCCGTTGCCGGAGCGGGCATGTTCGGCGGCCTTGCCGGCCGCGGCCTTCACCGCCAGCACGTCCATGCCGTCGACCTCCTCGCCCGGGATGCGGAACGAGGCGCCGCGCATGTGCAGGCGGGTCTCCGAGGACGACCGCTCGATGGAGGTGCCCATGGCGTACTGGTTGTTCTCGATGACGTAGACCACCGGCAGCCGCCAGATCTCGGCCATGTTGAAGCTCTCGTAGACCTGGCCCTGGTTGGCGGCGCCGTCACCGAAGTAGGTGAAGCTGACGCGGCCGTTGTCGCGGTACTTGTCGGCCAGCGCCAGGCCGGTGCCGAGGCTCACCTGGGCGCCGACGATGCCGTGGCCGCCGTAGAAGTCGTCCTCCGGCGAGAACATGTGCATCGAGCCGCCCTTGCCGCGCGACGAGCCGCTGGCCCGGCCGGTCAGCTCGGCCATGACGGCCTTGGGATCCATGCCGGCGGCCAGCATGTGGCCGTGGTCGCGGTAGCCGGTGATGATCTGGTCGCCGGGCTGCTTCACCGCCTGCACGCCGACCGCGATGGCTTCCTGGCCGATGTAGAGGTGGCAGAAGCCGCCGATCAGGCCCATGCCGTAAAGCTGGCCCGCCCGCTCCTCGAAGCGGCGGATCAGCAGCATGTCCCGATAGTAGCCTAGCAGCTCGTCCTTGCCGGCCCCGGTCTTGGGATCGGCGCCGTTGGCTTTCCGCCGACCGGCCGCGCCGGTCTGCCCACGCGCCATGCGTTACTCCATGGTCGTCTTGATGCGCCTTCTAAACCCCCGTCCGGGGTCTAAGGCTTCGTGCGGATCACATAATCCCTTGGATCGGCGAAGCCTAGCAGGGAGCGCGCCCTTTCCTCCAGCAAGTCGGCGGAAAGCGAGGTGTCGCGCAAAAGACGGGCGCGTTTCTCGAGATCTTGCCGCTGGCCCTGCAGGTCGGCCAGCTCGCGGGTCTTCTCGATGAGCGTCGCATCGCGCTGGTTGGACGACAGCAGCCCCTGCTCGCCGGTGAAGGCGTGCACCGCGAAATAGACGATGAGCAGGGCCAGCGCCGCGGTCGGCAGATAGGAGCGGAGGCGGACGAGCACGGCGAATCCTTGAGGCGCGCGAGAGGAAATCCATGCCGTGGGCGTGGTTAATCCCCGGCTAATCAGAGCCCCTTGATCGCGCTCTTCCCCGCATAGATCGCCTGGTCGCCCAGCTCTTCCTCGATGCGCAGCAGCTGGTTGTACTTGGCCGTGCGGTCGGAGCGGGCCAGCGAGCCGGTCTTGATCTGCCCGCAGTTGGTGGCCACGGCCAGGTCGGCGATGGTCGAATCCTCGGTCTCGCCGGAGCGGTGGCTCATCACCGCGCTGTAGGCGTTGCGGTGGGCCATATCGACCGCGTCGAGGGTCTCCGAGAGGGTGCCGATCTGGTTGACCTTCACCAGGATCGAGTTGGCGAGGCCCTTCTCGACGCCCATGGCCAGGCGCTTGGGGTTGGTCACGAACAGGTCGTCGCCGACCAGCTGGAGCTTGGCGCCGAGCTTGTCGGTGAGCAGCTTCCAGCCGGCGAAGTCGTCCTCGGCGCAGCCGTCCTCGATGCTGACGATCGGGAAGTTCGCCGCGAGATCGGCCAGGTAGTCGACCATGCCGGCCGGATCGAGGGTCTTGCCCTCGCCCGTCATGACGTACTTGCCGGCCTTGAAGAACTCGCTGGAGGCGACGTCGAGGCCGAGGTGGAAGTCCTTGCCGGCCTTGTAGCCGACGGCCTCGCCGGCCTTGACGATGAAGGCCAGCGCCTCCTTGGCGCTGCCGATGTTGGGGGCGAAGCCGCCCTCGTCGCCGACATTGGTGTTGTGGCCGGCGTCGTGCAGCGCCTTTTTCAGGCCGTGGAAGATCTCCGCGCCCATGCGCAGCGCCTCGGCGAAGGTGGCCGCGCCGGTGGGCAGGATCATGAACTCCTGGATGTCGATCGGATTGTCGGCGTGGGCCCCGCCGTTGATGATGTTCATCATCGGCACCGGCAGCACGCGGGCGTTGACCCCGCCCACATATTTGTAGAGCGGCAGGGCGGCCGAGCCGGCCGCGGCCTTGGCCGTCGCCAGGCTGACGCCGAGGATGGCGTTGGCCCCCAGGCGGGCCTTGTTGGGCGTGCCGTCGAGCTCGATCAGCAGGCGGTCGATGCGCCGCTGGTCCTCGGCGTCGGAGCCGGAGAGCGCGTCGTAGATCTCGCCGTTCACCGCATCGACCGCGGCCAGCACGCCCTTGCCGCCGTAGCGCGTCTTGTCGCCGTCCCGCTTCTCGACCGCCTCATGCGCGCCGGTGGAGGCGCCCGAGGGCACGGCGGCGCGGCCCATGGAGCCGTCCTCCAGGATCACGTCGACCTCCACCGTGGGATTGCCCCGGCTGTCGAGGATCTCGCGGGCGACGATGTCGACGATCTCGGTCATGGGTGTCCCTCTGCGTATGGGCCGCGACGGATAGCCAGCTTCCGGCGCCGGGGCAACGTCGGTTGACTCGCGCACGGTGTATGCCGAGCCTCCGATAAGCGTGGAAGTGGGTTCATGGACTGGATCGATGCCATTAGACTGAGGCGGGCAGCCGGGGCCTATGCGAGGAAACTCCCCAACCACCTCGCCCGCGCCTATGGACGTGGCAGCTCCTATACACCCGGCCAGATCAGGAGGGCCGTCACGGCTCTCAAGCTGGACCCGGCGTTCATCTGTGTCGGATTGGCGGCCTTTCTCGACGAGGCTGAATACTTGAGCCTCAAAGCCGACCTTCTGAACCCATTGGAGTACACGACGGCCAGGGCCGCCTTTATCAGGCGCCTGCCAGCCCGCGTGAACGCCGGTTCCTGGGACAACGCGAACAGCTCAGGGGCTTACGTGGATGGTTCGGGTGGCGACGTGGGCGGTCATGGCCATGGTGGCCACCACTAGCCGCAGCGTCGACAGCCGTTCTCGCGCACCTTCATGCCACCTTCGAAGGATCACACATGCTGCTCGTCGAGAAGACCGGACCGATCGCTGTCGTCACCTTCAATCGGCCGGAGGCGATGAACGCGCTGTCCAAGGCGCTGCGGGCGGCGCTGCGCCAGGCGATGGTCGAGCTGGACACCGATCCCGCGGTGAAGGTCGTGGTGCTGACCGGGGCCGGCGAGCGGGCGTTCACGGCGGGGCTCGATTTGAAGGAGCTGGGGACCGATCCGCTGGGCATGGGGGCCGCCAACGCCACAGATCCGGCGGAGAACCCGGCGCGCGCTGTGCTGGCCTGCTCTAAGCCGATCATCGGGGCGATCAACGGGGTGGCAATCACCGGTGGGTTCGAGGTGGCGCTCGCTTGCGACGTGCTGATCTGCTCAACCAACGCCCGCTTCGCCGACACCCATGCGCGGGTGGGCATCACGCCGGGCTGGGGCCTGTCGCAGAAGCTGTCGCGGGCCATCGGGCCCTACCGCGCCAAGGAGCTGTCGCTGACCGGCAATTTCCTGAGCGCCGAGCAGGCCTATGACTGGGGCCTGGTGAACCGGGTGGTGGAACCCGCCGAGCTGATGCCCACGGCGCTGAAACTCGCCGCCGAGATGGCGAGCATCGAGGGCGATATCCTGGTGACCTACAAATCGATGATCGACGACGGCTATGCACTCTCCCTAGGCGACGGCCTAGCGCTGGAGCACGAACGCTCTATGATCCACAACGCCGCCGTGACGCCGGAGATGGTCGAGGCGCGCCGCGCCGCCGTGCAGGCGCGGGGGCGGTCGCAATAAGCGTCCCATCCCTTGAGTTGAATGGCTCGCCGAAGAGTGGAAGTGTCGGTCCTTGCGGGGGCTCGGCGATGAGGGAATGCACGATCGATTGGCAGGCCACCGCCGCCTGGGCCCAGGCCGTGCTGACTGCTCTAGCCGTATTCCTTGCCGCCTACCTGCAGGATCGCAGCCTCCAACGGCGGGAGCGTGCTGACCTCAATCGGCGGATTGAGTCTGCGGCCTTCGCCGCTCGCTGGGCTTGGTCAGTCTTTGAGCAACTGCGGTCCGCCGTTAGTGACGGAATGGACCCGGATGGATTCCGCGAAACTTACCTCAAGTCGGATTGGTACTCGGCCAATAGGATTGCCCGAAGCGTGGCTCCTCTAGACGTGCGGGACGAAATTCTCGCGGGCGCTCTCCTTCGGCTGGATTTACAGATCGCTCGCGTCGATGGAGTGCTGAATGAGATGATCTCCAGTACCAGCCCAAACGCGCGGAACGTTGCTACCGCTCTCAAGAATGAAAGTGCGTCGCTGTTCAACGCTCTGGCCAACGTGGAGCGGCGAGCCGCCATCCTCGTTGGCCGACCCGCGAAACTGTAGGTGGCGGCGACGGGTTCGGCCCGGCGGCTGGATATAACCACCCAGCCGTCATCCCCGGGCTTGTCCCGGGGACCCAGACACGCAGGCGCGGCACGATCGGGGCGGCGAATCTGCGACATCCGTCCGCGTTTATGGGTGGCCGGGACAAGCCCGGCCATGACGGTTGTGTTGGATTGGAGAAATCAAAACGCCGGCCGCGATGGCGACCGGCGTCTCAGCAGACTTTGACGTCTGGAGCCTAGTCTTCCTTCGGCGTCAGGACCTGGCGGCCCTTGTACATGCCGGTCTTCAGGTCGACGTGGTGCGGGCGCTTCAGCTCGCCGGTTTCCTTGTCCTCGACGAAGGAATTGGCGGGCAGCGCGTGGTGCGAGCGCCGCATGTTGCGCCGGGACGGCGAGGTTTTGCGCTTAGGAACAGCCATCGGAATTCTCGAAATGATGACGGCGGCCGGGAAGGGCCGCCGATCTGAGCGGGGGTGTATGCATGAAACCCTGTGCGCGATCAAGCGGAGCGGTTAGCCTCCACCGTCAGCCACCGGGGGATGGGCCATGCCGCAACAGCTGATCTTCGCGCCCATGGGCGTGCTCGCCCTCCTGACCTTCACGGTCCTCGGGATCATCCCGATGCGCCGGATCGGGGCCGGCCGCGCCGGGCGGATCACCGCCGACGACTTCCGCTTCGGCGAATCGGCCCGCGTGCCGGATGAGGTCGTGGTCGCGAACCGCGTGCTGGTGAATCTGCTCGAGGTCCCGCTGCTCTTCTATGTCGCCTGCCTGATGTATGTCGTGGCGGGCAAGGTGGACGGCGTGGCCCTCGTCCTGGCCTGGACCTACGTCGCCCTGCGCCTGATCCACGCGCTGATCTACCTGACCTATAACCGGGTCCTGCACCGGGCGGCGCCATTCGTGATCAGCAACGTCGTGCTGGTGGTCTTCTGGGTGCTGTTCTTCGTCCGCTAGGCGGGGGCCTTGGAGAGCCGTTTGGGCGCCACATGGCTCCAGGCGAGGCGGACGAGGGTGGCCAGCGCTTCGGCGTCGAGCTCGGCGAGCTTCACATAGGTCCAGCCGTGGTGGCCGTAGGTCTCGGTGGGCGTCACCGCGCCCGGCCAGGCGGCGGCCATGTTGAGCTGGTCCTCGCGGTCGAGCTTCAGGACGGCCACGTCGGGCGCGTCGAGGCCCATGAACCCCTGCCCGCCTGGCTGCGAGAGCAGGGCGAAGATGCGCGCCTTCACCCGGAACGCCGGCTTGCCGCGGTGGGTGTCCTCGTAGGCCTCGGGCAGGTCGAGCGCCAGGCGGCGCAGGTCGTCGCGGGTGGGCATGCGACATCCTAAGCCCTTCTCCCCTTGCGGGAGAAAGTGACCTGCGGAGCAGGTCGGATGAGGGGTTGCACGACGCCCTGATCGACCACGACGAACAGGCGCGAAGAGCCCGGGCGGACGGCGGTGCTTCGCGCGAAGTGCTGCGAGGCCGAGAAACCCCTCATCCGTCAGCTCCGCTGACACCTTCTCCCGCAAGGGGAGAAGGGCGCTTACACCAGCCGGCTGCGTTCCTTGGCGGCGCCGATGAAGCTGGCGAACAGGGGGTGGGGCTCGAAGGGGCGGCTCTTCAGTTCGGGGTGGTACTGGACGCCGATGAACCAGGGGTGGTCGGTGCGCTCGCAGAGCTCGGGCAGCACGCCGTCGGGCGACAGGCCGGTGAAGTGCAGGCCGGTCCGCTCGATCGCCTCGCGGTAGCCGATGTTGACCTCATAGCGGTGGCGGTGGCGCTCGGAGATGGTCGGCGTCCCGTAGATCTCCGCCACCCGGCTGCCCGGCTGCAGGACGGCCTCGTAGGCGCCACAGCGCATGGTGCCGCCCATCTCGCCCGCGGCGGAGCGGAATTCCTTCTCGTTGCCGCGGGTCCACTCGGTCATCAGCCCGACGATGGGCTCCGAGGTGGGGCCGAACTCGGTGGAGGAGGCCTGGTGGATGCCGGCCAGGTTCCGCGCCGCCTCGATCATCGCCATCTGCATGCCGAAGCAGATGCCAAAATAAGGGATGGCGTGCTCGCGGGCGAACTGCACTGCGCGGATCATGCCTTCCGAGCCGCGCTCCCCGAAGGCGCCCGGCACCAGCACCCCATGGACGCCGGCCAGCCGCTCGCGGATCAGCGCCTCGTCCTTCTCGAAGGCCTCGCCCTCGATCCAGTCGAGCCGCACGCGCACGGTGTTGGCCAGGCCGCCGTGGATCAACGCCTCGATCAGGGATTTGTAGGCGTCGGTCAGAGCCGTGTACTTGCCGACGATGGCGATGGTCACCTCGCCATCCGGATGGCTGATGGTGTTGACGATGGCTTGCCAGCGCGTCAGGTCCGGCTTCGGCGCGTCACCCATGCCGAACACCTCCAGCACCTCGCTGTCGAGGCCCTGCAGATGATAGTCGAGCGGCACGGCGTAGATGTTGGATGAGTCCATCGCCTGGATCACGGCGCTGGCGCGCACGTTGCAGAACTGGGCGATCTTCTTGCGCTCGCTCTCCGGGATCTCCTGCTCGCAGCGGCAGAGCAGGATGTCCGGCTGGATGCCGATGGAGCGCAGCTCCTTCACCGAGTGCTGGGTGGGCTTGGTCTTCATCTCCCCGGCCGTCTTGATGTAGGGCAGCAGGGTCAGGTGGATGAAGCAGGCGTGGTGGCGCGGCAGCTCCTGGCCGAGCTGGCGGATGGCCTCGAAGAACGGCAGGCCCTCGATGTCGCCCACCGTGCCGCCCACCTCGACCAGCACGAAATCGACGCCCTCGCCCGGATCGGCCAGGACGAAGTCCTTGATCTCGCCGGTGACGTGCGGGATCACCTGGACGGTGGCGCCGAGGTAGTCCCCGCGCCGCTCCTTCTCGATGATGGTCTTGTAGATCTGGCCGGTGGTGATGTTGTCGCCGCGGGTCGCCGAAACGCCGGTGAACCGCTCATAGTGGCCGAGGTCGAGGTCGGTCTCCGCCCCGTCGTCGGTCACGAAGACCTCGCCGTGCTGATAGGGGCTCATGGTCCCCGGATCGACGTTCAGATAGGGGTCGAGCTTGCGCAGGCGAACCTTGTAGCCACGCGCCTGCAGGAGCGCGCCAAGGGCGGCGGACGCGAGACCTTTACCCAAAGAGGAGACCACGCCGCCGGTGATGAAAATGTACCGGGCCATGGGCGTTCAGGTTAGCAGCGATTCGCCCCGGGCGAGGCTGAAAAGAGGACGGTTATCCACGAACCTATGGCTTGGTCGGAGCGGCCGGCGCCGGCGCGGCGGGGGCGCTGCCGAGGAACGGGTTGTGCACGGTGGGGGCCGGGGCCTGCAGCGGGCTGGGCGCCGACTGGGTGGGCGCGCCGGGCAGCGGGGCCGGACGGGCCGGCGGCTGGTTGAGGGTCGCCGGGTTGATGGCGTCCACCTTCAGCCGGTCGACCACCGAGGAGGCGCCGCGCTCGCGGCCGGCCAGCACGGTCAGCAGCAGGGCGACGCCGAAGAACAGGGCCGCCAGAATCCAGGTGGTGCGGGTCATCAGGTCGCCCGCGCCGCGCGCCGTCATGAAGCCCGAGGGGCCGCCGCCGACGCCCAGCACGCCGCCTTCGGAGCGCTGCAGCAGCACCACGATGATCAGCATCACGCTGATCAGGACCTCGAAGATGAGCAGCAGGGTGAGCAGCATGGGAGCCTATCGTGCGGTGCGTTCGGGCGGTCACACCGCGCCGAAATGAAGCGCGCGCTCTATCACCGAGCCCGCGCCATGGCCATACCTAGGGCGTCGCAGTCCTTTGACAAGTCATGATCTCATTCACCGAGCGCACCGCTATCCTGGAGACCGAACGGCTGCGCCTGCAGCCGCTGATCGAGGCGGAGACCGAGTCCATCTTCCCGCTGATGGATGACCCGGAGGTGATGGCCTACTGGGACGTGCCCGAGATCGACGATCCGGATCTGGTGGCCGGCATCGTCCGCGCCCAGGTGGCGGAGATGGCGGCGGGCCGGGCGGTCCACTGGTCGATCCGCGGGCTCAACGACGGGGTTTTCATCGGCACCTGCGACCTCTCGGACATCGAGCGGCGGCACAAGCGCGCCGAAGTCGGTTTCATGCTGGGCCGTGACACCTGGGGCCAGGGCTATGCGCTAGAGGCGATGCAGGCGGTGATCGCCTTCGCGGCGTCCAGCGGCCTGCGCCGGCTGACCGGACGCACCCACCTGGGCAACCGGCGCTCCGAGGCGATCCTGGAAAAGCTCGGCTTCAGCCAGGAAGGTCTTCTCCGCGGTCACGTCTGGCGCGACGGCGAGCGGCGCGACTGCCGGCTGTGGGGGCTGCTGCTGTGAGCCATCCGATCGCCGTCCGCTCGACACGGCCCTAGCCCGTGACGGCGAACTCGAAGTCGCGGCCGAGGGCCGGCTTGCCGTCGCGCAGCACCTGATAGCGGGCCTTGTAGCGTCCGGCCGCCCAGCCGGCCGGTGGCCGCTTCACGCCGATGTAGGCGATGTGCTGGGCCTTGGCGTGGTCCAGCGGCGGCAGTTGGGACTTGGCCAGCACCTGGCCGGCGGGCGCGCGCAACTCCATGGCCACCACGTCGCCGGCCCGCAGGTTGATGCCGCGGCCGTAGGCCACCAGGTAGGGCGACGCGGCGCCGGGGGCGGCGATCCCGCCCGCCTCCACGTCCTCCATCTTCACCGGACCGGCGGCAAAGCCGGTGTTGAGCACCGCGCCCGGCTTGTAGGCGAGTTGCGCCAGGGCGGCCGGCGACCACAGCGGCGCCTCGGCCTTGCAGGCGTTCGTCGTCCCCGCCCCCGGCGCGAACGGATCGATCACCGTGGTTCCGTGGCGCACCGTGATGTGCAGGTGGGGGTATTCGGTGGAGCCGGAGAGCCCGACCTGGCCGAGCTTGGTTCCGGCCACCACCTGCTGGCCGACCTTCACCGCCAGGCTGCCGCGGGCCATGTGGCAGTACTGGGTCTCCCAGCCGCCGCCGTGGTCGATGACCAGGCCGTTGCCGCACTCCTGGCCGGCCACCGAGGGCGCGCCGGGCGCCTTGACCGAGATGTCGGCCACCCCGTCGCGCAGGCGCGACACGCGGCCGCTCGCGGCGGCCAGCACATCCACGCCCCGCCGCTGGGCGGCCATGTCGAGCAGGCGGATGTCGACGCCGTTGTGCTTCTCATAGGTTTCGGAGCTGCAGCGATAGTCGGCGGCGCCGGGCCCCGGATCGCGGTCGACATAGTTCTGCGCCTCGCAGCTGACGCCGATCTTGCAGGCCAGCGGGAAGGCCAGGCTGGGCGGCGCCGGGTCGGCGGCATGGGCGGCGGCCGCGGCGAGGGCGAGCGGTGCGAAAACAGCGAAGGTGATCGTGAGGGGTCTCATGCGGGGCAGCATTCCCACAGTTCGCGACTCAAATGAGGCCCGCCCCCCAGGTGTCATCCCGGTCTTCGCTTCGCGAAACCGGGATGACACTGAGGATAGAACTAGAGCGCGCGGATGATGCCGAGGAAATCGTCGGCCTTCAGCGAGGCGCCGCCGACCAGGGCGCCGCCGACCTCGGCCGCGTACAGGATCTCGGCGGCGTTGGCGGGCTTCACCGAGCCGCCGTAGAGGATCGGCGCGGTATCGCTGGCCGGGCCGAACAGCTCGGTCAGCGTGGCGCGGATGGCGCGGTGCATCTCCTCGATCTCGGCGGTGGTGGGCGTCAGGCCGGTGCCGATCGCCCAGACCGGCTCATAGGCCACCGAGAAGGCCCGGCCGGCCAGCTCCGCCGGCAGCGAGCCCCGCACCTGGCCGGTGACCACAGCCAGCGCCTCGCCGGCCTGGCGCTGCTCGAGGGTTTCGCCGACGCACACGATGGGCTCCAGCCCGGCGGCCAGCGCGGCCTGCGCCTTCCTGGCCACGATCGCGTCGGTCTCGCCGCAACCGGCGCGCCGCTCGGAGTGGCCGAGGATCACCAGCCGGGCGCCGGCATCGGCCAGCATCTGGGCCGAGATCTCGCCGGTGAAGGCGCCGGAGGTCTCCCAGTGGGCGTCCTGGCCGCCGACCAGCACGGACGTGCCGGCCAGCTCTTCGCACATCTCATGGATCAAGAGGCTCGGCGGGCAGATCGCCACCCGGGCGCGGCTGCCGGCGCAGCCGTCGGCGATGGCGCGCGCCTCGGGCAGCGAGGCCCGCAGGCCATTCATCTTCCAGTTTCCGGCGATCAGCGGGGTCGGCTGGACCATGGGCCCTCCCTCAAGAACATGACCCGGCGCGGTTAAGCCATGCCGGGGCCTCTGTCATCAGCTTGCGGGCGCGCGCTTGCCGGGCAGGAGGGCGCTCCACTATACCGACCGCTCAGTTGCGCCCGGAAAGGGATTAGATGCTCGCCGCCATCCGCGTCTTCGCCAAGTCTTGGGTCGCCGCCGTCCTCATGGTGCTGCTGATCGGCAGCTTCGCGCTGTGGGGCATCCGCGACGTCTTCCACGGCAAGATCAGCGACGCGGTGATCACCGCGGGCTCGCGCACCGTCACCTCGGCCGACTTCAAGCGCGAATTCGACCGCACCAAGACCCAGTACGAGCAGCAGGCTGGCCAGCCGATCACCAACGAGTTCGCCGCCGCCAACGGCCTCGACAAGCAGGTGCTGGAGGGCATGGCCACCCGCGAGGCGTTCGCCGCCCTGCTCACCAAGATCGGCCTGCGCCCCTCCGACAAGCTGGTGGTGGGCGAGATCCAGAAGATCCAGGCCTTCTTCGATCCGGTGTCCGGCCGCTTCGACAAGAAGGCCTACCAGACCCGCCTGGCCGACAACGGCCTGACGGTGCCGACCTTCGAGCAGATGGTCCGCGACGACATCGCCGAGCAGCATTTCGGGACCGGCCTGATCGGCGGCCTGGTGACGCCCCGCGCCTACACCGCCATGGCCGCGGTCTATGGGCTGGAGAACCGCGACGTGGCGCTGCTGACGCTGGGTCCCGGCGCCGTGCCGCCGCCCGCCCCGCCCACCGACGCCCAGCTCACCGACTTCCTGAAGCAGAACGCCGCGGCGCTGATGCGTCCGGAGTTCCGCGCCATCAGCATCGTGCGCTTCAGCCCGGGCCAGATGGCGGCCGCCGGCCCGGTCGACCCGGCCGAGGTCCTGAAGCGCTACAACTTCCGCAAGGACACGCTGTCCAAGCCCGAGACCCGCACCCTGGTGCAGATCCCGGCCAAGGACGCCGCCACCGCCGCCCAGATCGCCGCCCGCCTGGCCAAGGGCGAGGCGCCGGCCGCCGTCGCCAAGTCGCTGGGCGCCACGGCGATCACCTATGCCGACAAGCCGCAGACCGCGATCGCCGACCCGAAGCTGGCCGCCGCCGCGTTCCAGATGAAGCCCGGCCAGGTGCAGACGGTGCAGGGCAGCCTGGGCCTGGCCGTGGTGCGCGTCGACGGCGTGACGCCCGGCCACGTGGTCACCATCGAGGAGCTGCGCCCCGCCCTGGAGGCCGAGATCCGCAAGGACGCCGCGGCCAGCAAGATCGACACCATGACCCAGGCCTATGACGACGCCCACACCAAGGGCGCGACCCTGGCCGAGGCGGCGCAGAAGGCCGGCGCCTCGGTGGCCAGCCTGCCGCCGTTCGCCAAGCAGGGCGTCGACCAGCAGCGCCAGCCGGTGGCCGGCCTGACCCAGAAGATCGTCGACACCGCCTTCGCCCTGCCGGCCGGCGGCGAGAGCGAGCTGGTGGACGCCGGAGGCGGCGAATATTTCGCCCTGAAGGTCGACAAGGTGATCCCGCCCTCCGTGCCGCCGCTGGCCGAGGTCAGGCCGGAGCTGGCCCGCGCCCTGATGATGCGCGACATCGCCGCCCGGCTGCAGACCAAGGCCGATGAGCTCGCCGCACGGGTGAAGAAGGGCGAGAGCCTGGACGCGGTCGCGGCGTCCGCGGGCGTCAAGGTCGCCCACCTCGCGGGCCTCAACCGCCAGACCGCCAGCCAGCACCCCGAGCTTGGCCAGGAGGGCCTCGCCCAGACCTTCGCCGGCAAGCCCGGCGACGTGTTCACCAGCCGCGGCCAGGCCGGCTTCATCGTCGGCAAGATCGAGGCGATCCGCACCGCCGACGTGGCGACCATGGCCCGCGCCGTGGAGGCCGAGCGGCCGCAGATGACCGAGGCCTACCTGCGCGAGCTGGTGGCCGCGGCCCACGCCGCCGCCCGGACCAAGGTCAAGGTGCGCATCGATGCGGAACACGCCCGCGCCGCCCTGGGCCTCGATCCGACGGCCGCCACCAAGCCGCCGGCCGGCAAGGCCGGCCTGGCGAAATGATACTGGAGCCGGCGTTCGAGGCGTTCGAGCCCGGCTACCTGGCCGGGACGGCGCAGCTCGTCTGGACGCGCCTGATCGACGACCTGGAGACGCCGGTCTCGGCCTATCTGAAGATCGGCCACGGCCGGCCCTACGCCTTCCTGTTCGAATCCGTGGAGGGCGGCGCCTGGCGCGGGCGCTATTCGATCATCACCCTGGAGCCGGAGCTGGTCTGGCGCTGCCGCGGCGACCAGGCCGAGGTCGCCGAGGGTCCGGACATCGCCGCCGGCCGCTTCACCGCCCAGGACGGCGGTGCGCTGGACAGCCTGCGCGACCTGCTCGCCGCCTCGCGGATGGAGCTGCCGGCGGGCGTGCCGCCGATGGCCGGCGGGGTGTTCGGGGCGATCGGCTACGACATGATCCGGCTGGTCGAGCATCTGCCCAACGTCAATCCCGATCCGCTGGGCCTGCCCGACGCGGTGATGACGCGGCCGTCGATCGTCGCGGTGTTCGATTCCATCGGCCAGGAGATCCTCCTGGCGACGACGGTCCGCCCGGGCGCGCCCAGCGCCCGCGATGCCTATGCGGCGGCCCAGGCGCGGCTGGCGGGCGTCGTGGCCGACCTGCGCCACCCGGCCCCGCGCCTGCTGGGCAACGCAGAGCCGCAGCCCGACCGCTTCACGACGCCGATCAGCCGCGAGGCCTATGGCGAGATCGTCGAGAAGGCCAAGGACTACATCCGCGCCGGCGACATCTTCCAGGTGGTGCCGAGCCACCGGTTCCGGGCGCCCTTCGAGCAGGACCCGTTCTCGCTCTACCGCTCGCTGCGACGCACCAACCCCTCGCCGTTCCTGTTCTACCTGAACTTCGGCGACTTCCAGCTGGCCGGCTCCTCGCCGGAGACTCTGGTCAGGCTGCGCGACGGCAAGATCACCATCCGCCCGCTCGCCGGCACCCGCCCCCGGGGCGCCACGCCGGAAGAAGACAAGGCGCTGGAGCAGGAGCTGCGCAACGATCCCAAGGAGCGCGCCGAGCACCTGATGCTGCTCGACCTCGGCCGCAACGACGTGGGCCGGGTCGCCATGCTCAAGGAGCGGGGCTCCAACGCGGCGGCGAAGCCGGGCGGCGGCCCCCGCGTGCGGGTCACCGACAGCTTCTTCGTCGAGCGCTACAGCCACGTCATGCACCTGGTCTCCAACGTCGAGGGCGACGCGCCCGAAGGGCTGGACCCGGTCGACGTGGTGATGGCCGCCCTGCCCGCCGGCACCCTGTCGGGGGCGCCCAAGGTGCGGGCCATGGAGATCATCGACGAGCTGGAGATCGAGAAGCGCGGCCTGGGCTACGCCGGCGGCGTCGGTTATTTCGGGGCCGACG
This sequence comes from Phenylobacterium sp., assembly GCA_028290945.1. Lineage (GTDB taxonomy): Bacteria > Pseudomonadota > Alphaproteobacteria > Caulobacterales > Caulobacteraceae > Phenylobacterium. The sequence goes on along the minus strand of JAQGIV010000164.1, from coordinate 17,044 downwards.
GCTCGGTGGACACCTGCATCGTACTCAGGACCGCGCTGTTCAAGGACGGCGTGATGTACGTGCAGTCCGGCGGCGGGGTGGTGGCGGACTCCGATCCGAACGCCGAATACGACGAGACCCTGCACAAGGCCCGCGCCCTGCGGCGGGCGGCGGAAGAGAGCTGGCGGTTCGTCTAGGGTTGCGGCCCCGGCTTCAGCACGTGCTCGCTGATCACCGGCGGGGCCATGATCATGGCGGTGGCGAAGGCCAGGGCCGAGAGCGCCAGCAGGCCGGCGGCGCCCAGCACGGGCCACAGCCGCTCGCGCGGCTTGGGGGTTTCCAGGAGGGTGCGGGCTCGGGCCATGGCCACGGAGTCCAGGGCTGATTCGGTAAACGACATCTTGGAACGAGGATCGCGGGAGTCGGCGCCGCCGCCAATCGGGCGGCTTGGCGGATGGCGGCGCAGGGCCTAGATGGGTCGCATGATCCTGGTGATCGATAACTACGACAGCTTCACCTACAACCTGGTTCATTACCTCAATGAGCTGGGCGCGGAGACGCTCGTCCATCGCAACGACGCGATCACCGTGCAGGAGGCGCTGGGGCTGAAGCCACAGGGCGTGCTGCTGTCGCCCGGCCCCTGCACGCCCAACGAGGCCGGCATCTGCCTGCCGCTGCTGCGCGCCGCGCCCGCCGACCTGCCGGTGCTGGGCGTCTGCCTGGGCCACCAGGCGATCGGCCAGGCCTATGGCGGCGAGGTGGTCCGCGCCCAGGCCCTGATGCACGGCAAGACCAGCGCCATCCACCACACCGGCCAGGGCGTGTTCGAAGGGCTGAAGAACCCCTTCACCGCCACCCGCTACCACAGCCTGTCGGTGAAGAAGGACACGCTGCCCGCCGAGCTGGTCGTCACCGCCTGGACCGACGACGGCGAGATCATGGGCTTCCAGCACGTGACCCGGCCGGTGCACGGGGTGCAGTTCCACCCGGAATCCATCGCCACCGAATGCGGCCACGAACTGCTGGCCAACTTCCTGCAGATCGCCGGCGTGAGGCCGCTGGTCCAGGCGTAGGCAGGCCATGTCCGACGCCTTCAAGCCGCTGCTTGGCCGCCTGGCGGACGGCGGGACGCTTTCCGAAGACGACGCCGGCGAGTTCTTCACCGCCTGCCTGCGCGGCGAGCCGACCCCGGCCCAGGTGGCCGCGGCGCTGACTGCCATGCGCATGCGCGGCGAGACGGTGGGCGAGATCACCGCCTGCGCGCGGGCCATGCGCAAGGCCGCGGTGATGCTCGACCACGGCTTCGAGGTGATCGACGTCTGCGGCACCGGCGGCGACGGGCTGCACACGCTGAACGTCTCCACGGCGGTGGCCTTCGTGGCGGCGGGTGGCGGCTTGAAGGTCGCCAAGCACGGCAACCGGGCGCTGTCGTCGAAATCGGGCGCGGCCGATGTGCTGAGCGAGCTCGGGGTCAACATCGCGGCCGGCCAGGCGGCGCAGCTCAAGGCGCTCGAAGAGGCCGGCATCTGCTTCATGTTCGCCCCCGCCCACCACGGGGCCATGCGCCACGTCGCCCCGATCCGGGCGGAGCTGGGCTTCCGGACCATCTTCAATCTGCTGGGGCCGCTGACCAATCCGGCGCAGGCCAAGCGGCAACTGCTGGGCGTGTTCGACAGCAAGTGGGTCGAGCCCATGGCCCGCGTGCTGGGCGCGTTGGGCGCCGAGCGGGCCTGGATCGTCAACGGCCAGGGCATGGACGAGATCACCACCACCGGCGAGACCCAGGTGGCCGAATGGCGGGATGGTCAGGTTCGCTTGTTCCGGATCACCCCCGAGGCCGTGGGCCTGAAGCGCGCGGCGCTGGCCGACCTGACGGGCGGGACGCCGGCGGAGAACGCCAAGGCGCTGCGGGCGCTGCTGGGCGGCGCCAAGGGGGCCTACCGGGACATCGTGCTGATCAATGCGGCGGCGGCCTTCCTGGTGGCCGACAAGGTCGAGACGCTGAAGGAAGGCGTGGCCCTGGCCGGCCAGGTTATCGACGACGGCCGCGCAGCCGGCGCGCTGGCGCGTCTCGTCGAGATCACCACGGCGGCCGAGCCGGCATGACGGATATCCTGCAGCGGATCGCCGCCTACAAGCGCGAGGACGTGGCCACGCGGAAGGCGCAGCGTTCGCTGGCCGAGGTCGAGGCCGCCGCCCGCGCCGCCGACCCGCCGCGCGGCTTCCGCGCCGCGCTGGAGCGGGCGCATGGGCCGGGCCGCCTGGCGCTGATCGCCGAGATCAAGAAGGCCTCGCCGTCGAAGGGCCTGATCCGCGCGGACTTCGATCCGCCGGCGCTGGCCAGGGCCTATGAGGCCGGCGGCGCGGCCTGCCTGTCGGTGCTCACCGACGGGCCGAGCTTCCAGGGGGCCGACGCCTACCTGGCCGCGGCGCGGGCGGCGACCGCCCTGCCCTGCCTGCGCAAGGAGTTCCTGGTCGATCCCTGGCAGGTCGCCGAGAGCCGGGCGCTGGGGGCCGACGCCATCCTGGTGATCCTGGCCATGGCCGACGACGCCCTGGCCGGCGAGCTGATGGCCGCCGCCCGGGCGTTCGGCATGGACGCCCTGGTGGAGGTGCACGACGCGGCCGAGATGGACCGCGCCGCGGGCCTGGGGGCCAAGTTGGTCGGCGTCAACAACCGCGACCTGCGGACCTTCGTCGTCGACCTCGCGGTGACCGAGCGGCTGGCGGCCCACGCCCCCGCCGGGGCCCTGCTGGTCACCGAAAGCGGCATCTTCACCCCGGCCGACGCGGCGCGGCTGGAACAGGCCGGGGCGCGGGCCATGCTGGTCGGCGAGAGCCTGATGCGGCAGGCCGATGTCGCCGCCGCGACGCGGAGTTTGCTGGCGAGCTAGGCGAATCTGCCGGCCCGAGTCGCGCGGGGCCCGTCGCTAAGTCACTGATTTCGCGCCGCATCCAGCAATAACTTGACATTAACCCGGAACACCTAGAGAACATTCTCGAAGTTGGCGCTTTGTTCTTGCAGCGCTTAATAGGGTTCCGAGGTCGTTCAAATGCTCACCCGCAAGCAGCACGAATTGCTCATGTTCATCCATGAGCGGATCCAGGAGAGTGGGGTCTCCCCCTCATTCGACGAGATGAAGGACGCCCTGGGGCTGGCCTCCAAGTCGGGCATCCACCGGCTGATCACCGCACTCGAGGAGCGCGGCTTCATGCGCCGCCAGGCGCACCGGGCCCGCGCGCTGGAGGTGATCAAGCTGCCGAGCCAAGCGACCGCCGCCGCCCCGCCCAAGGGCCGCGCGCCGTTCAAGCCGCAGCTGGTGGACGGCGGCCCCGACGCCCCGGCCGCCGCCAACGACACCCGCGACCTGCCGATCCTCGGCAAGATCGCCGCCGGCACGCCCATCGAGGCGATCCAGCAGGAGCGCGACCGGATGCCGGTGCCGGAAAGCCTGCTGGGCGCCGGCGAGCACTTCGTCCTGGAGATCCAGGGCGACTCGATGATCAACGCCGGCATCCTGGACGGCGACTTCGTGGTCATCCGCCGCACCAACGCCGCCAACTCCGGCGAGATCGTCGTGGCCCTGGTCAACGGCGAGGAAGCCACCCTCAAGCGCCTGCGCAAGAAGGGCGCCTCCATCGCCCTGGAAGCCGCCAACCCGGCCTACGAGACCCGCATCTTCGGGCCCGACCAGGTGGCGGTGCAGGGCAAGCTGGTGGGGCTGATCCGCCGGTATCACTAGGGGCCCCGAATCACGCCGCTAGTTGAAACTCGAGCCGCACTCGCTCAAGCTCTGCGAAATAGAAGGGGAGTCGGAGGGGTGCAAGCATCAGTTGCCGCGGCGGTCGTCGCCCTAGCGATGGGCTCGGCGCTGAGCTTGACCGCCCGCCCTGCGCAAGCAACCGAATGGTGGTACGTAACAGATTCAAAGAACCAAGCTTGGTTCATTGACCGATCGTCTGTGAAGATCACAACGAGCAATGGACGAAGCGTTCTTCAAGCTTGGGAATCTAACTACGGCGTTGATCCAAAGGATCCCGGAACAACATCGAGTAAGAATTTATTCTACTATAATTGCGACAATCAGACGGCGGCACTTTCTTCTTATATCAGATACTCGTCAAATGATGAGTTGAAAGACTCGGCAACGGTCCCGTATCCGGCTTGGAATCCCGTAGCGCCGGGAACTGTCGGCCAAGCCAAGCTTCATTTCGTGTGCAATTACACCATGGGAGAAGGCGTTAAAGAATTTAACGTCGAAGATGACCATTTCTTTTTCGTGCCAGACCTGAGCAAAGCAGCCGCAGTGCTTACTCCGAGGCCAAAAACCTCAACAATCCAACCTGCGCCGAAGAAACAAGTACCCGCACGTCGCGTCAGGGGCCGCCCCATCTAGGTGGCGAGTCGATTCCCGCCACCGACTGTTGCTATCGACGAGAATTATTCAGAGACATAGACGAAGTCGATCAGGTAGACGCTCTCGCCCGGCCCGTGCTTGGCGACCTTCATGAGGTCGTCGAGGTCGGCGAAGCCGGAACGGCGGGCGATCTCGTCGGTGATATCCGAGAGATCGACATGCTGGATACGGGTCACTTCCACATGGCCGGGCGCCAGCCGATAGCGGCCGCCGACCTTCACGTGCAGGCTCTTCCAGATGCGCACCGTGCAGGTGATCTCGCCGCGGCGGATCGGCTCGCGCAGGCGCTTGGTGAACATCAGGCTCATCGCAGGTCCGGTCCCCAGGTCCAGGGGCGGCGGCCGCGCAGGTCCTGGGCCCACTGGGCCTTCCAACTGCCGTCCGGCTGGCGATAGAGCTCGGCCGAGCCGCCGCGCTCGAAGTCGGCGCCAGTGAGCACCAGCTTGCCGGGGCAGACGCCGCCCGGGAAATCGTCGCGTAGGACGATCAGCTCGGCGCTGGCGCAGATCGCCGCCAGCCGTTCGGGCTTCAGCGGGGTCTTGACGTTCCAGGCCGCGGCGACCGGGACCGGCGCGCCCGGCTTCGCCGCGCAGCTCCAATGATCGCAGTCGTAGGCGAGGTCGCGGATCTCCTGGCCGCCGGAGGGGTCGAGGCCGCGCCGGCGGGCCCAGAGCTCGGCCCCGAACAGCTTCACGTCGGGACGGAAGAGGATGGCGTCATGGGCGCTGCGCACGGCCACCGCCGCCCCGTCGCCGGCCACCCAGGCGTCGGGCGTCGTGGGCTTGGGGACCAGCGTGACGGCGAGCGCCAGCGGCAGACCCGCCCAGCGCAGCGGTCCTTTCCACAGGCACAGCCAGAGCAGGCCGAGGAAGGCCGCGGCCAGGGTCCAGTTGGGGCCGCTGGCCACCACCACCTGGGCATGCGGCCAGCCGGCCACGGTCGAGGAGATGTCGTTGGTCAGGCGGATGGCGAAACCGGCCAGCGCCAGCGGCCAGTCGCCGAGGCCGAAGGGCGCCAGCACCGCGCCCAGCGCCAGGCCGGGCATCATCAGCAGGCTGGAGATCGGCTCGCTGAGCAGGTTGGAGACCAGGCCGTAGGTGGAGATGCGGTTGAAGTGCTGCATGGCGAAGGGCGCGGTGGCCAGGCCCGCCACGAAGCTCACCGCGATGGCCGCCACCACCCAGGTCCCGAAGGTCTGGGCCGCGCGGATCGGCCACGGCGTGTTGATCTCGCGTACCGGCCGCGGCCAGACCTCGGCCAGGGCCACCAGGGCGGCGGTGGCGGCGAAGGACATCTGGAAGCCGGGCTGGGTCACCGCCTCGGGCTGCAGCAGCAGGACCGCCATGGCGGCCAGCGCCAGGGCGTGCAGGCTGATCGCCTGCCGGTCGACGAGGATGGCGCCGAAGGCGATGGCCGCGGTGATCGCCGAGCGCTCGGCCGGCGGCGGCCAGCCGGAGAGCACCAGGTAGCTGATCACCGCGAGGAAGCCCAAGGCGGCGGCGGTCTTCTTGCCGTTGATGCGCAGCGCCAGCCACGGAATGGCGGCGATCAGCAGGCGGATGGCCGCGAACACGAAGCCCCCGACGATGGCCATGTGCAGGCCGGAGATCGAGGTGATGTGCGCCAGGCCCGAGGCGCGCAGGTCGGCGATCTGCTGCGGCGGGATGAAGGCGTCGTGGCCGGTGGTCATGGCCGCGGCCAGGCCGCCCTGCTCGACGCCCAGCGCCTCGATGATCCGGCGGGTGAGCGCCCAGCGGACGGCGTTGATCTTCATGGTCAGCCGCAGGCGCCAGGGCGGGGCGGCCTCGGGCGTCCAGCTCGACGGCGCGCCCAGCGCGAAGCCGACCCCGCCGACGCTCTGGAACCAGGCGTCTCTGGCGAAGTCGTAGGCGCCGGGGCTGGCCGGCTGCGGCGGGGCGTTGAGGACTGCCAGCAGGCGGATCGGCTCGCCCGGCGAGGGCGTGTAGCCGGTCTTCAGCGTCACCCGCACCCGGGTCGGCGTCGCCGCGGCCGGCCAGTCGCCGATGTGCACCGGGGCGATCAGCAGCCGGCGGCCGCCCTGCCCCGGACTGGCGATGTCGATCACCCAGCCCTCCAGCCAGGCCGGCGGCCCCTTGGCGGGCGCGGTGGCCGAGCGCACGTGCTCGGTGCGCAGCTTGGCCGCGGCGAACCCGCCGAGCGCGCAGGCGGTGAGCACCAGCGCCGCGGTGACCGGCCGGCCGCCCTGCCAGCGCGCGGCGGCGACCAGCAGCCCCACCACCAGCGCCGCGCCCAACCACGCCAGCCAGGCCTGCGGCTCGCGCAGCAGGGCGAAATAGATCGCCGAGCCGCCGCCCAGGGCGACGGGGGTCCACAGGGTCCAACGCTCGCCCTGGCGCGCCACCTGGCGGGCCAGCCAGCGGACGACCCCGGCGGCGCTGGCGGGCTTGGGAATCGGCGTGCTAAGAGGCCCGGCCCAGGCGGCCCCTTGCGCCGCCGCCTCCCCAGACCCCTCGATCTCCATGCCAGACCGTTCCCCCAAAGGCCCTGTCGTCACCCGGATCGCCCCCTCGCCCACGGGCATGATGCACATTGGCACGGCCCGCACCGCGCTTTTCAACTGGCTTTATGCCCGCCACACCGGCGGCAAGTTCCTGCTGCGCATCGAGGACACCGACCGCGAGCGCTCCACCGAGGCCGCCGTGCAGGTGATCTTCGAGGGCCTGAAGTGGCTGGGGCTGGAGGCCGACGAGACGCCGGTGTTCCAGTACGCCCGCGCCGACCGCCACCGTACGGCGGTGGACGAGCTGCTGGCCCGCGGCGGCGCCTACCGGGACTTCATGACGCCGGAGGAGCTGGAGGCCGAGCGCGAGGCGGCCCGCGCCGAGGGCCGGGTGGTGCGCTCCCCCTGGCGCGATCGCTCGCCCAACGACGCGCCGGACCGGCCGTTCGTGGTGCGGCTGAAGGCGCCGCTGACCGGCGAGACCCTGGTGGACGACCAGGTGAAGGGCGAGGTGCGCTTCCAGAACGAGAACCTCGACGACCTGATCCTGCTGCGCACCGACGGCTCGCCGACCTACAACCTGGCCGTGGTGGTCGACGACCACGAGATGGGCGTCACCCACGTGATCCGCGGCGACGACCACCTGAACAACGCCGCCCGCCAGAGCCTGATCTACCAGGGGCTGGGCTGGGACGTGCCGGTCTGGGCGCACCTGCCGCTGATCCACGGGCCGGACGGGACCAAGCTCTCCAAGCGCCATGGGGCGCAGGCGGTGAGCGAGTTCGCCGACATGGGCTACCTGCCGGAAGCCATGCGCAACTACCTGGCCAAGCTGGGCTGGGGCCACGGCGACGACGAGATCTTCTCCGACGCCCAGGCCACCCAGTGGTTCGACATCAAGCACGTGGTCAGCGCGCCGGCCCGCCTGGACTGGGACAAGCTCAACCACCTGAACAACCACTATATCCGCGAGGCCGACGCGGGCCGGCTGGTCGACCTGACCTGGCCGATCCTGGAAAGCCGCGACTGGAAGCTGAAGAGCACGGACCGGGCGCTGCTGGAACGCGTGATCCCCCTCGTCAGGGACGGGGCCAAGACCCTGCTCGACCTGGCCGACGCGGTGGTCTTCGTGCTGAAGACCCGGCCGCTGGAGCTGCCGCCCAAGGCCCAGGAGATGCTGAGCGAGGAGGTCCGCGGCCGCCTTGGCCGCCTGCGCGACGACCTCGCCGAGGCCTCCGACTGGAGCGTTGCGGGCCTGGAAGCCCGCATCCGCGCGTTCGCCGAGCGCGAGGGCGTGGGCATCGGCAAATTCGGCGCGCCGCTGCGCATGGTGCTGGGCGGCGGCTCGCCCGCGCCGGACCTGGCGAGCACCCTGGTGTCGCTGGGGAAAGACGAAAGCCTCGGCCGCCTCGACGATGCTCTTTCGCAAGTGCGGTAAAACGCTATAAGGCCGTTCGAACAGGCGTTTCAGCCTCTCACGTCTCAGGGGGTCCGCATGGGCGACTCGGCGAAGATCGATATCGGCGGCAAGACCATCGACCTGCCGGTGCTCAAGGGCACGCTGGGTCCCGACGTGGTCGACATCCGCAAATATTACGCCGACAGCGACACCTTCACCTACGACCCCGGCTACACCTCGACGGCCTCGTGCGAGAGCAAGATCACCTTCATCGATGGTGACAAGGGGATACTGCTCCACCGCGGCTACCCCATCGACCAGCTGGCCGAGCAGTCGAGCTTCCTGGAGGTCTGCTACCTGCTGCTGCACGGCGAGCTGCCGACCGCGGCGGAGTTCGCCGAGTTCGACCGCAACATCACCTACCACACCATGCTGCACGAGCAGTTCGATAGGTTTTTCCAGGGCTTCCGTCGGGATGCTCACCCGATGGCGATCATGACCGGCGCGGTCGGGGCGTTGTCGGCCTTCTACCACGACAGCACCAACGTCGAGGATCCCGAGCAGCGGATGATCTCCGCCCACCGGATGATCGCCAAGATGCCGACCATCGCGGCCCGGGCCTTCAAATACTTCCGCGGCCAGCCCTTCGTGCATCCGCGCAACGAGCTCTCCTACGCCGAGAACTTCCTGAAGATGTGCTTCTCGGTGCCGGCCGAGGACTGGAAGGCCAATCCGGTGCTGACGCGCGCCATGGACCGCATCTTCATCCTGCACGCCGACCACGAGCAGAACGCGTCGACCTCGACGGTGCGCACGGCGGGCTCCTCGGGCGCCAATCCGTTCGCCTGCATCGCCGCCGGCATCGCCTGCCTCTGGGGCCCGGCGCACGGCGGGGCGAACGAGGAAGCGCTGAAGATGCTGATGGAGATCGGCACGGTCGACCGCATCCCGGAATACGTCCAGGGCGTGAAAGACCGCCGCTACCGGCTGATGGGCTTCGGCCACCGGGTCTACAAGAACTACGACCCCCGCGCGACGGTCATGCAGAAGACCTGTCACGAGGTGCTCGACGAGATCGGCGACAGCGACGACCCGCTGCTGAAGGTCGCCATGGAGCTCGAGAAGATCGCGCTCAACGACCCCTATTTCATCGAGCGCAAACTCTACCCGAACGTCGACTTCTATTCCGGCATCACCCTGCGCGCCCTGGGCTTCCCGCCCGAGATGTTCACGGTGCTGTTCGCGGTCGCCCGCACCGTGGGCTGGATCGCCCAGTGGAAGGAGATGATCGAGGACCCGGCGCAGAAGATCAGCCGCCCGCGGCAGCTCTACACCGGCGCCGTGCAGCGCGACTACGTGCCGGTGGCCAAGCGCGGCTAGCCGCGCGCTTCCACGATCTTCAGGACGGCGGCCGCGGCGGCTTCGGAGGGATCCGGGCCGCCGCGGCCCATTTTGTCGAGGGCGGCGGACTGGGCCGCGACCTGGGCGGCGCGCAGCTGCGGGTCGTCGAGCCGCCGGGCCACCTCGGCGGCCAGCTCCGGCCCGTTGCAGCGGTCCTGGATCAGCTCGGGGGCGACGAAGGCCTGGGCGGCGATGTTGAACAGGGTCACGTACCGCGTGCGGATCAGCCGCTTGAGGATGGCGTAGGTCACGGGTCCCAGCCGGTAGCCGACCACCATGGGCGCGCCGGCCAGGGCCAGCTCGGTGGTGACGGTGCCGGAGCAGGCTAGAGCGACCGTCGCGGCCTTCATGGCGTCGAGCTTGCCGGCCTCGCCCTCGATCACATGCGCCCGGTGCGGCCAGCCGGCGACGCGGGCCTTCACCGCGTCCAGCACGGTCGGGGCGGCGGGCACCACGATGTGCAGCTCGGGGCGGTCGGCCTTGAGGAGGGTCACCGCGGCCTCGAAGGCCGGCAGGACGCGGGCGATCTCGCTGGGCCGGCTGCCGGGCAGGACGGTGAGGATCGGCTCTCCGGGGGCGGCCCCGATCGCGGCGCGCAGGCGGTCCGGATCGGCCTTGGAGAAGTCCAGCGTCAGGGCCGCGTTGCCGACGAAGGTGACCGGCAGGCCCGCGGCCTCGAACCAGGGCGCATCGAAGGCGTGGATGGAGAGCAGGTGGTCGACGGCGCGGGCCAGGGTCCTGGCGCGGCCCGGCCGCGAGGCCCAGACCTGCGGGCCGACGTACTTGATCAGCGGCAGCCTGGGGTCGAGCTTCCTGAGCCGCTGGGCGACCCGCAGGGTGAAGCCCCAGGAGTCGATCAGGACGGCCACGTCCGGCTTTTCGCGGGCGGCGATGGCGGCGGTCTGATCGGCGCGGCGCACCACGCGGGGATAGGCCAGCAGGCCCTCCAGCAGGCCGAGGATCGACAGCTCGGCGATGTCGAAGGGGCTCGCGACGCCCTCGGCGGCCATCCGCGCGCCGCCGACGCCCACGAAGCGGACGCCGTCGCCCAGCCGGCGCTTCAGGGCCCGCGCCAGGCCCGCGCCGCGGTCGTCGCCGGAGGCTTCCGCCGCCACCAGCATGACGGTCAGCGGCCGGGCCACGCGCCTAGGGCTCCACGCCCAGGATGAACAGGCCGAGCTGGTCGGCGGCTTCGATCACCGCCTCGCGGTCCAGCACGATCAACCGCCCGGCCTCGCCGACGATGCCGGCCAACCCGACGCTGGCGCAGGCGTGGATGGTGGCCAGGCCAATGGTCGGCATGTCCACGCGGGTCTCCTGGATCGGCTTGGGCGCCTTGGCCAGCACCCCGGCGCTGTCGCCGGGCTTGCCGCGCACCGCCTCGGGCAGCTCGCCGACCCGGGCCAGCATGGCGGCGGTGCCCTCCTGAGCCTCCACCGCCAGCACCAGGCCGCGGCAGACCACGGCCGCCTGGCCGATATCCAACTGGCCGATGGCGCGGGCGACCTCCAGGGCGCGGGCGGCGTCGCTGCGGTCCCGCTCGCTGGGCGACCGCGCGCCGAGCAGGCCGGCCGGCAGGGTCAGGTCCTCCATGACCTGGTGGGCGCCTTCGACGTGGAAGCCGTCCTTCTCGAACTCGTGGATCAGGAAGCGCAGCAGGGCGTCGTCGCCCTTCGTCGCCGCCAGGATCGCGCCCGGCAGGGCGGCGAGGCCACGCAGGTCAGGGACCAGGGCCGCGAAGTCGGGGCGCGCCACATTGCCCACCAGGCAGACCGTCTCGCAGCCGGCGCGACGCAGCAGCTTGAAGCATTTGCCGAGCTCGGCGATGCCCACGGTGGCGCCGGCGTAGGGTGCGAGCTCGGGCCCGGCGAACCCCTTCAGGCGGATGACGAACAGCTCGCGGCCCGAGCGCCGGCAGTGCTCGGCGATCTCCACCGGCAGACCGCCGCCGCCGGCGATCAGGCCCAGCTTCTTCATCACACTTCGCGTTCGGGCAGGCAGAGCGGACGGCCGGCCTCGGCGCGGATGAAGTCGATGATCTCCATCACCGGGGCGGAGTGGCCGAAGGTGGTGGCGGTGTCGTCGATCCGCTCCTGGAAGGTGCCCTCCTCCGCGAACAGCAACCGGTAGGCGGAGCGCAGCTCGGAGATGGTCTCGCGGCCGAAGTCGCGGCGCTTCAGGCCCACCAGGTTCAGGCCCTCCAGGTGGGCATGGTTGCCCCACACCAGGCCGTAGGGGATCACGTCCTTGGTCACCGCCGCCAGGCCGCCGATGAACGAATAGCGCCCGACCCGGCAGTACTGGTGGACGGCGGCCAGGCCGCTGACCATCACGAAGTCGCCGATGGTGACGTGGCCGCCCAGGGTGGCGGAGTGGGCCAGGATCACGTTGTCGCCGACCTCGCAGTCGTGGCCCACGTGGGAGGTGGCCATGAACATGCCGTCCTCGCCGACCCGGGTCGCGGCGCCGCCATCGACCGTGCCGATGTGCATGGTGACATGTTCCCAGATCTTGTTGCGGTCGCCGATGATCAGCTCGGTCGGCTCGCCCCTGTAGCCGGTGTGGTGCGGCGGCCCGCCCAGGTTGGCGAAGTTGCGGACGGTGCAGTCGGCGCCGATGGTGGTGTGCCCCTCGACGACCACATGGGCCAGGAGCTGGGTGCGCGGGCCGATCTTGGCGTGCTCGCTGATCACGCAGAACGGGCCGATCGAGACGCCGTCGGCCAGCTCCGCGCCCTTGGCGACGATGGCGGTGGAATGGACCTCTACGCTCAAGCTTACGTCTCCACGACCATGGCGGCGAACTCCGCTTCGGCGGCGACCTTATCGCCGACGGTGGCCTTGCCACGGAACTTGAACACGTCGCCGCGCGCCCGCAGCACCTCGACGTTCAGCCGGATCACGTCGCCCGGCCGCACCGGCGCACGGAAGCGGCAGTTGTCCAGCGACATGAAGAAGATCGCCTTGCCGCCGACGTCGACCTCCAGGGACTTGGACATCAGCACCGCGCCGCTCTGCGCCAGGGCCTCGACGATCAGCACGCCGGGCATCACCGGATAGCCGGGGAAATGGCCCTGGAAGAAGGGCTCGTTGACGCTGACGCACTTGATGCCGACGATCGACTGGTTGGGCCGATACTCTTCGCAGCGGTCGACCAGCAGCATGGGATAGCGATGCGGGATCCGGGCGAGGATCTCGGTGATGTCGATCGCGCTGTCGCTCTCGACCGTCGGCGCCTTGCGGCTCATTCGCCCGCCCTCTCCTTGCGGCTGGCCATACGGCTGAGCCAGATGTTCTCGCGCAGCCAGCTGCGGATGGGCTGTGCGGGGAAGCCGCCCCAGGTTTCCCCGGCGGGAACGTCCTTCATCACGCCCGCCGCAGCGCCGAGCCGGGCGCCGTCGCCGATGGTTATGTGATCGGCAATGCCGACCTTGCCGCCGAACTGGGCGCCGTCGCCGATGGTCACGCTGCCGGAGATGCCGGTGTGCGCGGCGATCGCGCAGTTGCGCCCGATGCGCACGTTGTGGGCGATCTGCACCATATTGTCGATCTTGGTGTTCTCGCCGATCACCGTGTCGTCGAAGGCGCCGCGGTCGATGCAGGTGTTGGCCCCGACGGTGACGCCGTCCTGCAGGATCACGCGGCCGAGCTGGGGGATGTCGATCAGGCCGTGCGGCCCCACCGTGGCGCCGAATCCGGCCTCGCCGATCACCGCGCCGGCCAGGATCTTCACCCGGTCGCCGACCAGGGCGCAGGCGATGGAGACCCCGGCGCCTACCGAACCGTCGCGGCCGATGGCGACGCCGGCCCCGATCACCGCATTGGCCCCGATGACCGTGCCGCGGCCGATGCGGGCGCCCGCGCCGATCACCGCGCCGGGCGCCACGACCACGCCGTCCTCCAGCTCCGCGTCGGGCGCAACGGCCGGGCCGGGCGCGATCATCCGCGGGCGGTGCAGGCGCTGGGCGGCGATGGCGTAGGCGCCCTGCGGGGTGCGGGTGATCAGCGCCACGCAGCCACCGGGCAGCAGGCCCGCGTCCTTGGACGTGACGAAACAGGCGACCGCCTTGGCCGCGGTCAGGGCCTCGGCGTGCTTGCGGTCGGACAGGAAGGTGACGGTGTCCGCGCCGGCCTGGCTGAGGATCGCCACGGCGCGCACCGGGCGTCGAGCCGCCCCGGCCTGGGACAGCTCCGCCCCGGTCAGCCGGGCGAGCTCGCCCAGGGTGACCGGACCGAGGCCTTCGAAGAAGCGCGGATCGGGCATGGATTTCACCCTATCCCCGATCCGCGCGCTCCATCAGAAGGTTTGCTTACTTCTTGGTCGGGGCCGGGGTGGCCGGACGCGCCGGCGCAGGGGCCGCCGGACGCGGCGCCGTCGGAGCCGCAACCGCCTGGTCCAGGCGCTCGCGGTCGAAAGCGAACTGGGTGATCTTGACGTTCAGCGCCGCCACCACCTGCGGGGTGATGTCCATGGCCGGGTTGGCGATGACCACCGCCGTGCGCTGCAGCAGCACCGAGCAGTTCTTCTGCTGGTAGGCCTGGCGGATCAGCGGCTCCATCTCGTCGCCGACCCGGGCCAGCGCCTTCTGCTCGGTCGCCTGGACCTCGCGCTCGCGCTGCTGGGCCTTGCGCTGCAGGGCGTTGTTGCGGACCTGCAGGGCCGCGCCGCGCTGTTCCAGGGTGTTCTGGTCGAGGGCGCCGCGCTGCCCGTCCAGCGCACGGGCCTCGTTCTCGATGGCGGTGCGTTCGCCGCCGAGCTCGGCCTGCACCTGCTGCACGATCTGCTGCAGGCGGGTGTCGACGTACTTGCCGACCGTGGAGCCGGCCACGGCGCCTTCGATGGAGATGATGCAGACGCCGGGGATGACCGGTCCCTGGCTCACCGGCGGCGGCGCGGCCGCGGCCTGAGCGAGGGCGCTCGAGCTCAGGGCGAGGGTGCTGACCGCGGCGATGGCCGCGACGAAAGGCTTGAAAGTCATGTGTTTTAGAACCTGGTTGCGGTGGAGAACCGGAAGAGTTCGGTCTTGTCGTAAGGCTGTTTGACCAGAACTTGGCTGAAGTCGAACTCGAGCGGACCCATCGGCGATTTCCACTGGATCTTCAAGCCTGCGGAAGCGCGCAGCGACAGATCGTCCTTGATGTCGGGGCTCGACACCAGCAGCAGGTTGCCGCTGGCGTCCTTCACGAAGCCCTTGGTGATGTCGTTGGGGTCGACCAGCACGGGCGCGCGCTTGTCCACCGAGTCCAGCAGGCCGAGCGTGCCGAAGTCGGTGAACAGGGCGGCCTTGATGCCGTACTGCTCGGGCAGGAAGGTCGGGATGGTCATCTCGATGGAGCCGATGGCGTAGGCCTTGCCGCCCAGCGCGTCGGTGCGCCCGAAGCTCAGGTCGCGCGGCCCGATGCCGGCGGTCTGGAAGCCGCGGAAGGTGTTGCCGCCCTTGTAGAAGCGATCGTTGATGCGGATGTGGTCGCCGCCCCAGCCGCCGATGAAGCCGGCCGAGCCGGTGACGCTGAGGATGAAGCTCTTGGAGAAGCCGTGGTACCAGGCCAGATCGCCTTCGGTCTTCAGGTTCTTCACGTCGCCGCCGACGCCGGCCAAGTCCTGATTGATGCCGAAGGTGAAGCCGCGGGTCGGGCGGATCGGGTCGTTCCGGCGGTCGATACGGTAGCCGTAGCCAAGCGACGAGGTGAGGAACTGGCCGCGCTGCGAGCAGACCGAGAACGAGATCAGCTGAGCTGACGGGTCGCACAGGCTCTGGTCGATCTGCACATTGTCGTTGCGCAGCGTGTAGGCCACGCTGCCGCGCGAGTTCAGGCTGAGCGGGAAGCTGAGCCGCAGGCTGGTGCCGATCGAGGTGGTCTTGTAGGCCGAGTACTGGGTCAGGTCGTAGCTGTAGTAGAAGAGGTCGGTGCCGAGCGCGAGGTCGCGCCCCTGGAAGCGCGGCTCGGTGAACGAGAAGTCCACCTGCTGGCGCAGCGAGCCCATGGAGACGCGGGCCCGCAGGTCCTGGCCCCGGCCCCGGAAATTGTGCTCGGCGAAGCCCAGGTCGATGACCAGCTGGTCGACCGAGGAATAGCCGGCGCTGAACGACAGCTCGCCGGTGGGCTGCTCCTCGACCTTGACCTGCAGGTTGGTGCGGTCGGGCGAGGCGCTGGGCGTCTCGGTGATGTTGACGTCCTTGAAGAAGCCCAGGGCCTTGATCTGGTTCTTCGAGCGGTCGACCAGGGCGCGGTTGTAGGCGTCGCCTTCCGCGATGCCGAGCTCGCGGCGGATCACATAGTCCAGGGTCTGGGTGTTGCCGACGATGTCGATGCGGTCGACGTAGACCCGCGGGCCTTCCTTCACGTCGAAGGTGACGTCGACCGTGCCGGTCTCCGGATGGCGGGTGAATCGCGGACGCACGTCGACGAAGGCGAAGCCGGCGGCGCCGGCCGCGAAGGTCAGGGCGTCGGTGGACTGTTCGAGCCGCTGGTCCTCGTAGAGCTCGCCGGACTGGATCGGCACCAGGGCCGCCAGCACGTTCTTGTCGAGCTTCTGCAGCTCGGTCTCGACGCTGATCTTGCCGAACTTGTACTCCGGGCCCTCGTCCACCGTGTAGGTGATGGCGAAGCCGTTCTTGTCGGGCGCCAGCTCGGCCACCGAGGAGATCACCCGGAAGTCGTAGTAGCCGCGGTTGCGGTAGAATTTCCGCAGCTGCTCCTTGTCGTACTCCAGCCGGTCAGGGTCGTAGTTGGCGTTGGAGGAGAAGAATTTGTACCACTTGGACTCCTCGGTCACGACGACGCCGCGCAGGTCGTTGTCGGAGAAGGCCTTGTTGCCGAGGAAGTTGACCCGCAGGATGCCGCTCTTCGGGCCCTCGTCGATCTTGAAGATCAGGTCGACCCGCTTTTGCGGCAGCTCGACGATCTGCGGCGTGATGGTCGCCGAGATGCGGCCCGCGCGGCGATAGAGCTCGAGGATCCGGCCGACGTCGGCCTGCACCTTGGAGCGCGTGAAGATGCCCCGCGGGCGGACGCTCACCTCGTCCTTCAGCTTGTCGTCCTTGAGGCTCGAATTCCCCTCGAACAGCACCCGGTTGATGATCGGGTTCTCGACGATGGTGACGATCAGGTCGCCGTCCTGGAAGTCGATCTTCACGTCGGCGAACAGGTCGGTGCGGAACAGCGCCTTCAGCGCCAGGTCCGCCTTGGCCGGGTCGATGGTGTCGCCCGGCTGCACCGGCAGGTAGGAGATGACGGTCTGGGGCTCGATGCGCTCGTTGCCCTTGACGATGATCCGCTGGACCACGCCGCCCTGCTGGACGCCGGCGCTGGGCGCGGCGACGGGGGCCGCCGCGGCCGGCGGGGCAGCCGGACCGGCAACCGG
>JAQGIV010000125.1 GCA_028290945.1 Phenylobacterium sp. | reverse complement strand
TCTGTTAGATGGCAGCGACTTGGCGTCCCTGCCAAGATAGAACGCGGTGCCACTTCTACGCTTACCTCGATGACGCCGCTTTGGCTGCATCGAGGGTCGTGACTCCTCCGCCGATTGAGCGACTAGTTGATGCGCTCAACAATGATTGCAGGAGCCATGCCGCCGCCGGCGCACATGGTGACCAGGCCGCGCTTCAGGTCGCGCCGCTCCAGCTCGTCGACGATGGTGCCCACCAGGATCGCCCCGGTCGCCCCGATGGGGTGGCCCAGCGCCATGGCGCCGCCGTTCACATTGACCTTGTCGCGGTCGAGCCCCAGGTCGCGGATGAACTTCTCGGCGACCACCGAGAAGGCCTCGTTGATCTCCCACAGGTCGATGTCGTCCGGCGTCAGTCCGGCCTTGGCCAGCACCTTCTTCGCCGCCGGGACCGGCGCGTTCAGCATCAGGGTCGGGCTGTCGCCGATGTTGGCCATGGCGACCACCCGGGCGCGCGGCTTCAGGCCGTGGGCCATGGCGTACGCCGGCGAGGCCAGCAGCACGGCGCCCGCGCCGTCGACCACCCCGGAGGAATTGCCGGCGTGATGGAAGTGCTGGATCTGCAGGTCCGGATAGACCCGGTTGATCAGCCCCGCGAAGGTCGTGCCCTTGTCGTCGAGCGGCACATTGGCGATGGCCTCGAACGAGGGCTTCAGCGCGGCGAGGCCCTCCCGGGTGGTCTGCGGCCGCGGAAACTCCTCGCGGTCGAGGGCGACGGAGCCGTCCTCGCGCTGGACGGCGATCAGGGCGCGGTCGAAATGGCCGCGCCGGATGGCGTGGTCGGCGCGCTGCTGGCTGACGAAGGCCAGCTCGTCCAGCGCCTCGCGGGAGATGCCTTCCAGGGTGGCGATGGCGTCGGCGCAGACGCCCTGATGCGACTGCGGGTGCCGGGCGCGCAGTCGCAGGTTGCCGGAATCCATCAGCGGCGGGCCGTCGCTCGGGTCGCGCTGGGCGGCGGTGGCGGCGGTGTAGGACATCATCTCCGTGCCGCCGGCGATCACCAGATCCTCCATGCCCGACATGATCTGGGCCGCGGCCAGGTTCACCGCGGTGATGCCGGAGCCGCAGTAGCGGTCGAGGGTGACCCCGCTCGCCCGGACGTCGAAGCCGGCGTCGAGGGCGGCCATGCGGCCCAGGTCGCCGCCCTGCTTGCCGCGCTGCGAGGAGGTGCCCCAGATCACATCGTCCACCTCGGCGGTGTTCAGAGCGTTGCGCTCGGCGAGCGCGGCCAGCACCGCGGCCGCCAGGTGCTGCGGGTGGTGCTCGGCCAGCGCGCCCTTGCCGACCTTGCCGATGCCGCGCGGCGTGCGGCAGGCGTCGATGATCCAGGCTTCAGCCATCGGGTGTCTCCATCTCGTCGCCCGACCGTGGCCAGGCCGCCCCCACGTCAGTCCAGAGGCGATTTCCAGCTAGCGGGTGGCCAGCACCACGCCCAGCAGCACCGCGGCCCAGTGGGCTCCGGCGGCGGCGACCACGTGGCCGTGCCAGATGGCGCGGGCGAACTTCAGCCGCTTGTTGACGTAGAAGATCACGCCGGTGGTGTAGAGCAGGCCCCCGACGGCCAGCAGCAGCAGGGCCACCCAGGTGGTGTTGCTGAGCATCGGCTTCATGGCCACCACCACCAGCCAGCCCAGCGCCAGGTAGAGGCCGACCCAGAACTTGCGGTCGACCTTCGTCAGGAACACCCGGCCGAGCGCACCGAGACCGGCGACGGACCAGACGGCCGCGGTCATGCCCCAGGCCCAGCCGCCGGTGAGGTTCTGGGTGGTGAACGGCGTGTAGGAGCCGGCGATCATCAGGAAGATGCCGGCGTGGTCCAGCCGGCGCAGCACCGGCCGGTACTGCGGCTTGGCGAAATTGTAGGCGGTGGAGAAGGCCAGCATGGCCAGCACGCCTGCCGCATAGATCGCCACGCCGGCCACTAGGGTCAGCGACTGGGCGCGGATGGCGAGGGCCAGGAGGATGCTGCCGCCCACCAGGGCCAGCGTCAGGCCCACCACATGCACCACCAGGTCGGCGCACTTGGCGGCCGGCGTCGGATAGTGGCGCGGCGGGCGGGCAGGGGTTGTGGCTACGGTCATGTCGCTGACGCCTTCCGGCTGAAACGGCGGCTCCAGTCATGTGAAGCCGCGGCCGTCGATGCAAGTGAATTGCCGGTGACGCCCGGCGCGGGCGCCGCCATGCTGCGGGGGTGAGCGGGCAGCTTATCGTGATCTTCGGGGCGGCTGTGTGGCCGGACGGGCGAGCGTCGCCGACGCTGGCGCGGCGCATCGGCTACGGCCTGCTGGCGGCCCAGACCTGGCCCCAGGCCCTGGTGCTCTGCGCCGGCGCGGCCGGCGGGGAGGGCGAGCCCAGCGAAGCCTCGGTGATGGCCAAGGCGCTGGCCGCCCGCGGCGTGGCGCGGGCGCGGCTGCTGCTCGACGAGGCGAGCCGCGACACCTTCCAGAGCGTCATCGTCACCGCCCGGCTCGCCCGCGGCCGGGCCATCGACAGCTGCATCGTCTGCAGCGACCGCTACCACATCCCGCGCATCCGGCTGCTGCTGGCGGCGCTGGGCATCGCCAGCACCGGCGGGCCGACGGCGCCGGGCCGCGCGGGCACGCCGCTGCGCTACTGGCTGAAGATGCGCCTGCGCGAGGCGGTCGCCATTCCCTATGATCTGGCGGTGGTGCTAGTGCGCGGCCGCCGGCTGCTTGCGCGCCTCGAGCGCGGCGGGTGAGCCGATCACCTCGGCGGCGAAGCGCTCCATCTCCTCGTACTGCGGGCTCATCTGCAGCAGCAGCAGGTCGACGCCAGCCGCCTCATAGGCCGCGATGCGCTGCCGGATCTGGGCGGGGGTCCCGATGAGGTTGGGCCGCAGGCCGCGGTTGGAGACGGAATATTCCTGCAGCTTCAGCTCGCGCTCCAGCTGGGTGCCGGAGAGCCACTGGTCGAAGTTGGAGAACCCCGGCGCGTCGGGATCGAGCTTGGTGATCCGCGCCACCTCCTCGCGGGCCTCGTCCTCGGTGTTGCGGACGATGGCGTAGGCGGCCATGCCGAAGGTCATCGGCGGCTTGCCCGTGGCGGCGCGGCGAGCCCTCATGTCGGCGATCTTCGCCGCCACCACCTCGACCTCGTCGCCGTGCATGACATAGGCGTCGCACTGGCCCGCGATCAGGGTCTTGGCCGCCTCGGACTCACCGCCCGCATAGATCACGGGCTTGCGCAGCGGCTTCGGCTCGCAGATGGCGTCCTTCAGCTGGTAGCGCGCGCCGTCGTGGGTGAACCTCGGCTCGCGCCACAGGCCGTCGACCACCTCCAGCCACTCGGAGGTCCGCCCATAGCGGTCGTCGTGCTGGTCGAACGGCAGGCCGTAGCTCCTGGCCTCCTCCGCCCACCAGGACGAGACCACGTTCAGCGCCAGGCGGCCGCCGGAGATCCGGTCGATGTTGGCGGCCTGCTTGGCCAGCAGCGCCGGGTGGTGGAAGTTCGGCCGCACCGCCACCATCAGCTCCAGGGTGTCGGTCACCGCCGCTAGCGCCGCGGCCGTCGACCAGGCGTCCAGCGCCGGCTGGTCGGTCCCCTTGATGTCGTTGAGGTTCAGCTCGGCGACCAGGGTCAGGTCGTAGCCGATCTGCTCGGCCCGCTGGCAGAGCCTCTTCGTATAGTCCCAGGTGGCCGCCATGCCCTCGTCGGGCACATTGCGCAGCCAGCCGCCGAACACCGGGGTCCAGAAGCCGTATCTCATGCCGCAGCCCTCGCCCGGGCGCCGATCTCGCGCTCCAGATAGTCGACCAGCAGCTCGTGCGGGTCCCAGCCGAGGACCTCCAGAGGTTTCGCGACAAAGTTCGACAAGGCGTTGAGATCGTAGAACTTCGCTCGCCCGTCCCGGTCGTCGATCATATATTCGATGCCGCCCACATCGAGGCCACTCAGCTTGGCGACCCGCTCCACCGCGGCGGTGATCTCGGCCGGCGGCTTGAACTCGCTGATGGTGATGGTGGGCTTGTCGACCATGCAGACCTCGGCTGGGCAGAGGTCGAAGGTGGAGCCCGCGCCGTCCAGCGCCAGGGCATAGATCAGCTTGCCATCCAGCACCTCGCAGCGCAGCACGCGGGCGTCGCGGGCCGGGACATATTCCTGCACCAGCGCCACGCCGTCGACGCCCACCGGCGTCAGCCGGTCGGCGACGGCGGCCGCCAGCTCCTCGGCGCTGTCGTAGCGGATCACGCCGGCGCCGGAGCCGCCGACATTGACCTTCACGATCACCGGATAGCCGATCTCCGCCGCCAGCCGCGGCACATCGGCCCGGCGGTGGGCGACGCGGGTCTTGGGGATGTCCAGCCCGGCGGCCCGGAACAGGCTGAGCTGGCGGGCCTTGTTGGTGTCGTAGGCCAGCACGCCCGCGCCGTTGATCACCCGCGCGCCCAGCGCCGCCCAGTGGCCGAGCACCGCCTGGCTGTAGAACAGGGCGTGCTCCTCCTGGCGCAGGAAGGACGACATGGCGAGCCGGTTGAGGATCACCGGGGCGGGCAGGGCAGTGTCGGCCGGATCGAAGGTG
The DNA here is from genome assembly GCA_028290945.1 of Phenylobacterium sp. Lineage (GTDB taxonomy): Bacteria > Pseudomonadota > Alphaproteobacteria > Caulobacterales > Caulobacteraceae > Phenylobacterium. The sequence continues at coordinate 5,610 of JAQGIV010000125.1, read as the reverse complement.
TGGCTCTGGATCCCGATCGGGACCCAGTCGACGCCGCGCCGGTCCAGCGTGCGGAACAGCGCCTCGAACCACTGCGGATGCTCGTAGAAGACGGCGAGGTCAGCCAAGGGGTGGCTCCGGCGGCAGGCGCGGCCGCCGCGCCCTTGATGAGCGCGCTACGAAGCGCGTCGAGCCGCAAACTGCAAGCCCATATAGGTAAGCGCGGTGGCCGCATTCAACGCCGTCAGCGTCCTGGTCAGCTCGGCCGACGCGGATTCGTCCTATAGGTGCTCGAGCGCTGACGTAGAGCAGGGTGAGGAACCTGGGTTAAGGTCCAACGATATCTAGGGAGGGGACATTGAGCATCGGCATATCTACCGCCCTCGCGACCGTTGTGCCGGCCGTCGGCGTTGTCGTCTCGAGCTTTATTGCCGGGGGCGTCGCTTTCGCGGTCGCTGCGATGAAGTAGCGCTCAGACCGCGTGGTTTTTCAGAGCCAGATCGACGTTCAGCTCGAAGAGCACCGGCAAAGCATGGAGAAGGGCCGCACCGAGCGAAAGCTAGATATCGCTTACAAATACGCTGAACTAAACCAGAAGAGCGTTGATATGGCCGGTATCTTTCTGCGCGAAGTTGCCAAGGAAACTGCCATTGGCTTCCTCTATCGCGATAGCGAATCCGGCAAGGCCAAGATCTGGATCAGGAACGACGCCAATCTTCTGATCGGCCGAAGCCCGTCATGTGACATCGTGTTGACGGATCAGCACGTGTCACGGGAACATTGCGTGATCCACACCAGCGACAATCAGGCGTTCGTCGTTCCCTTGCAGCCAACCAATGCGGTCTTGATCGATGGCGAAGCGATAAGTCGTAAGACCCTGCTGCCCGACGGCTGCCGCATTAAACTCGGAACAATCGAGTTTCACTTCTATCATTTCCAGTAGTGGCCGCCGTTGGCGCCTCACCGCGGGCGGGCAAGATCGCCCTCGTGTCCTGAAAAAGATGGCGGCTGCGACAGGGATTGAACCTGTGACCCCTGCTCTTGGGGCCCGCTAGGCGTGGCCCGCGAAGCTGGCGTCCAGGGCCCGCAGGGTGGCCTCATCCCAGCCGTAGACGTCCTCGCGGAAGGAGACCTGGTCGTTCTCCACGAAGGCGGTCCAGTAGAAGATCTCCACCGGGACCTGGGTCTTCAGCGAGACCGTCTGGGTCTGCTCGCCGGCGACGGTCTCGTCCACCCGCTCCGGCGGCCAGCCGGCTTCGCGGTTGAGCAGCAGCTTGGCCAGATCGAGGGCCTTCTCCAGCCGCACGCAGCCGTGGCTGATCGAGCGCTGGGTCTGGGTGAAGGCCGCCTTGGCCGGGGTGTCGTGCAGGTAGACCGAGTAGGGATTGTCGAACAGGAACTTGACCTGGCCCAGCGAATTGGTCGGCCCCGGCTGTTGCACCAGCTTGTCGCCGTCCTGGGTGAAGTGGTGGGCGGCGAGGTAGTCGCCGCCTTTCGGCATCAGCTCGTTGGCCGCGATCTCCGAGGGCACGTTCCAGGTGGGGTTGAGGACGATGCTGTGGATGCGCGAGGCGACGATCGGGGTCTCGTCGCCGGGCTTGCCCGCCGCCACCAGCATGTGCATCGCCGGCTGGCCGTCGACGTAGAAGTCGAAGCTGCCGCCGGCGCTGTTGACCTCGATGCGGGTCGGGAAATTGCCCCGCGGCGCCCAGCGCCAGCGCTCCATGTTGGCGCGGATCTGGGCGGCGCGGGCCATGGCCGGGACGTTCAGGGCCGCCAGCGTCCGGGCGTCGACGGCGCCGGTCTCCTTCAGCGAATGGCGATGCTGGAAGCGCACCACGGCCTGGGCGAGGGCGGCGTCATAGGGCGCCCGGGCCTGGGCCTCGCCCACGGCCGGCTCCTCGAAGGCGAGCCGCTGGCGCAGCGCCAGGACGGCGGGGCCGCGGCTGCCGACATGGAGCGCGCCTTGCGGCACGGCCCGCCAGCCGCCGGACTGGGCAATCTTCAGATAGGTCGCGTAGGCGTGGCGCAGCAGGTCGTACTGCGGCGACGGCGGCGGCAGGCTGGCGAGCCACGGCTCCAGCTGGTTCTGCGCCACGGCGATGCGGAACTCCGGCGCCGGGTCGTATTTGGTGGCCGAGCGCATGCCCCAGTTCTTGTCCATGGCCGAGCGCGGGATCGCGAAGCCGTGCTGGGCCTTGGCGTAGGCGAGGATCTCCGAGACCAGGCTGCCTTGCGCCGCCGTGCGGGTGGCGGGGTCGCCGGACTTCAAGCCTTCCGCGATGCCGGCGACGGGAAAGGCGTTGGGCGCGTAGCCGTGGCTGGGCGCTTCGGTGAGGGTCTTGAGGACCAGCTGTTCCTGCTGCGCGGCCAGGGTGGTCTGCGACGCTTCCGAAGGCTGGCGGCCACGGTCGCAGCCGGCCAGCGGCGCGGCCAAGGCCATGGCCGCTGCGGCCGCAAGCAGCCATCCGCGCGCGCCCGGCGTGCGGTCACCAAATAAATTCATTCACTTAGCCTTCGTGTCACCTGGGAGGGTAACGCGCGACGGGCAAGCTTGGTTGTGGCGGCCGCCGGAAACCGCGTCTTCAGGCGAAACGCGCCGCCAGCTCGGACGCGACGTCGCCGATCACCGCCGCCCAGTCGCCGAACCGGGGCTGCCGGAACAGGCGGACGCTGGGATACCAGGGGCTGTCGTCGCGGCCGGCGAGCCAGCGGAAATCCGGGTTGAGTGGCAGCAGGATCCAGGTCGGCTTGCCCATGGCGGCGGCCAGGTGGGCGACGCTGGTGTCGACCGTGATCACCAGGTCCAGCTGCTCGATCAGGGCGGCGGTCTCGGCGAAATCGGTGAGATGGCCCGCGAAGCTGCGGATCCGCGGCTGGCTTTCCAGGGCTGCGGCGTCGGCGTCGCGCAGCTCCTTTTGCAGGCTGATCCACGCCACATCGTCGGAGAGCAGCGGCAGGAGCTGTTGCAGGCTGAGCGAGCGGTTGCGGTCGTTGACGTGGGCGGCGCTGCCGCTCCAGGCGAGGCCGATGCGGGGCCGGGTCTTCGGCCCCAGCCGCTTGGCCCAGAGCGCGGTGAGCGCCGGCTCGGCGACCAGCTGCGGGCCGGCGGGGATGGTTTCGAGCGTCGTGCCGAAGGCCAGCGGCAGGCTCATCAGGGCGGCGTGCAGGTCGAAGGCGCCGGGCGCCGCGCCCTCGGAGATCACCCGCACCTGCGGCTCAAGCTGTCTGAGCAGGCGGACCAGCGGCGGCTGCACGGAGAGGATCACCTGCGCGCCCCGATCGCGGCAGGCCAGCGCATAGCGGCAGAACTGCAGGGTGTCACCGAGCCCCTGTTCGCGGCGCAGCAGCAGGGTCTTGCTGGCCAGGCTCTCCACGCCCGTCCAGGTCGGCTGCGGCAGGTCGGCGCGGGAGACGCCGGGCCACTTCGCCTTGCGCCACTCATAGAGCGGCCAGCCCTCTTCCAGGCGGCCGAGCCGCAGCAGCACCAGGGCCTTGTTCATAGGGGCGTCGGCGTGGTCGGGCTTCAGCGCGATGGCGCGGTCGTAGGCGGCCAGCGCTCCGCCGGCGTCGCCCAGGTCCTGCAGGCTGTTGCCGAGGTTGTTGAGGATGTCCGGATTGTCCGGATGCAGGTTGAGCGCCGCCTGGTAGCTGGCCACCGCCTCGGCGGGCCGCGACATGGCCTGCAGGGTGAAGCCGCGGTTGTGATGCGCTTCGTGGTTCTGCGCGTCCAGCTCGACGGCGCGGTCGTGGCTGGCCAGCGCTTCATCGAGCCGTTTCAGGGCGCAGAGCACATTGCCCCGGTAGCTGTAGGCCAGCGCCGTGGGCTGCAGCCCGATGGCGGCGTCGAGGCTCGCCAGCGCCTCGGCGGGCCGCTCCAGCATGGCCAGCGCCACGCCGCGGCCCTGCTGCGCCTCGGCGAAGTCGGGCTTGAGGCCAAGCGCGCGGTCGAAGGCGGCGACGGCTTCCGGCAGCCGCCGGAGTTGGTTCAGCGCCAGGCCGCGGTTGCCGTGGGCTTCGGGATAGTCCGGACGGGCCGTGACGGCGGCCTCGAAGGCGGCCAGCGCCTCGGCGGGCTGGCCGAGCGCCAGCAGCGCGGTCCCGCGGTTGTTGTGCGCCTCGGGATAGGCGGGATTGCGCGCCAGCGCGGCGTCGTAGCTGGTGAGCGCGTCACTCTGCCGGCCGAGGTTGGCCAGGGCGATGCCGCGGTTGTTGTGCGATTCCGCGACCTGCGGCTGCAGCGCGATGGCTTGGTCGAGGCTGGCCAGCGCCTCGGCGTTGCGGCCCAGGCCCATCAGCGCCATGGCGAGGTTGGAGTGCGCCGCTCCGACCGTGGGCTTCAGCGCGATCGCCCGGGCGATCAGCGCCCGGCCGTCCTCCAGCCGCCCGGTCTGCAGGAGGGCGACGCCCAGCAGGTGGCAGGCGTCGAAATGGTCCGGCTGACGGGCCAGCACCTCGCGGTAGAGCCGCTCGGCGCCGGCGTAGTCGCCCCGCTGGTGGCGCTCGACGGCCGCCTGCAGGGTGGCGCGCACCGCCTGGGCGGCGGCGTCCGGCTCCGCCTCACACCGCAATGGGGCTCCGCCAGTTGTTCGGATCGATGGCCTCGCCGCCGTTGATGGTGAAGCCCGGGGCGCCGGGCACGCACAGCAGGTTCAGCGAAACGATGCCGGGGAAGACGTTCTCCGCGCAGTTGCGGAAGTTGTCGGGGTCGTAGAGGGCCGGCGCGTGCCAGTAGAGCACGTAGCCCATGGCGTCGATCAGGCTGATCACCTCCTGCTGGTTCTCGGCCCGGTCGTTCTCCACGTAGAGGATCGGCTTGTGGCGGGCGATGGTGGCCGCCGCGCCCCGCAGCACCGCCGGCTCGAACCCCTCCACGTCGATCTTGATGACGTGGCAGGCCGGCAGGTCGAGGCCGTCGACCGTACCCATCCGCACCTTGGTCCCCGCCGCCTGCGCGGTCGCCTCGGCCACCGAGACGCCGCCGAAGTTGCCGGCCGCCGCGTAGTCCACCGGCGGCACGATGACGTGGCCCTCGTGGTCACCGCAGGCTTCGGGCAGCGCCACGGCGTTCGTCACCCCGTTGAGGGCCAGGTTGGCGCAGAGCAGCTGGAACACCCGCTGCTGCGGCTCGAAGGCGTAGAGCGGCCCCGGCGCGCAGGCCTGGGCCAGCGGCACGGTGTGGGTGCCGATATTGGCCCCGATCTCCAGCACCGTCATGCCCGGCGTGACGACCTGCGAAAACAGATGCCACTCCAGCCCGCTGAACTCGCCGTAGAGCTCCAGCGACCGGCTGACGAACTGGTCGCCCGCGAACCCGAGCATCTGCCCGTGCCGCGTCTCGTAGAGCCGGGTGTCGTCGGCGATCATGGCTGGGCGGATTCCATCGGTCCGAGTCGAGGCCGAAGGTAGCATCCACCGTCACCGGGAAAAGCCGGGAGATCGCATTCAAAGCGGCGTCGCGTCGCGTTTAGAGAACCTTGGCAGTCTGGCTGCTACGGTCCGCCCATGGATCGGGGAACGAGACCCGCCGTGCTGGTCACGGGCGGAGCCGGCTACATCGGCGCGCACACGGCGAAGGCCCTGAGCGAACAGGGCTATTTCCCAGTGGTCTTCGACGACTTGAGCCTGGGA
>JAQGIV010000103.1 GCA_028290945.1 Phenylobacterium sp. | reverse complement strand
CCCCCCCCCCCCCCCCCCCCCCCCCGCAGCGAGAGGGGGAGAGGGTAGGGAGAGGGGCGGAGGAGGACAAGCCGCTGCGCTCCGCGCCGCCCAGGGATCATGGCTGCGCCTTCGGCGTCGCGGACGGCGCCGCGCCACCCCTCTCCTTGATCCTCTCCCCTCTGCCTCGCTGCGCTCGCGGGGGAGAGGCATTAGCTAAAAGGGCTCGAAGCAGTCGTAGTTGCGCTGGCGGCGGATCTTGTCGCCGTCGAACTCGAAGAAGGCGGCGAAGCGGGCGCGCATCTCGTCGCCGGGCTTCAGCGAGCGCAGGCCCACGGCCAGCACGCCGCGCCAGAGGATCTCGCAGGCGACGACCTCGCCGGCCTCGACCAGGCTGACGATCTCGTAGCTCTCCGACTTCAGGACGTTCTGGCCGCGCTTGCCGGCGGCCTTCAGGTCGGCGAACTCCCGCCGCGCGCCGGCGGGGCTGAGCAGGTTCGGGAATTCCTCCTGCACGACGTCGCGCGTGTAGAAGGCGGTGAGGTCCTTCCGCTGCTCGATGGCCTTCAGATAGGCCCGCACGGTCTGGGCGCGGCTCAACGGATCGCGCCCCGCGCTAGACCGTGAGCGCCTGGTCCGTGGCCCGCACCAGGGCGTCGACGATGCCGGGCTCCGTCGAGGCGTGGCCGGCGTCCCAGACCACCTCGAAGCGCGCGCCCGGCCAGGCGCCCTTCAGCTTCCAGGCGGCCTCCATGGGCGTCACCACGTCGAAGCGCCCCTGCACGATCCAGCCGGGGATGGCCTGCAGCTTGGCGGCGTTCTCGAGGATCCAGTTGTCGGAGCCGAAGAAGCCGCGGTTGACGAAGAAGTGGCATTCGATCCGGGCAAACGCGATGGCGAAGTCGATCTCATTGAACTTCGATGGCCGCGCTTCGGGTCCGCGGATCGAGATGGTGTCGCCCTCCCACTGGCTCCAGGCGGCCGCGGCCTCGGCCTGGACGCGGCGGTCGGGATGGGTGAGCCGGCGGTGGTAGGCGGCCATCATGTCGCCGCGCTCCGCCTCGGGGATCGGCGCGCAGAACCGCTGCCAGGCGTCGGGGAACAGCATGGCCGCGCCGTCCTGGTAGAACCACTTCAGCTCGCGCTCGGTGAGCAGGAACACGCCGCGCAGAACCAGGCTTTCGACGCGCTCCGGATGGGTGATGGCGTAGGCCAGCGCCAGGGTGGAGCCCCAGGAGCCGCCGAATACGCACCACGTCTCGACGCCGAGATGCTCGCGCAGCCGCTCGATGTCCTCGATCAGCGCCCAGGTGGTGTTGTCCTGCAGCGAGGCGTTGGGCCGGCTCTTGCCGCAGCCGCGCTGGTCGAACAGCGCCATCCGCCACTTCTGAGGATCGAAGAACCGGCGCATGGTCGGGTTGATCGCGCCGCCGGGGCCGCCGTGCAGGATGACGCAGGGCTTGCCGTCGGGCCGGCCGCATTCCTCGTAGTAGATCTCGTGCGGGCCGTCGGTGGGCAGCCAGCCGGTGGCGAAGGGCTCGTTCTCGACGAACAGGCCGCGCCGGCCGCCTTGGGCGGAGACGACGGGGGCGGGCGTGCTGCGTTCCATGGGGCCAATCTAGTTCGGAAAGCGTCTGGTCAGCCAGTCCAGGATGACCCGGTTTACCTCGTCCGGCTTTTCCTGCTGAGTCCAGTGGCCGGAGCCGGCCACCATGTGCATTTCCAAGTCATCGATCAGGGCCGGCATGTGCTCGGCCATGGCCGGCGTGAGCACGGCGTCGCGCTCGGCGGTGATCATCAGGCAGGGCAGGCCGTCGATGCGGAGGGGAAGCCCCTCCGACCGCGCCCAGTTCCGCGTGAAGTTGCGGTACCAGTTGATGCCGCCGGTGAAGCCGGTGCGCTTGAAGCTGTCGACGAAGACGGCCAGCTCGTCGGCGGTCAGGAAGGCGTCGGCGTCGTAGGCGCCGTCCCACCCGGCCAGCAGCTCCTTGAAGGCGAAGGTCGAGCCGCCCGGCGGCGGCTCGAGGGCGGCGACCACGGCGCGCGGCTTGCGCATGAAGAAGCGCAGGGTCCTGCCAACGTCGGCGGCCAGAGTCGCGTCGGCGTCGCCGGGGGTCTGGAACCAGACGATGTACATGTCCGGCCCGAAGCGGTTGCGCATGATCGCAATCGGATCGGCCGGGCTGCGCGGCATGTAGGGCGTGTTGAGGCCGATGACGCCGGCCACGCGATCGGGGTGCGTCAGCGGCAGTTGCCACACGACGATGCCGCCCCAGTCGTGGCCGACGAAGATCGCCTTCTCCACGCCGAGGTGATCCAGCAGGCCCACCAGGTCGCCGGTCAGGTGCGCCATGTCGTAGTCGGTGACCGCGGCCGGCCCCGGCGTCAGGCCGTAGCCGCGCTGGTCCGGCGCGATCACCCAGTGGCCGGCGTCGGCCAGGGCCTTGATCTGATGGCGCCAGGAGAAGGCGAGCTCGGGGAAGCCGTGGCAGAGGACGATGGGCACGCCGTCACGCGGCCCGGCCTCGTAATAGGCCATCTCGATCCCGTTCACCGGGGCGCGCTGGACGGGCGGCATGGCGGCGGACATTGGGCGGCGCTCTCCTGACGGCCCGGCAGCTTTGCCGCAAAACAGGCTCGGCAGGAACGGCGAAACCGCTAAGAAGGCGCGATGAGCACGAACGGGCGGACGGAGCAGACGGCGGTTACGCCCTGGGGGCTGGTGGTGCTGCTGGGCTCGCTGACCGCCATGGGTCCGCTGGCCATCGACATGTACCTGCCGAGCCTGCCGGCCATCGGCCTCGACCTGCACGCCAGCTCCGGCCAGACCCAGGGCACCGTGGCCGCCTTCCTGACCGGGATGGCGTGCGGCCAGTTCCTGTATGGCCCGGCGTCGGACCGGTTCGGCCGGCGGCCGCCGATCCTGGTGGGCATCTGGATCTTCGTGATCGCCTCCATCGCCTGCGCCGTGGCGGCCTCGCCCAGCGCCCTGATCGTCTCGCGCTTCCTGCAGGCGCTGGGGGCGTGCTCGGGGGCGGTGGTGGCCCGCGCGGTGGTGCGCGACCGGTTCAGCCACCTGGAGACGGCCAGGATGCTGTCGCTGCTGATGCTGATCATGGGGCTGGCGCCGATCCTGGCGCCGCTGCTGGGCGGAGTGTTGCTGGGGATCGGCGGCTGGCGGCTGAACTTCGCGTTCATGGCCGTCTTCGGCGTGCTGCTGGGGCTCGCGGCCGTGTTCCGCATGACGGAAAGCCGCTCCGAGGAGACCGCCGCCCAGGCGAGGTCGGAGCATCCGTTCCGGGCCTATCTGGCGCTGGCGCGCGAGCCGCGGCTGGTCGGCTACGCCCTGGCCGGCGCGCTGAACGGCGCGACGCTGTTCACCTACATCTCCGCCTCGCCGGAGCTGCTGATCCAGACCTACAAGATCTCGCCGCAGGCCTTCGGCTGGGTGTTCGGCCTGAACGCCCTGGGAATCATCGGCGCGAACCAGGTCAACCGCCACCTGCTGCGCCGGACGACGCCGGAGGCGGTGCTGGCCGGCGCCAGCCTGGTCTCGCTGGGCTTCGCCGTGCTGCTGGCCATCGCCGCGCTCACCGGCTTCGGCGGGCGCTGGACCATCCTGCCGCTGCTGTTCCTGGTGCTGGCGAGCTACGGCCTGATGCAGGGCAACACCGTGGCCGGGGGCCTGAACGTCGATCCCCGCCGGGCCGGGTCGATCTCGGCCCTCATGGGGGCGCTGGCGTTCGGGACCGGCGCGCTGGCCTCCAGCCTGGCCGGTCTGCTGCACGACGGGACGCCGCGGCCGATGGCGCTGATCATGCTGGCGGGCCTGGCGGGCTCGGCCCTGGCGCTGCACCGGCTGGCGCTGGCCAAGCCCGGCGCGCGGGCCTAGCGGCTCGCCGCGCCGGCGGCGGTCTGCTCCTTGCGGGCCCCGGCCAGGATGCCGGGCAGGGCGTAGTTGCCCTCGTGGCAGGCGTATTCGTAGAGCTGCTTGGGCCCGGCATTGAGGCTCATCTCCGCGCGCCAGGCCTGGCTGTAGTAGGCCGGGTCCTCCACCTGGAACTCGTAGAGGATCTGCTTGTCCGACACGCGGGTGAAGCGCTCGGTGACGCGGGCCTGCGGCGACAGGAAGATCGGGCCGGTGCGGCCCTGTTCGGGGTTCACGTCGAGCGTCTCGACCACCAGGGCGTCGCCCTCCCACCAGCCGGTGGAGTCGCCCAGCCAGGGGTGCAGGACGGCTGGGCCATGGCCCACCTGGGCGGCGGCCTTGCTGGCGAAGATCGGCACGGTGCGCACGTCGTGGATCATCTCGACGATGATGGCGACGGAGCCCGGCGTCTGCACGATCTGGTAGTTCGAGTTGTAGATGTTGTTGAGCATGCCCGGTCCGCCGGAGCCGCGCGAGGAGATCAGGCAGCGGTCCCAGGGCATCAAGGCCTCCGGCCCGGCGGCGGCGTCGGTCTGGTGGGCCGCGTTGGAGGCGGCGATCAGCTGGCGGCCGGCGGCGGAGAGCGGCAGGCGGCCGTCCGCCGGATCGACGATCCAGGAGGTGCGGTGCTGGCCCTTGACCAGGCCGAGCGTGCGGCCGGGGTCCATCCAGAAGGCGTTGTAGCCCCCCGGGTCGCCGCCGGCCGGCGGCGGCTTGTCGGTCATGTTGCTGGGCCCCGAGTCTTCGTCGAGGTGGGAGAGGAGGCCGTCGTGCTTGACGATCGCCTCGGCCTCGGCGGCGCTCACCGTCAGCTTGACGCCCGGCGCGCGGGTCAGGTGGGTGACCGAGGCGTTGGTCCAGACGCCGCTGAGATCGGCGTGGCCGTCGGCCGCGCGCGGCGGCGCGGCGGCGATCAGCCAGGGCGCGGCGAGGGCCACGAGGACGAGCGATGGTTTCATGTGGGGTTCAGGGCCGCCTGCGGACAATGGCCCAGTGTGGCGCCGTCCCGGGTCGTTCGCCACCTTGCGGGGTCCCGGGGCGTTTAGCTGCCGAGCTTTGGCAGGAGATGGCTATGCGAACGACCCCGATGCGGAAGATTTGGGCGATGGCGGCCCTGGGCCTCGTCGCAGCGGCGCCCGCCCTGGCGCAGCCGGCCTATTTCACGCCGCCGCCCGGCGACTACCAGCGCCAGTGCACGAATATCCGCATGGAAGGCCAGTTCCTGCACGCCACCTGCCGCGGCGCGCGGGGCGGCGGCCCGTCGTCGATCAATGTGCAGAGCTGCTCGACCGGCATCTTCGTCGACGCCAGCGGCGCGCTGAGCTGCATCGGCCCGGGCGGCGGCGCGCCCCCGCAGGTGCGCGATGCGCCGCCCGGCTACAACACCGGCCAGGGCCAGGCCTATGACCGCGGTTCCCAGGGCCGCGGCTATGACCCGCGCGGCAATGATCCCCGCGGCTATGGCGGACGCGGCCAGGACCCGCGGGGCGCGGCGGTGCTGTTCGAGCGGCGCAGCTGGCGCGGCGCGCCGGTGCAGCTCTGGGGCCCGACGCCGGACCTCAGCCGGACCGGCCTGGGCGACCGGGTCCGCTCGATCCAGATCGACCGGCGCTCCGGGCCGTGGCTGGTCTGCTCCGGCCCGGACTACCGCGGCCGCTGCGTGACCCTCCGCGACAGCGTCAGCGACACGCGCAGCCTGGGCCTGGCGGACATCGCGTCGCTGCGGCCCACGCGGTAATCCGCCAGGGCCGATCCGCGCCGCTGGACGGCGGGGCCGGGGGTTCCCATCTATGGGGCCTGTCCCGCGCCGATGCGCCGGGACCTGGAGATAAAGGGCCAGATGTCCAAGATCCGAACCACGCTGACGGGCGCGCTCACCGCCGCCCTGGCGATTTCCCTCGTGGCCACCGCGCCGGCCGATGCGCGCCGGGGCGGCAGCTTCGGCAGCCGCGGCTACCGCACCTATTCCGCGCCCCGGCCGACCTCCACCGCGCCGGGCTATACGCCGCCGGTGCAGCGCTCCATGACGCCGAACACGCCGGGCGGCGCCTCTCCCTCCGGCTACCAGCCGGCCGCGCCGAGCTACATGCCGGGCGGCGGCGGCTTCGCCCAACGCCGGCCGGGCTTCGGCACGGGGCTGGTGGCCGGCCTGGTCACCGGCGGCCTGATCGGCGGCCTGATGGGCCACGGCTGGGGCGGCGGATGGGGTGGCGGCTTCGGCGGCGGCATGGGCGGCGGCGGCTTCCTGACCATCCTGCTGCAGCTGCTGATCGTCGGCGGGATCATCGCCCTGGTGATGCGCTTCTTCCGGCGGCGCCAGCCGGCCATGGCCGGCGGGTTCTCATCGCCCTTCGATGCGGCTCCCGCGCCGGGACCGTGGGGCAATCCTGCCGGCGGCAGCCCGGCGGGCAGCTTCGGCGGCGGCCAATCCTATTCTCCGGCCTATTCGCCGGCCGACGAGATCGCGGTGTCATCCAGCGACCGCGCCGACTTCGAGCGGCTGCTCGGCGAGGTGCAGGGCGCCTTCGGCCGCGAGGACTATGGCGCGCTTCGCGAGCTGACCACGCCGGAGGTGATGAGCTATCTCGCCGAGGAGCTCAGCCAGAACGCGACGCACAACCGGCGTAACGACGTCACCAAGGTGCGGCTCATCCGCTCCGACGTCTCCGAGGCCTGGCGCGAGGGCGACGCGGACTACGCCACCGTGGCGCTGAATTACGAGAGCACCGACGTGATGCGCGACCGGGCGACCGGCGCGGTGCTGTCCGGCGATCCCGACCGGCCGACCTCGACCACCGAGGTCTGGACCTTCGTCCGCCAGAACGGCGGGCCGTGGAAGCTGTCGGCGATCCAGGAGACCTAGGCGCCGGGATGCACGTCGCGCGCCGCCCAGGCGAGCACCGCCCAGCCGGCCAGGAAGCCCAGGCCCCCGATCGGCGTGATCGCGCCGATCCAGTGCGGCGCGCCGAACGCCAGGGCGCCCAGCGAGCCTGAGAACAGCGCCACGCCGGCCAGGAAGAACGGCGGCGCGAGGCGGGCGCGGGCGGCGCCCATCTGGATCAGGGGCGCGCAGGCCAGCGTCGCCAGCACGTGGACGAAGCCGTAGAGCGAGCCGGTGCGCAGCAGCTCCTGCGCGCGGGGATCGCCCATGCCGTGGGCGGCGAAGGCGCCGGCCGCCACGCAGATGAAGCCGGCCAGCGCCGCCAGGGTCAGCCACAGGCGCATCAGCCCCACACCTGCGGGCGGCGGGCCTTCCAGGGGGCTTCCGTCTCCAGCTGGGCCGCCAGGCGGAACAGCGTCGCCTCATCGGCGTATTTGGCGGTGAACATCATGCCGATCGGCAGGCCGGCCTTGGACTGCGCCAGCGGCAGGCTGAGCGACGGCTGGCCGGAGAAGTTGAACGGCGGGGTGTAGGGGAAGACCCGGCCCTGGCGGCGGTTCACTTCCTTGGGCTCCAGCCCCACCGCGTCGATGAAGCCGATCTCCGGCGGCGGCTCGCCCATCACCGGACACAGGTAGACGTCGATGTCCTCGAAGGCGGCCAGGGTCGCGCGGTTGAGCATGCGGGTCTCCTGCAGGGAGCGCATGACGGCGTCGCCGGTCTGGCGGCGGCCGGCCTTGAGGGCGGCCCAGGTGAGCGGCTCCAGCTCGTCGGGCTCCGGCTCGCGGCCGACCTGATCGATCAGGCGGCCCATGCCGGCCGCGAAATTGGCGGCGCCGGCCGGCCCGCGCGAGGCGTAGAGGGCGCGGTAGTCGATGCCCAGGCCGCGCTCGACCACCGCGTGGCCGAGGCCCTTCAGCAGGGCGGCGGTGGCTTCGAGGGCGGCCTGCACCTCCTCGTGGATCGGCCGGCCGTTGGGCGTCTCCCACGACCAGGCGATGCGCAGCTTGCCGGGCGAGGCCTGCACCTCTTCCAGGTAGGGCCGCGCCTTCGGCGGGGCGGGGTAGGGGGAGCCGGGCTCCGGCCAGCCGGTGGCGTCGAGCATGGCGGCGCTATCGCGCACCGTGCGGCTGACCACGTGGTCGACCACATTGCCCAGCGCATAGTCGTAGCCGTCGGGCAGGTTGGGGTTGCGGTCGCGGGTGACCTTCAGCCCGACCAGGCCGCAGCAGGCGGCGGGGATGCGGATCGATCCCAGGCCGTCGGAGGCATGGGCCATGGGCACGATGCCGGCCGCCACGGCCGAGGCCGAGCCGCCGGAGGAGCCGCCGGCGATGTGGTTGGGATTCCACGGATTGCGGCAGGGGCCGAGCAGCGCGCTCTCGGTGGTGCCGGTGATGCCGTACTCCGGGGTGTTGGTCTTGCCGAGCGGCACGACGCCGGCGGCGCGGTAGCGGGCGGTGAGGCCGCCGTCTGCGGCATCCACGACGCCCTTGGCGAACTTCGAGCCCGAGGTGCGCGGCCAGCCGGCGACCGGCATGGCCAGGTCCTTGATCAGGAACGGCACGCCCTTGAACGGCCCCTCGGGCAGGGCGCCGGCGGCCTGCCGGCGCGCGTCGTCGTAGCCCTTGAACACCACCGCGTTGAGCGTCGGATTGTGCCGCTCGATGCGTTCGATGGCGGCCTCCACCAGCTCGGCGGGGGTGACCTGCTTGGTCGCCACCAGCGCCGCCAGGCCCAGGCCATCGTAGTCGGAATAGTCGTCCATCAGCGGGCTCCGGCCGAGAGGAAGGCGAGCTTCTCGACCGGGGCGAGGTCGCGGACGTTGCGCTTCAGCACCCCGAAGGCGCCCTCGGCGGCGTCCAGCGCGCCGTCGATATCGGCCTCGGTCATGGCCGCGCAGAGGAACATGTTGTGCCAGGGGTGCACGTAGACGCCGCGGGCCAGCATTTCGGACGAGAAGCAGAAGCCTTTCCGGAGGTCCGGATCGTCGTCGAACAGGAACAGCGGCATGGTCACCGGGCCGGTCTGGCGCAGGGCGAAGCCGGCCGCCTTGGACCGCTCGGCCAGGCCGCCCCGCAGCCGTTCCCCCAGGGCGGTGATGCGCTCCAGGTAGTCGGTGTCGCGGACCAGCCGCAGGGTCTCAAGGCCCGCCGCCATGGGGGCGGCCTGATACCAGAAGGAGCCGGTGACATAGATGGCGGCCGCCGCCTTGCGGGCCTTCTCGGCGCCCAGCAGGGCGGAGATCGGATGGCCGTTGGCGATGCATTTTCCCCAGCTGGAGAGGTCGGGCTGCACGCCGATCTTCGACCAGGAGCAGTCGCGGGCCAGCCTGAGGCCCGCGCGCACGTCGTCGACGATCAGCAGGGCGCCGGTCTGGTCGCAGATCTCGCGCACCCGGCGGGCGTAGGCCAGGTCCGGCTCGGCCTGGTCGATGAAGGCGTCGTGCTTGAAGGGGGCGGCGAAGATGCAGGCGAGGTCGTCGCCGGCCTGGCGCACGGCCTCTTCCAGGCTGGCCACGTCGTTGTAGTCGCAGAAGATCTGGTGGGCGCGGTCGGTCTCGATGACGCCGGTGGGCCTGGGCGTGCACCAGGCGGCGGCGCCGTGGTAGGCGCCCTTGGCGCGGATGACGGTCTTCTTCCGCGTGTGGGCGCGCGCAATGGTCAGGGCCATGGAGGTGGCGTCGGTGCCGTTCTTGCAGAACATCGCCCAGGCGGCGTGGCTGACCATGCCGACCATGGCCTCGGCCATCTCGACCATCAGGGCGGTGGGGCCGGTGAGCGTGTCGCCGAGGCCCAGCTGGCGCACATAGGCCGCGTCGATCTGCGGATTGGCGTAGCCGAACAGGTTCGGCCCGTAGGCGCACATGAAGTCCAGGTATCGCCGGCCGTCGGCGTCCCAGATGTGCGCGCCCTCGCCCTTCTCGAAGAACTGCGGGTAGTCGTCGGGCAGCAGGCCCACGGCCTGGTGGCCGTACATCCCGCCGGGGATGACGGCCTCGGCGCGCTGGCGCAGCTCCCGGTCGCGGCTGTTGGCGCCATCCATGATCCATCTCCCTGATCGTTGATCAGGAGCTTAGCCGGACGCCGCAGCTTGTACACCGCGACCTGGCCGGCGCAGGGCGGTCCTTAATCCGGCGATAAGGGACTCAGGCCGACCCTGCCCGCCACATCCACCCGGACCGGCGGCGCATGAGGGATCGATCGGACGCCGCGCGCCGCAGGCCGGAGGCGGGCTCTGGCATAGACGGCGTCGAAGCCCTGCTGGCCAGCGGCGGGGACGAGCGCATCGCCCTCGACGCGGCCACCGGACTCAACCGCTACGGCTGCGGCGTGCGCCCGGCGCCCGGCGAATGCGCCTTCAGCTCCTCCACCGCCTCGACCCTCTCAGCCGGCGCCTTCGCGGCCGCCGCCGCTGGCCTGGCGCGCCATCGCGGCGGCGAGGCCAGCTATGGCCAGGCGATGGAGGGCGTGCGCCAGCGGCTGACGGCGCTCTGCGGTCTGCCGCCCGCCCAGGCGCAGGACGTGATCCTCGCCGCGTCCGGCACCGACCTGCACCTGATGGTCGCCGACCTGGCGCGCGGCGGCTCGGCCGGTCCGCTCACGGCGGTGATGGCCGATCCGGCGGAGTCCGGCCGCGGCGTGCCGCTGGCGCTGTCGGGCCGGCGGTTCGCCGCCGCGGCGCCGTTCGGCGGCGGGGTCCTGGGAGACCCTCTGCCCGACGCGCCGCCGGGCGTGGTGATGACGGTCGCGGTGC
>JAQGIV010000066.1 GCA_028290945.1 Phenylobacterium sp. | reverse complement strand
GCCGCCCCTCGCCGCCAATGCCGCGCCGCCCGCCGGGGTGCGCCGCCGGCGGCGGCCAGGGCGCCGCGATGATAGGCCAGGCTGAGGCCGCCGATGGGGTAGAGCTGGGCGAAGGCGGCGAGCAATTTCAACATCCGCCGCGCGCCGCGGCCCGGCCGCCGCAACGGTCCCGCCAGCTCCGCCGCCAGGATCGCCTCGGCCCCGGCGTCGAGGGCGTCCCAGGTGTTCATGGTCCAGGCGGAGCGGTCCTCGAGCAGGGTGAGCAGGCGCGCGGTGTCGCCCTCGAGGGCGCGTCCCTGCTGGGCGCGGGCCAGCGCCAGCAGGGCTTCGATGATGATCTGCGACTGGTTCTCCGGCGCCCGCCCCAGCAGCGCCTGGGCGGTCAGCAGATTGGCTTCGGCGGCGACCGGATCGCCCTCGGCAAGATCGCAGCGTCCGTAGCTCATGTGGCTCCAGAGCAGGAACTGGTCGTTGCCGCGCAGCTCGCCGAACCGCTGCAGCGCCTCGAAGGTGCGCCGCGATCCGGCCGTATCGCCGCGCATCCACAGCCGCTGACCGCTGAGCGACAGGTGCAGGCCCTGGCCGACGTCGCTGAAGGCGCGGCGGCCGATGTGCACCAGCGTCGTCTCGCGGCGCTCGGCGGCGGCCCAGCGGGAGAAGACCACGTCCAGCCAGTATTCCGAGCCGAGGCTGAAGTGCAGGGCCGCCCAGTTGCGCTCGGCGATGGCGGCGGCGCGCGGCCGCGTCAGGCAAAATCTGGCCAGCGACTTCAGCCGCAGCAGGCCGGCGACATAGCCGAGCAGAGCATAGGGCCGGGCGGTCAGGGCGAGGTCGCCGACCCGCTCGGCCTGACGGGCGGAGTAGACGGCCATCGCCACCTGCGCGACCAGCCCCTCGGTGAAGCCCAGGGCGTCGGCGAACTTGGACGCGGTCCGGAAGCACAGGCGCGCCACGTGACGGCTGCGGGCCCCGCCGCGCAGCGGCCGGTGGCGCAGGATCGTGATGGCGAGGGCGCCGATCTCGCGCATGAGAAAGCGCCACCAGCCGGCGTTGCTCTCCGGCGCCGGGCGGTCGAGGGCGCGCAGCGCCTCGCGGGCGTGGTGCGAGGCGATCTTCTGCTCGCTGACGCTGGCCAGCGCATCGGTGAGCTCGGCATGCAGTTGAGCGCCGCGCAGGACGGTCAGCACGCCGGCTTCGCCGCCCAGCGCCAGGGCGCGGCGGAACCAGGCCGCGGCCTCCCCGTGTGAGCCCAGCGCCAGGGCCTCGGCGCCGGCGCGGCGGGCGTAGCGGAAGGCCCGCGCCGGCCGTCCGGCCTCGCGCCAGTGCTCCGACAGCTCTGCGGCCCGGTCGAAGCGGCGGGCCCGCTCCAGGGCCTCGGCGGCCCGGCGGTGCAGCTCCTGGCGCGGAGCGTCGGTGAGGCTGGCGTGGACCGTCTGGCGCACCAGGTCCTGGCTGAAGGCATAGGCCTTGCCCTCGCGGGCCAGCAGGCCGTCGCGGACCAGGCCTTCCAGCAGCACCTCGACCCCGGCCGGATCGCCAGGCAGCCCAAGCTCGACGAGGGTGCGGCCGGTGAAGGCCCCGCCGGCGATGCAGGCGGCCTTCAGGGCGCGCTGGGCGGACACCGGCTGGCGGGCGATGCGGGCCATGGCCGCGCCTTCCAGGCTGGCCGGCAGATCGGTGAGCTGCAGCTCGGGCAGAACCTCGCGCCAGGCCCCCGGCGACTGCGCCCCGGCCGCCAGCCGATCGGCCGGCAAGGCCGACAGCAGCTCGCCGGCCAGCTGCGGATTGCCGCGGCACTTCTGCTGCAGCCAGTCCACCAGCGGATGGCTGGGCGACACCGCGACGCGGGCCTGCGCCAGCACGGCGGTCTCGTCCCGCGTCAGGAGCTGGAGCTCGATCAACCGGGCGTCAGAGGCGTCGCGCGCGATCATCTCCGAAAGCCGCCCGGTCAGGGTGCGCGCGGTGATCATGAGCCGGCCGGCCGGGTCGGTCCGCAGCAGCTCGGCGGCGAGGCTCAGCGAGGCCTCGTCGGCCCGATCGGCGTCGTCCAGCAGCCAGACGCCGCCGTCGCCGACCAGCGCGATGAGCAGCGCCGCCTGCGCCCGACGGCCCGCCGCGGCCCGCTCGTCGGCCGGCAGGCTGGCGAAGGCGGCCGGCAAGGCAAAGTCCATTCCGAACAAGGGGTTCGCCAGGCCCAGCGCCTCCGGCCCAAGGCCCGACATCGCCGCGGCCTTGGCCAGCACCGCCTCGGGGCCAGCGCCGGCGGCCCCTGACTGGGCCTTCAGCAGGGCGCGCGCCGTGCGGCTCCAGGCGGACAGCGGCTGGCTCGTCCCGTAGCCGGTGGCCGAGGTCGCGATGGTCGGACGGTCCAGCCGCGCGGCTTCGGCCGCGGCATGGCCAAGCAAGGCCGACTTGCCGAGGCCCGCCTCGCCGGTGAGCACCAGCAGCCGCCCGCCGTCGCCCGCGAGGCAGTCGGCGATGGCCGCCAGCTCCCGCTGGCGTCCGGCGAGCGGCTGGCCGGCCCCGGCGGGGCCCGCGGCCTCGGTCAGCTCGCCGGCCGGGCAGTAGGCGCAGACCGCGCCCAGCCCCTTCAGCTCCACGGGGTGCTCGCTGAAGGTGAAGGCGGACCTCGCCGCCTGGCGGGTGGCCTCGTCGCACAGCAGGCCGGTCGTGGTCGCGGCGCTCATCAGCCGGGCCGCAGTGTTCGCGGCCGGGCCATAGACGGTGTACTGCGCGTGGCTGCGCGCGCCGACCACGCCGGCGAACAGCTTGCCGGTGGCGACGCCGATCTGGGCGGCCGGGATCGCCTGGCGCACGGCGAGGGCGGCGGTCAGGCCGCGCTCGGCCACGCCCTCGGTGGGGGTCGGCGGCACGCCGAACACCACCACCGCCATCACCCCCTTCTCGTCGGCCAGCACCTTGTCGAGGGTGCCGCCGTGCAGGTCGGCGACCTCCTGGATGGTGCGGATCCACAGGTGCAGCACCGCCGCGTCCGGCTCCTGGCCGGCCGGCAGCAGGCGGCAGAACAGGGCGCACACCCGCCGCAGCTCCGCCGCCCAGTCCCCGGCGCCGGCGGTGTCCAGGCCCCGCAGGGCGGCCGGCATCAGCAGGCTGGGGTCGATGGAGCCGCCGGGCAGGGCGG
>JAQGIV010000037.1 GCA_028290945.1 Phenylobacterium sp. | reverse complement strand
GGCGGCTGGATCCACGTCAAGAAGGCGCAGTTCCTGGCCCCCTGGGACACCAGGAACATCCTCGCCAAGATCCAGGAGGCGGCGCCCGGCGCCCAGACCATCCTGTGCGAGCGGGGCTCCTCGTTCGGCTACAACAACCTGGTCGTCGACATGCTGGCCATCGGCCAGATGCAGGCCTTGGGCGTGCCGGTGACCATCGACGCCACCCACGCGGTGCAGCTGCCGGGCGCGGACCCGCGGACCGGCGGCGCCTCCACCGGCGGTCGCCGCGAGGGCGTGGCGGTGATCGCCAAGGCCGCCGTGGCGTCGGGGGCCGACGGCGTGTTCCTGGAGTTCCATCCGCAGCCCGACAAGGCGCTGTGCGACGCGCCGAGCTGCCTGCCGCTCAGCGAGGCCAAGGTGCTGCTGGCGACGCTGAAGGCCCTGCACGGCGTGGTGGCCGCGGCTTGACCGCGCCCTTGACCCTTTTGGCGCAGCGCCGCACACCCTGACCCCCATGGACCTTTCCGCCCTTCAGCACCTGCTCAGCGAGGCGGCCGGCCGGCGGGTCGTCTGCGTGGGCGACCTGATGATCGACCGCTTCGTCTATGGCGAGGTGACGCGGCTGTCGCCGGAGGCGCCGATCCCGGTGCTGGCCCGATCGCGCGAACTGGTCATGCTGGGCGCGGCCGGCAACGTGGCGCGCAACATCGCAGCCCTGGGCGGCGGCGTGGCGCTGATCGGGGTGATCGGCGGCGACACCGAGGGCCACGAGGCGATCCGCCTGGTAGGCGAGGAGCCGGGCGTCGAGGGCTATCTGATCAACGACCCCGACCGGCCGACCACGCTGAAGACCCGCTTCGTCTCCGGCAACCAGCAGCTGCTGCGCGTCGACATGGAGGCCAGCCGGGCGGTGGTCGGCGATATCGAACAGCGCCTGGTGCGCACCATCAAGGACGCCGTCGACGGGGCCGGCGTGATCCTGATTTCCGACTACGGCAAGGGCGTGGTGACCGACGCGGTGATCGCCGCCTGCCTGGCGGCCGCCAAGCTGACCGGCGGCAAGGTGGTGGTGGATTCCAAGGCCCGCTCCTTCGCCCGCTACGGCGCCGTCGACCTGATCAAGCCCAACGCCCTGGAACTGGCCCACGCCACGGACCTGCCCACCGAGACCGACGACCAGATCGAGGCGGCGCTGGCCCATGCGCTGGGCCTGTGGGACGCCAAGGCGATCCTGGTGACGCGGGCCGGCAAGGGCATGAGCCTGGCGGTGCGCGGCGAGCCGGTGCGCCACTTCCGGACCACGCCGCGCGAGGTGTTCGACGTCTCCGGCGCCGGCGACACGACGCTGGCCGCCCTGGGCCTGGCCATCGCCTCGGACGCCGGCATGGAGGAGGCCATCGCCTTCGCCCAGCTGGCGGCCGGCGTGGCGGTCGGCAAGGCCGGCACCTCGACGGTGTCGCCCGAGGAGCTGGTGGAGGCCACGATCTCCGCCCACATCGCCCCGGCCGAGGCCAAGGTCGCCACCCTGCAGCGGATGGCCGACGAGGTGGCGCGCTGGCGGGCCAAGGGCCTGCGGGTCGGCTTCACCAACGGCTGCTTCGACATCCTGCACAAGGGCCACGTGGCCTACCTGGCCCAGGCGCGGGCCTGGTGCGACCGGCTGATCGTGGGGCTGAACTCCGACGACAGCGTGCGCGCGCTGAAGGGCGAGGGCCGGCCGGTCAACGACCTGGAGAGCCGCGCCCTGGTGCTGGCGGGCCTGGGCTCGGTGGACCTGGTGGTGCCGTTCGAGGACCAGACGCCGATGAAGCTGATCGAGGCCGCCCGGCCCGACGTGCTGATCAAGGGCGCGGACTATTCCGAGGAAGAGGTCGTGGGCGGCAAGGAAGTGCGCGCCTGGGGCGGCGAGGTGCGGCTGGCCGAGATCGTCGAGGGCTATTCCACCGCCGCGGCCATCGCGCGGATGAGCAACAAGGCCCAAGGATGATCCCCGCATGACCCGGCGCATCGCATTCGTCACCGGCGGCGCGGGCTTCATCGGCTCCAATATCGCGGCCCGGCTGGCCGAGGACCGCAGCCTCGACGTGGTGGTCTGCGACCGGCTGCGCGAGGCCGAGCTCGGCAAGTGGCGCAACATCGCCAAGCACGCGATCGGCGACTTCGTGGCGCCGGAGGACATGTTCGACTGGCTGGAGAAGCGCTGGCGCGACGTCGAGCTGGTCATCCACATGGCCGCCGTCTCCTCGACGACGGAGCCGGACGCCGACAAGATCGTCCATTCCAACTTCACGCTCAGCCGCGACCTGTTCCGCTGGTGCGCCGACCGGCAGCGGCGGTTCGTTTACGCCTCCTCGGCGGCCACCTATGGCGCGGGCGAGCACGGCTTCGTCGACGACAGCGACTACGAGGCCCTGGCGGCGCTCAGGCCGCTCAACACCTACGGCTGGTCGAAGGCGCTGTTCGACCTGTTCGCGGTGCGGCAGGCGCTACGCGACTACGCGCCGCCGCAGTGGGTGGGGCTGAAGTTCTTCAACGTCTATGGGCCCAACGAGGAGCACAAGAGCTCCATGAAGTCGGTGGCCGCCCAGATCTGGCCGCACGTGCAGGCCGGCCAGGGCGTGCAGCTGTTCAAGAGCTACCGCAAGGACGTGCCGGACGGCGGCCAGAAGCGCGACTTCGTCTATGTCCGCGACGCCGCCGAGGTGTCGCAGTGGCTGCTGGAGACGCCGGAGGTGAACGGCATCTTCAACCTGGGCTCGGGGACTGCGCGGAGCTTCGAGGACATGGCCAAGGCGGTGTTCGAGGCGGCGGGCAAGCCGCCCAAGATCGACTACACCCCCATGCCGCCGGCCATCCGCGACAAGTACCAGTACTTCACCGAGGCCAGCATGGACCGGCTGAAGCAGGCGGGCTACGCCAAGCCCATGACGCCGCTGGAGGAGGGGATCGGCGACTACGTCACCCACTACCTCTCGCAAGCCGACCCCTACCGGTAGGCCGATGAGCGAGCCCGCGCCGCGCCCGCGCCGCTGGCCGGCGCTGACCCTCCTGGGGGTGCTGCTGTTCCTGGCGGTGGCCGTGGCGGTCTTCTGGGACGACCTGCAGCGCAACGCGCTCGACCCCAAGCTGCCGTTCCAGACCTACACGCCGCCCAAGGCGCCCGACTACGCCCAGCGCGCCGCCTGGTACCTGATGCCCACCGATCCCGGGGCGCTGGGGGCCGCCGCGCCACCGGCCGACATCTTCTTCCTGTCGCCCACCACCTATGACGGGGGCGAGCAGTGGAACGCCCCGATCGACGACCGCAAGGGCGGCAAGCAGTTCCGCACCACCATGGCCCCCAACTACGCCGGGCCGTTCGTGCGGGTGGGCCGCATCTTCGCGCCGCGCTACCGGCAGGCCAGCCTCTACTCAGCCATGACGCTGCGCGAGGACGCCCGCGAGGCGCGCAAGTTCGCCTACGGCGACGCGGCGCAGGCCTTCCGCTTCTATCTCGACCACGACAACCACGGCCGGCCGTTCGTGCTGGTGGGGGTGGAGCAGGGCGGCACCCTGGCGGCGCGGCTGCTGGCCGAGGAGGTGGCCGCCAAGCCCGATGTCCGCGCGCGCCTGGCCGCCGCCTATCTGATCGAGACCGTGGTCGCCGCCGGCGCCCCGCCGATCGCGCCGTGCCGCCGCAAGGGCGAAGCCGGCTGTCTCGCCGCCTGGATCAGCGACTACGACGGCGATCCGGCCGCCGGCGCGTCGCCGCTGGAGCGCGCGGTCGTCTGGACCGCGAACGGCGAGTTGGAGACCCTCAACCGCCGCCCGGCGCTGTGCTTCAACCCGATCCTCGGCGAGACCACCAACGCGCCCGCGCCGGCCCGGCTGAACCTGGGCGCCGCCAACGCCACGGGCCTCGAGTGGGACGCCCGCCCCGCCTTCCTGGCCCGCCAGGTGGGGGCCCAGTGCCGGGACGGCATCCTCGAGATCACCCCGCCCAAGTCCGGCGCCTTCCAGCGCACCGGCTCCTGGGCCGACCGGCGCAAGGTCCCGGGCTTCAACCTGTTCTACGCCGACCTGGAGGCCGACGCCCTGGCCCGCGTCGCGGCCTTGACCCACCGCTGAGGTCGTGTGCTCGCTCTGCCCCAGAACACGGGGAGACGCGCCATGGCCGAGACCAACCGCCAGATCGTCCTGGACCAGCTGCCGCAGGGCAAGCTCGGGCCCGAGCACTTCAAGCTGGTCGAAGCCGAACGCCCGACGGCCGGCGACGGCGAGGTGCTGGTCCGCACCCGCTACATCTCCCTCGACGCCGCCAACCGCGCCTGGATGCAGGGGGCGACCTATCGCTCGGCGCTGACCTCGGGCCAGGTGATGGCCGGCGGGGCGCTGTCGGAGGTGGTGGAATCGCGCGACCCGGCGCTGCAGCCCGGCGACCTGGTCTGGGGCGACACCGGCTGGCAGGAGTATGCCGCCGCCCCGGCCAAACGGCTCGCCAAACTGCCGAGGCTGGAGCCGGTCACCCACCTGCTCAGCGTCTATGGCGTGGCCGGGCTGACGGCCTATTTCGGCCTGCTGGAATGCGGCAAGCCGAAGCCTGGCGAGACGGTCGTCGTCTCGGCCGCGGCCGGGTCGGTGGGCTCGCTGGTCGGCCAGATCGCCAAGCTCAAGGGGTGCCGCGTGGTGGGCGTCGCCGGCGGCGAGGAAAAGGGCAAATGGCTGGTGGACGAGCTCGGCTTCGACGCGGCCATCGACTACAAGGCCGGAAACCTGCGGGGGCAACTCAAGGAAACCTGTCCGGCGGGCGTCGACGTCTATTTCGACAACACCGGCGGCGACATCCTGGAAGCCATGTTGTTCGCCATGAACGTCCACGGCCGGATCGCCTGCTGCGGGGCGGTCTCGCAATACGACGGCGCGGCCCCGGCCCACGGCCCGCGCGGCGTCCCGGGCCTGATCGTCACCAAGCGCCTGACGCTGCAGGGCTTCGTGGTCATGGACTTCGACGACCGGCGGGAAAAAGCCCTGAAGGACCTGCAGGCCTGGGTCGCCGAGGGCAAGCTCAAGGTCCAGGAGGACATCCTGGAGGGGCTGGAGAACACGCCCGGCGCGCTGATCGGCCTGCTGGCCGGCGAGAACCGCGGCAAGCGGATGGTGAAGGTCTAGCCCGCGTCCTTCAGCGCCATGCCGGCCTTCCAGTCGAACAGCTCCTGCAGCACCCGCAGGCCTTTTCCGCGCTCCGAGGTCAGATCGGGGTCGCGGTTGATGATCAGGCGGGCGTCGTCGCCGGCGGCGGCGATCAGGTCGCGGTGCGCGAAGGGGTCGGCGAAGACGTAGTCGGGGAAGCCCGACTGGCGCAGGCCCAGGGCGTCGCCGCCGCCGCGCAGCTCCAGGTCGCGCTCGGCGATGACGAAGCCGTCGTCGGTGCGGCGAAGGATGTCGAGGCGCCTCTGGGCGGTCTCCGACAGCGGCGGGTCGTAGAGCAGCACGCAGGCGCTCTCCTGGCGCCCACGGCCCACCCGGCCGCGCAGCTGGTGCAGTTGGGCGAGGCCGAAGCGTTCGGCCTGTTCGATGACCATGATGGTGGCGTTGGGCACGTTGACGCCGACCTCGACGACCGTGGTGGCGACCAGCACGGAGAGGCGGCCCTCGGCGAACTCGGCCATCACCGCGTCCTTGGCGGCGGGCGGCAGCTTGCCGTGGATCAGGCCGACGCTGGGGCCGATCCGCTCGGTGAGGTCGGCGGCGCGGCGCTCGGCGGCGGCCAGGTCGCTGACCTCGCTCTCCGAGACCAGGGGGCAGATCCAGAAGGCCTGCGCCCCTTCCGCCGTCGCCTGGCGCAGGCGGGCCTCCACCTCGGCGATCCGGCCCATGGGCACGGCGCGGGTGGCGACCGGCGTGCGGCCCGGCGGCTTCTCGTCGATGCGGCTAACGTCGAGGTCGCCATAGACGGTCAGTTCCAGCGTCCGCGGGATGGGCGTGGCCGACATGGCGATCAGGTGCACGGCCTGGCCCTTGGCCTGCAGCCGCTGGCGTTCGGCGACCCCGAAGCGGTGCTGCTCGTCGATCACGGCCAGCTGCAGCCTGTGGAACGCCACGTCGTCCTGGAAGAGGGCATGGGTGCCGACGGCCACCTTGGCCTCGCCGGCCGCGAGCGCGCGCAGCTTCTCGGCCCGGGGCTTACCCTTGTCGCGGCCGGTCAGCAGCACCACGCCGACGCCGTGGTCGTTGAGCGGGCCGGAGATGGTCTCGAAGTGCTGCCGGGCCAGGATCTCGGTGGGCGCCATCAGAGCGCTTTGACCGCCGCCGGCCGCCACATCGGCCATGGCGCACATGGCGACCACGGTCTTGCCGGAGCCCACGTCGCCCTGGATCAGCCGGCTCATCCGCTCGCCCGAGGCGAGGTCGGCGCGGATCTCGCCCAGCGACCGCGCCTGGGCGCCGGTGAAGACGAAGGGCAGGTCGGCGCGGACCTTCTCGGCGATGGCGCCGGCGGCGATCTTCGCGGCGGGCTCGCGCCGGCGCTCCGCCTTGCGCTGGGCCATGGCCAGCTGGTGGGCCAGCAGCTCGTCGTAGGCGAGGCGGCGATAGTGCGGGGTCAGCGGCGAGAGATCGGCCTCACTCTCCGGCGCGTGCAGCCGCTCCAGAGCCTCGCGCCAGGCCGGGAAGTGCTCGCGGGCCTTCCAGGCGGCGTCCTGCCATTCGGGGAGGGCAGGGGCCCGCTCCAGGGCCTCCAGCACGAAGCCGCGCACCCGGCGGGGCGGCAGGCCCTCGGTGGCCGGATAGATGGTCTCCAGCTCCGGGATCTCGCCGGCCTTGGCCGGGTCGACCATGTAGTCGGGATGGACCATCTGGCGGCCGAACTTGTCGTCGCCGACCTTGCCCGAGATGATCCGTTTGGCGCCCACCGGATGGCGGCTCTCCAGCTGATCGGCGAAGCGGCCGAAGAACACCAGGGTCATGAAGCCGGTGGGGTCCGACACCCGCACCCGCCAGGGCTGCGACTGGGCCCTCGGCCGCTGGTGCTCCTCGATGGTCACCTCGAAGGTCATCACCTCGCCGTCGCGCACCGCCGACAGCACGGCCGGCGTCCGGCGCACGATGGCGTGCGGCTTGAGGAACAGCACGTCGCGCACGATCGGCCCAGCCAGCCGCTCGAGCAGCGGCGCGAGCCGCGACCCCACGCCCTTCAGCGAGGTCACGGGCGCAAAGAGCGGGAAAAGAATCTCCGGCCGCATGGACGGAGGATAGCAGGTCGTCTTTGACGGCACTGAAATCCGACCGCCGAATTTTGGCCGAACTCCGGCCTAGCTTGCCGTACGATGGATTCTCGGGAGGGGCTCATGCGTAGATGGATTATCGGACTTGCCGCGCCGCTGGCGCTGCTGGCGGTGGCGGCGTCCGCGGCGCCGGCCAAGAAGGTGGCCGGCCAGGCGGCGGCGGACTATGGCCGCAACCTGATCTCGGTGACGACGCCGGACCGGGCGTCGGCCTTCGCGCCGACCAACGACTGCACGGTGTGGATCAACGCCGAGGGGCTGGGCGCCGGGCCGGCCCAGCTCGGCGGCCTGCACGGCATGGCGATGCACATCAACGAGGCGCCGCGGGCCGGCGAGCCGGCGACGCCGTTCGCCGTCGGCCTGGCCAGCCTGAAGGCCGCCTATCCGAACGCGCCGGCCTGGGTCTTCGCCACCGTGGAGAAGAACCGCGCCGCGATCCAGGCGGGCTGCGCGGCGGACCATCCGGAGCCGTTCAAGGTCCGCTCGATCACCGCGGCCGACAGGAGCGCCAAGTAGTCCGACAGGGCGACTGGCGCTGGCCCGCGCCCCGGCCTATATCCGCCCCGCCTCTATGACGATTGATCGCGACGCCCGGCTGAAGAAGCTGAGGTTCCGGGCCTGGCGCCGGGGCTTCAGGGAAGCGGACCTCATTCTGGGGCCGTTCGCGGACAAGCACGTCTCCAGCCTCTCCGAAGCCGAATTGGACCACTTCGAGGCCATCCTCGAAGTCCCCGACCACGACCTCTACGCCTGGATCGTCGGGCGCGAGGAGCCGTCGCCGCAATTCGCCGGACCGCTGATGGATCGGATCAAGGCCTTCCGCTTTGAGGTCCCCGAAGCGATTCGGGACCTGCGCGGAGACGATCATGGCGGATGACGCCTCGCGGCCGGTGACGGCGGCCAGCCTGCGCCGGGTGGCCGAGGATCCGGGCCGCCTCGACCTGGTGGGCGCGCCGGAGGGCTTCGACGCCCTGGTGATGGCCGACATCGTCCGCGCCCGCAAAGGGCTCACGGTGTTTGTGGCCCGCGACGGCGCGCGGCTGTCGGCCTTCGCCGACGCCTTCTGCTTCTTCGCCCCCAACGTCGAGGTGCTGCGCTTCCCGTCCTGGGACTGCCTGCCCTACGACCGGGTGGGGCCGTCGGCCGGCATCGCCGCCGAACGGATGGCGACGCTGTCGCGCCTGGCCGAAGGCCTCGACGAGAAGACGCCCCGCCTCTTGATCACCGCCGTGCCGTCGCTGCTGCAGCGCGTGCCGCCGCGCAGCGCCGTGAAGGGGGCGTCCTGGTCGGCGCGGACCGGCCATGTGGTCGAGATCGCCGATCTCGAGCGCTACTTCGCGGTCAACGGCTATGTGCGGGCCTCGACGGTCTCCGAGCGCGGCGAGTTCGCCATCCGCGGCGGGGTGATCGACGTCTTCCCGCCCAACGCCGAGGAGCCGGTGCGCCTGGACCTGTTCGGCGACACCCTGGAATCCATCCGCGCCTTCGATCCGGAGACCCAGCGCTCCACCAAGCAGCTGAAGGAGGTGTCGCTGTTGCCGGTCAGCGAGGCCCTGCTCGACAAGGCTGCGATCTCGCGCTTCCGCACCGGCTACCTGGAGGCCTTCGGGGCGGCCGGCGACGATCCGCTCTACTCCACCGTCTCGGAAGGCGGCCGCCGCGCCGGGATGGAGCACTGGCTGCCGCTATTCTATCCGACCATGGAGAGCCTGTTCGACTACCTGCCGCAGGGCAGCCTGGTGGCGCTGGACCACCTGGCCCAGGCCGCCCGCGACGAGCGGCTGGCCATGCTGCGCGACGCCTACGACGCCCGCGCCCAGACCGACCGCAGGACCCACTACCATCCGCTGGAGCCGACGCGCCTCTACCTGGACGAGGACGAGTGGTCGGACCGCCTGAAGGCCCGCCCGACCCGCCGCTTCTCCGCCTTCCAGGAGGCCGAGGGCGACCTGGTGGTCGACATGGGCGCGCGCCAGGGCCGCAACTTCGCCCCGGAGCGCCTGCGCGATAGCGTCAACCTGTTCGAGGCCACGGCAGACCACGCGCAGCGGCTCGCCGCGGCCGGCAAACGCGTGCTGTTCGCCTCCTGGTCGGACGGGTCGTCGGACCGGCTGGGCGTCATGCTGGCCGACCACGGGCTGACGAACGTGCCGCTGGCCCCCTATTGGGACGCGGCCAAGGCCGCCGACCCGAAGGTCCCGCAGCGGGTGGTGCTGCCGCTGGAGTCCGGCTTCGAGACCGACAGCCTGGCGGTGATCTCCGAGACCGACATCCTGGGCGACCGCCTGGCGCGGCCGCGGCGCCGGCGGCGGGCGACCAACTTCCTGGCCGAGGCCTCGGCGCTGACGCCGGGCGACCTGGTCGTCCACATCGACCACGGCATCGGCCGCTACGACGGGCTGAAGACCCTCGACGTGCAGGGCGCGCCGCACGATACCCTGGAGATCCACTACGGCGGCGAGGCCAAGCTCTACCTGCCGGTGGAGAACATCGACCTGCTGACCCGCTACGGCGCCGACAGCGAGGGCGTGGTGCTCGACCGGCTGGGCGGCGCGGCCTGGCAGGCGCGCAAGGCGAAGGCCAAGGAGCGGCTGCGCGAGATGGCCGAGGGGCTGATCCGCATCGCCGCCGAGCGGGCCACCAAGCACACCGACCAGATCGACCCGCCGCACGGCGTGTTCGACGAGTTCTGCGCCCGCTTCCCCTACGAGGAGACCGAGGACCAGCTGACGGCCATCGGCGACGTGCTGGAAGACCTCGCCGCCGGCAAGCCCATGGACCGGCTGATCTGCGGCGACGTGGGCTTCGGCAAGACCGAGGTGGCGCTGCGCGCCGCCTTCGTGGTGGCCATGAGCGGCAAGCAGGTGGCGGTCGTGGCGCCCACCACCTTGCTGGCCCGCCAGCACTTCAAGACCTTCACCGAGCGCTTCGAGGGCTGGCCGGTGAAGGTGCGCCGCCTGTCGCGCCTGGTGCCGCCCAAGGAGGCCGCCGAGGCCCGCGAGGGCCTGGCCAAGGGCGAGGTGGAGATCGTCATCGGCACCCACGCCATCCTCGGCAAGCAGGTGTCGTTCAAGAACCTCGGCCTGGTGATCGTCGACGAGGAGCAGCACTTCGGGGTCAAGCACAAGGAGAAGCTCAAGGAGCTGCGCGCCGACGTGCACGTCCTGACGCTGACCGCCACGCCGATCCCGCGCACCCTGCAGATGTCGCTCTCCGGCATCCGGGAAATGTCGATCATCGCCACCCCGCCGGTCGACCGGCTGGCGGTGCGCACCTACATCACGCCCTACGACCCCGTGGTGATCCGCGAGGCCCTGCTGCGCGAGAAGTACCGCGGCGGCCAGGCCTACTACGTCGCCCCGCGGGTCAACGACCTGCCGGAGCTGGCGCGGTTCCTGCGCGAGCAGGTGCCGGAGGTGAAGTTCGTGGTCGGCCACGGCCAG
>JAQGIV010000020.1 GCA_028290945.1 Phenylobacterium sp. | reverse complement strand
GCCCCCCCCCCCCCCCCCCCCCCCCCCCCCCCCCCGGGGGGGGGGGGGGGGGGGGGGGGGGGGAGAGGTCATCTACATCAGCGTGCGCTTGCCGGGGCGGGCTTCATCACCTATGTGTATAATTCTGTCGATGGATACACATCATGCGCACCAACATCGTGATCGACGACAAGCTCATGGCCGACGCGCTCAAGGCCGCCGGCGTTCGGACCAAGCGGGAGGCGGTCGAGTTGGGCCTGAAGACCCTCGTCCGGCTGCGCCGTCAGGAAGGCATCCGCAAATACCGCGGCAAGTTCGATTGGCAGGGCGATCTCGACGCCATGCGGACCGACGGGTGATCCTGGTCGATTCCAGCGTCTGGATCGACTACTTCCGCGGCCATTCGACGGCCGCGTCCGACCGGCTGGACCAGTTGCTCGCCGCCGAGCCTTTGCTGATCGGCGACCTCATGCTGGCCGAGGTGTTGCAGGGGTTCACCCGCGACCGCGACTTCGAAGAGGCGCTGCGGCTGCTGCGCACGCTCACCGTCGTGGACATCGGCGGCGAGCAGGTGGCCATTGCGGCGGCCAGGAATTACCGGTGGCTCCGTGGTCGCGGCGTGACGGTTCGCAAGACCATCGACACCCTGATCGCCACCCGCTGCATCGTCGACGGGCATGCCCTGCTCTACAGCGACCGCGACTTCGATCCCTTTGTCGAGCACCTGGGACTGGTCTCGGCCAATCCCTGAGCGGGCTACATCAGCGCGCCCTTGCCGCTGGTGACTTCCGAGTAGCGGTGCACCCGCACGGCCTGCACCAGGCCGAAGCCGATCATCACCGTCAGCATCACCGTGCCGCCGTAGGAGAGCAGCGGCATGGGCACGCCCACCACCGGCGCCAGGCCCATGACCATCGAGCCGTTGATCAGCACATAGAGGGCGAAGGTCACCGTGACGCCGGCCGCCGCCAGCCGGCCGAAATGGCTGTGCGAGATGTAGGCGGTGCGCAGGGCCATGAAGATCACCGCGGCGTAGAGCAGGATGATCGAGACGCAGCCCACGAAGCCGAACTCCTCGGCGAGGGTCGAGAAGATGAAGTCGGTCTGCTTCTCCGGCAGGAAGTTGAGCTGGCTCTGCGAGCCCAGCCCATAGCCCTTGCCCAGGAGGCCGCCGGAGCCCAGCGCGATCTTCGACTGCTGGATGTGGTAGCCGGAGCCGGAGAGGTCGCTCTCCGGGTTGAGGAAGGTCAGCAGGCGTTTGCGTTGATAGTCGTGCAGCCCGAACATCACCGCCGGCGGCACCACGGCGATGGCGCCCAGGAAGCCGATGGTGATCAGCCGCCACGACAGGCCGCCGAGGATCATGATCACCCCGCCGGTCATCAGGATCAGCAGGGCCGTGCCGAGGTCGGGCTGCTTGGCCACCAGGGCCACCGGCATGAGGATCAGCAGCGCCGGCCATAGCAGCCACCAGGAGAGCTGCGCCGTCCGCCCCGAGGCGCCGTGGTAGAAGCGCGCCAGCGCCAGCACCAGGCCGATCTTCATGATCTCCGAGGGCTGGATGGTGATTGGTCCGAGCTGCAGCCAACGCTGAGCGCCCAGCGCATGGTGGCCGACGACGTCGACCAGCGCCGTCAGCACCAGCCCGATCCCGTAGACCGGATAGGCGAGCGTGAACCAGACCCGCAGGTCGACCAGCGACAGGGCGATCATGATCGCGAAGAACAGGACGTAGCGCAGCAGGTGCGGCAGCGCCCAGGGCATCCAGCTGGAGCCCGCGATGGAGAACAGCATCACCCCGCCGGCCCCGGCGATCAGGGTCAGCACCAGGCAGAACATCCAGTCGATCTCGCCCAGCTTGACGATCAGCCGGTCGCGTTCGCCCGGGCGGGTGAGGGCCGAGACGGTCATGTGGGCGTCGCCTGCTGGGCGGCGAGGCTCGGGTCCACCGGCTGCGCCGGCAGGTCGGGCACCACGTCGCCGCCGGCTGGGCCGCTGGGGATAGCGGGCATCGGCAGGGGCTTCTCGATCCGCGCCCGCAACTCCGGGTCCTTCAGGAGGGCGACCCGCATGATCTCGCGGGCCCGCGGCGCTGCAACGCTGCCGCCGAAGCCGCCGTGCTCGACCAGCACGCTCATGGCGTAGCGCGGGTCGTCATAGGGGGCGAAGCAGATGAACCAGGCGTGGTCGCGCTTCTTCCATTCGCCCACCGCGCCGTGCGCGCCGGTGCCGCCGGCGTAGCCTTGCGACTGGGCGGTGCCGGTCTTGCCGGCCATCTTGATCGGGCCGAGGCCAAGATCCCCAAACTGCAGCCCGGTGGCGCCCGAGATCCGCTCTCCGGACGCCCCGGTCACCGCCGCCATGCCGTTCTTGATGAAGTCGATGTGCGCCGGATTGAACGGCAGGTCGCCCCAGGCCGCGCCGGACTTGGTCTCCACCCCGCCGATCGAGCGCACCAGCCGCGGATGCAGCGCCTTGCGGCCGTTGGCCAGGCGCGCGGCCTGCACGCAGAGCTGCAGCGGATTGAGGTGGGTATAGCCCTGGCCGATGCCCATGGAGGGCGTCTCGCCGGGATGCCACACCGGGTCCTTCTTGAAGGTGCGGCGCTTGTAGGCGGTGTCGGGCACCAGGCCCGGCTTCTGGCCGGGGATGCCCAGGTCGAAGATCTGGCCGAGGCCGAACTCGCGGGCCACCCGGGCGATCTTGTCCGGTCCGACGGCCAGCGCGCACTGGTAGAAATAGATGTCGCAGGAGGTGGCGATCGCCGAGTGCAGGTCCTGGGTGCCGTGCGCCTGGTCGCAATGCCAGGGCCGGCCGCCCCAGAACCACACCTTGTTGCAGACATGCTGGGTCTTCGGGTCGTAGCCGTTCTCCAGCGCCGCCAGCGCCACCATGGTCTTGAAGGTGGAGCCCGGCGGATAGGTCGCCGTCAGCGCCTTGTTGAACAGCGGCTTGCGCTCGTATTCCGCCAGCCCGCGGTACTCCGCCCCGGTCAGGCCGCGCACGAAGCGGTTGGCGTCGAAGCTGGGGCCCGAGAACATGCACAGCACGTCGCCGGTGCGGCAGTCCATCATCACCGCCGCCCCGCTCTCCTCGCCGAACACCTGCTCGGCGCGCAGCTGGATGTCGGCGTCGAGGGTCAGGCGGATCTCCTTGCCGGGCACCGCCGGGATGTCGCCGTCGGGGTCCTGGCGCACCTCGCGGCCGTTGGCGTCGACCTCCACCTTCTGGGCGCCCGGCTTGCCGCGCAGGTCGAGGTCGAAGGCCTTCTCCACCCCCTGCTTGCCGATCCGGAAGCCGGGGTTGAGCATGATCGGCTCGGAATTGGGGCCGTCGTCGGTGATGTCGTCCTTGTTGACCTTGGCCACATAGCCGACCACGTGGGCGAAGGCGCCGCCGTGCGGATAGACCCGAACCTCGCCCATGTCGGCGGTGACGCCGGGCAGCTCGGGGGCGCGCAGGTTGATGGCGCTGAACTGCTCCCAGGTCATGTCCTCCATGACCTCCACCGGCGCCCGCTTCGGTGCGAAGGCGATGTCCTTGGCCAGCCGCTCCATCCGCTTGTCGTCCAGCGGCACGAACTGGGCTAGCGTCTTCAGGGTGCCCGGCACGTCGGAGCCCTTGTCGCGCGCCACCATCAGCCGGAAGTTCGGCCGGTTGGAGGCCAGCACCACGCCGTTGCGGTCGACGACCAGGCCGCGCGGCGGCGGCATCAGCTTGAAATTGAACTGGTTGGAGGCCGACAGCTTCTCGTAGCGCTGGGTCTCCACCAGCTGCAGCTGCGCCAGCCGGGCGCTCAGCGCCACCAGGCCCAGGCCGGCCACGCCGCCCAGCACGAAGGCCCGGCGGTGGAACACGCCCTGCCGCTCGTTGACCTCTTCGAAGAAGATGGCTGGCTGCGCCATCGGCCGCCCCCTTAGCGGAACCGCACGTCGGCATCCTCGAACATGTCGATGAGCCGATGCGCAAAGGGATAGAGCACGATTGTGGCGAGGTATTGCCAGCCGATCGCCACCAGACCCGGCATGGCGCGGGCCTTGACGGCCACGATCAGGAAGCCGGCCCCCATCGCCACGGCGGTGACCACGCCGTACCAGACCCACATGGCGATGCGGCTCTGGCCGGCGGTCATGCTGCGGCCGCCCAGCACGATACCGTAGGCGATCAGCAGGCACAGCGCCCAGAGCCCGAGCGGGCCGCCGAAGAAGATGTCCAGGAACAGGCCCATCAGCACCAGGGCCACCGGCGCCAGCACCGAGGGCCGGATCACCGCCCAGGCGAAGGCCAGGGTCATGGGGAACACCGGCTCCGGCAGCTGCAGGCCCCACAGGCGGATCGGGATGGCGAACAGGATGGTGACGCCCAGCACCTGCAGCATCGGGACGCCGAGCCAGCGCCACGGCTCGAGGGAGCGGACCTGGCTCA
The DNA here is from genome assembly GCA_028290945.1 of Phenylobacterium sp. GTDB lineage: Bacteria > Pseudomonadota > Alphaproteobacteria > Caulobacterales > Caulobacteraceae > Phenylobacterium. The sequence continues at coordinate 244 of JAQGIV010000020.1, read as the reverse complement.
ATGCGGCGGCTCGTCGCCGGCGGGGGCGTCAGCCTTGGCCGGGGCCTTCGGCTTGGCCGGCGCGGGTTTGGTCGTGGCAGGCTTGGTCGTGGCGGCAGGTTTGGTCGCCGTGGCCGTCGCCGACTTGGCGGTGACCGTCTTGTCGACCGGCTTGGTCGTCGCCGCCTTGGCCGCCGGCGGCTTCGCGATGGCCGCCGTCGCGGTCGCGCCCCCTGGCGCGGCGGCGGGCTTGGGCGCGGGCGGC
>JAQGIV010000009.1 GCA_028290945.1 Phenylobacterium sp. | reverse complement strand
CGGTCGACGCCGAGGTGGAGGCGGCCTGCGCGCGGGCCGTCCGGGCCGGCGGGCCGGTGCTGCTCACCCTGCTCGACGTGTCGAAGACCGGGCTGGCGGTTCCCTCGCCGGCCTGCGCGGCGCGGTTGAAGGCGGAGCACGGCGAGGCGCTCACGGTGCTGGTCGACGCCTGCCAGTTCCGACTCTGCGGCCAGACCCTGGCCGCGCATCTCGCGCAGGGCTTCCTGGTGGCGGTGACCGGCTCGAAGTTCTTCGGCGGCCCGGCGTTCTGCGGCGCGCTGTTCGTCCCGCCGGGAGAGGCGGCCCGGCTGCGACGCCAGCCTCTGTCGCCGTCGCTGGCCGATTATTCGGCGCGCGGGGACTGGCCGCCGGCCTACGCCGCGCGGGCGATGTTGCCGCACGCCCAGAACCTCGGCCTGCTGCTGCGCTGGGAAGCCGCGCTGCACGAGATGGCGGCCTTCCATCGCCTGCCGCCCGAGGCGGTGCGCGGCTTCGTGGCCCGCTTCGCCGCCGCCGTGGAGACCGATCTGGCGGCCTCGCCACATCTCCAGCCGGTCGCCGCGCCGGCGCTGGCCCGGCCGGCCGAGACCTGGGACGCCCTGCCGACCATCTTTCCGTTCCTGATCCGCGGACCTGTGGCGGCGCAGGCGCTCTACGAGCGGCTGCGGGACCGTGCGGCGGACCCGGTCCGGCTCGGTCAGCCGGTGGCGGTCGGCCGGCGCGACGACGGGCCGCTCAGTGCGCTGCGCCTCTCGCTGGGCGCGCGCGACGTGGTGGAGGCCTTGAGCGCCGTCGGCGGCGAGGCCGCGGTGATCGAACGCGCCCGCCGGGCCCTGGCTATTACCGGCCGAGCCGCGCGGTCGGCCGGCTGACCTCACGCGCCTGCGGAAGACGGCCGCGACTCCTGCTATGCGGCGGCCCATGTCGCTCCCGGTGCGCATGGGCCTCTATTACGGGGCGATCTTCGTCGGCACGGGAGTGTCGTCGCCCTACCTGCCGGTGTGGTTCGCCCACCACGGCCTCTCCGGGGCCAAGATCGGGCTGATCCTGTCGCTGCCGTTGATGGCGCGGGCGTTCACGGCGCCGCTGCTGGCGATCTGGGCGGACAGCTTTGTGCTGCGGCGCACGGCGCTGATCGTCATGGGCATGTTGGTGACGGCGCTCTACGCCCTGATGGCCCTGCCGTTCGGCTTCGCCTGGTGGGCGGTGGTCTGGTTCGCGGCGTCTTCGATGTACCTGACGCTCTCGCCGCTCGCCGACGTGATCGTGCTGAAACGGGCGGCGCGGGACGGGTTCAACTTCGGCTGGCCGCGGGGCATCGGCTCGGCCTGCTTCATCATCGGCAATGTCGGCATGGGCGCCATCCTCGGCTGGGGATCGCCGGAACTGGTGCTGGTCTGGATGGTGGCGGCGGCCGCCCTGGCCACTCTCGGCGCGCGGTTCCTGTTGCCGCCCGACCCGGTGCATGAGGCGGGCGAGACGCAGCGGCTGAAGGATCGGCTGGGCGGGCTCGGCGAACTGCTGCGCGACCCGGTGTTCATGACCGCCACGCTCGCCGCCGGATTGGTGCAGTCGGCGCACGCCTTCTACTACGCCTTCTCGACGCTGGCCTGGAAGCACCAGGGCGTGCCGGAGAGCCTGACGGGCATCCTGTGGGCCACCGGCGTCGCGGCGGAGATCGGCTTCATGTGGTTCCTCGAGCCGTGGCGAAGGCGGCTGGGCCCACGCCATCTGCTGACGCTGGGGGCGGGCGCGGCGGTGGTGCGCTGGACGGCGCTGGCCTTCGCCCCGCCGCTGTGGGTGGTCTTCCCGCTGCAGACCCTGCACGCGCTGTCATACGCAGCGACCTTCTTCGCCTCGGTGCAGCTGGTGGAGCGGCTGTCGACCTCGCGCAACGCCTCGGCCGGGCAGGCGATCAACTCGGCGCTGTCGGGCGGCGTGCTGTCGGGGCTGGCGACCATGGCGTCGGGCTGGCTGTTCGACCGCTACGGCGCGCACGGCTACCTGCTGATGAGCGGCATGTGCGTGGCCGGCCTGATCGGGGCGATCCGGCTCTATGGCATGCGGCGGCTGGACGGCTGACGCGAGGTGAGCCTTGCGGCGCGCGGGCCGGGCGTCGCTAGATGCGGCGCATTTGGAGGATCCGCATGCGCGCGCTGCAGGTGACCGAGCCCTGGGGGCTGGACCGGCTCGAGGTGGTCGAGATGGCGGACCCGACGCCGGGCCCCGGCGAGGTGCTGGTGCGGATGCGGGCGGTGTCGCTGAACTACCGCGACGCCCTGATGGTCGGCGGCGTCTATGGCCGCGGACCGGCCATGAGCGGACCGATCATCCCGTTCTCCGACGGCTGCGGGATGGTCGAGGCCATCGGACCCGGCGTGACGCGGTTCGCGGTGGGCGACCGGGTGGCGACGATGTTCTTCCAGGGCTGGATCGCCGGCCGCCCGACCCTGGAGAAGGTGTCGACGGCGCTGGGCTTCCCGATCCCCGGCGCGGGGCGCGAGCTTGGCGTGTTCAGCCAGGAGGGGCTGTCCAAGGTCCCCGAGTTCCTCAGCGACGAGGAGGTCTCGACCCTGCCGTGCGCGGCGCTGACCGCGTGGCGGGCGCTGTTCGAGGACGCGCGGCCGCAGCCGGGCGACACGGTGGTGCTGCAGGGCACCGGCGGGGTCTCGATCTTCGGCCTGCAGTTCGCCCACGCGGCCGGCCTGCGGACCATCATCACCTCCTCGTCGGACGAGAAGCTGGCGCGGGCCAAGGCGCTGGGCGCCGATACGCGGGTGAATTATCACGGCACGCCGGAGTGGTCGAAGCCGGTGCGGGCCGCCACCGGCGGGGTCGGCGCCGACGTGATCCTGGAGGTGGGCGGCGGCGGCACCATCGAGCAGTCCATGCGCGCCATCCGCATCGGCGGCCACATCGCCATCATCGGCGTGGTGGCGGGCGCCGGGAACCCGTTCAACCCGGCCAGCCTGATCGGCAACTCCGCGAAGCTTCAGGGGCTGTCGGTGGGCTCGCGCGAGATGTTCGAGGCCATGTGCCGCGCCATCGAGCTGCACCGCATCGCGCCGGTGGTCGACAAGGTGTTCCCCTGGACCGAGGCCCGCGCCGCCTTCGCGGCCATGTCCGGCGGCGAGCACTTCGGGAAGATCGTGCTGACGTTCTAGATCCCCTCGGCTGTCATCCCGGAAAGCCGCGCCAGCGGCTTGTCCGGGACCCCTAAGCGCCTGATCCCTCCGAACGAGGAGAAGGCGTCGCCGTGCGTCGCCTGCAACATCGACGCTCAGGGGTCCCGGTCTTCGCTTCGCGAAACCGGGATGACACCCAAAGAGAGCGGCGGCCCTCAGATCCCCGGATCGAATCCCTGCTCCAGCCAGGCCACGATCTGCACGGCGGCGGCCTCCGGATCGAGCTTCGTCGTGTCGATGACGATCTCGGCGTGCTCGGGCGCCTCGTAGGGTGAGTCGACGCCGGTGAAGTTCTTCAGCTCGCCGGCCCGGGCCTTGGCGTAGAGGCCCTTCACGTCGCGGCGTTCGGCCTCGGCCAGGGGGGTGTCGACGAACACCTCGATGAACTCGCCGTCGGCCAGGGCCTCGCGGGCCATGCGCCGCTCGGCGCGGAACGGCGAGATGAAGGAGACCAGCACGATCAGGCCGGCGTCGACCATCAGCTTCGATACCTCCGCCACCCGGCGGATGTTCTCGACGCGGTCCTCCTCGGTGAAGCCGAGGTCCTTGTTGAGGCCGTGGCGGACGTTGTCGCCGTCCAGCAGGTAGGTGTGGCGGCCGTCGGCGCTGAGCTTCTTCTCCACCAGGTTGGCGATGGTCGACTTGCCGGCGCCGGAGAGGCCGGTGAACCAGACCACGCGCGCCTTCTGGCCCTTGGCCGCGGCGCGGTGGCGCTTGTCCACGTCCATGGCCTGCCAGTGGATGTTCTGGCTGCGGCGCAGGGCGAAGTGGATCAGGCCCGCGCCCACCGTGCGGTTGGAGATCCGGTCGATGAGGATGAAGCCGCCGAGGTCCTTGTTCTCGACGTAGGGGTCGAAGGCGATCGCGGCGTCGGTGGAGAGGTTGACCACGCCGATCTCGTTGAGCTCCAGCCGCTTGGCGGCCAGGTGCTCCAGGGTGTTCACATTGACCTTGTACTTGGGCTCGGTGACGGTCGCGGCGACCGTGCGGGCGCCGAGCTTCATCAGGTAGGGGCGGCCGGGCAGCATGGCCTCGTCGTCGAACCAGACCAGGGTGGCCTCGAACTGGTCGGCGACGGCGGGCGGCGACTGGGCCTGGGCCAGCACGTCGCCACGCGAGATGTCGATCTCGTCCGTCAGGGTCAGGGTGATGGACTGGCCGGCGACGGCCTCGGTAAGGTCGCCGTCCTGGGTGACGATGCGCTCGACCGTGCTCTCGCGGCCGGAGGGCAGCGCCTTGAGCCTGTCGCCCGGCTTGACGACCCCGGAGGCGATCTGGCCGGCGAAGCCGCGGAAGTCGAGGTTGGGGCGGTTGACCCACTGCACCGGCATGCGGAACGGCTTCTCGCGCAGGTCGTCGTCGACCGGCAGGTCTTCCAGCCAGCGCAGCAGCGGGGGGCCAGAATACCAGGGGAGGTTGGCGGACGGCTCGATGATGTTGTCGCCGCGCAGGGCGGACACCGGGATGGCGGTGAAGACCTTGAGGCCGATCTGCTCGGCGAACTCACGGTACTCGGCGACGATCTCGTCGAAGCGCGCATGGTCGAAGCCCACCAGGTCCATCTTGTTGATGGCCAGCGCCACGTGGCGGATGCCCAGCAGGCTGACGAGATAGCTGTGCCGCCGCGTCTGGGTCAGCACGCCCTTGCGCGCATCGATCAGGATGACGGCGGCGTCGGCGGTCGACGCGCCGGTGACCATGTTGCGGGTGTACTGCTCGTGGCCGGGGGTGTCGGCGACGATGAACTTGCGCTTGTCGGTGGAGAAGAACCGGTAGGCGACGTCGATGGTGATGCCCTGCTCGCGCTCGGCGGCGAGGCC
>JAQGIV010000184.1 GCA_028290945.1 Phenylobacterium sp. | reverse complement strand
GGCCGGGGCGCGGCGGGCGCCATCGGGCCGGGGATCGGGGCGGCGACCCGCACCAGGCCGTTCGGCGGGCGGGTCGGGGCGACCATCTCGGGCGCGGCCTCCACCTGGGGCGGCGGCGCGGCCATGCGGTGCGGGATCACGGCGGGGCGCGGCGGCGAGGCGGAGAGCACATCCAGGGGCTTGCCGATCGGGGCGGGCGTATCGTCGACGACGATGGCGATGCGGCGGTCGGCGGCGGCCGGCGTCACGACCGGCAGGGCGGCCTTGGGCGCGCCGGGGCGTTCCAGGTCGGAGGGCCGCGCCCACAGTCCCAGCCCCGCGCCCAGCACGCAGGCTCCGGCCACGCCGGCGAACAGCAGCGCCTTCCCGGTCGCGTAACGCGGGCGAGATTCAGCGGACTCGTCTTGGACCATGGGTTAACTCCCCCCAACGCCGGTCCCTCGACAGTTCGAAATCCTGGCCGGCCCATCGTCCCCACGGTTAGGCTGGCGGTGTCTCGATCTCTCTCCCGCCTGCAGTTAAGCCAGAAAAGCCATGGTCACGCCAGAACCCACCCTAGAGACCGATCGTCTCATCCTGCGGCCGCCGGTCGCGGCGGACTTCGAGCCCTGGGCCGCCTTCGCCGCCGACGAGGAGACCATGCGCCACCTGGGCGGCGCGCAGCCGCGCTCGGTCGCCTGGCGGGGCATCTGCTCGGTGACCGGGGCCTGGGCGATCCGCGGGCACTCGATGTTCTCGGTGATCGAGAAGGCGACCGGCCGCTGGGTCGGACGGCTGGGGCCTTGGCAGCCGGAGGGCTGGCCGGGCGCCGAGGTCGGCTGGGGCATCGTCCGCGACTGCTGGGGCCAGGGCTATGCCTCGGAAGGCGCCACGGCGGCCATCGACTACGCCTTCGACGAGCTCGGCTGGGATGAGGTGATCCACTGCATCGAGCCCGCCAACCTCAACTCCCAGAAGGTGGCCAAGCGGCTGGGCTCCACCTACCTGCGCGACGACTGGCTGCCCGTCCCCTACGACGACCATCCGGTGGGCATCTGGGGCCAGAGCCGGGCGCAATGGAAAGCGCGGCCGCGCTGACCCCCTCTCCCCCACGCGCCAGCGTAGAGGGGAGAGGCTGGGAGAGGGGCGGCTCCGCCTCAACGACATACTGACGGCGCAGCGAGGATCCTCGGATCGGCGTCGTGCGTCGGCCACTGCCGCGCCACCCCTCTCCTCGGTCCTCTCCCCTCTCGTCTCGCTGCGCTCGCGGGGGAGAGGCGGGGTTCAGATCCAGTTCCGCTCGCGCAGGATGCGGGCGTAGGTGCGGCTGACCGGCACCTCCGCGCCGTCCTTCAGCGTCAGGGTCGCGCGGCCGTCGCCCCGCTTGGCGTCGGCGATGGCGTCGCGGGCCACCCACCAGGAGCGGTGCACCTGGGCGCCCTCGATTCCGGCCAGTTCGGCCACGGCGTCGGTGAGGCGCATGAGGATCAGGTCCTGGCCCTTGGAGGTGTGCAGGCGCAGGTAGTGGTCCTCGGCCTCCACGGCCCAGACCTCCGCGCCGCGCAGCTTCAGCGGCAGGCGCTCGAGGAACTTCGGCGGGGCAGGGGCGCCGCCGGCCGTCTGCGGCGCGGGCCGGCGGCTCAGCAGGACCGCCAGCAACGACATGCCGATGCAGATCAGCACGGTCTCCCACATCAGGTCGGGCACGGCGCTGAGCGGCGGCGGCCGACCGTTCATGATCACCGCGCCCGCGTAGACGACCGCGCTCATGGGCGGGGTCATGATCAGGCCCGTCGCCAGCCCTCCGACCCAGTATCCGCGGGGCCAGAGCCCCAGCCGCCAGACCAGGCGCGCGCTGAGCAGGCCGAGCATCGCGCCGATCCAGCCGTAGGCCAGGTAGGCGGCGGTCCGCTGCACGAGGGTGCGGGGATCGTGGTTGAACAGCCCAAGCAGGCTGAAGAACAGGCTGATCGCCGAGGCGATCGCCAGCACCCGCAGGACCAACGGCCAGGTGATGGGGTTCGGTCGCGAAGCGTGAACGGCGCCGGGCGGCGGCTCGCGTAGTTCTGGCGGGTCCTCACGCAAGCTCTGCTGCACGCTCCCGACCGCTCCGCCACACCGTCCACGGCGCAAGGACGCGCCGCAGATCCGATCGGAGGAGAAGTGTCCGCTCAATCCCTGTCAACCGCCACCTCGACGCCCAGCTATGGGCCGCTGCTGCGCCGGGCGCTGGCCAAGGCGAGCCTGACGTCGGTCGTCATCGTGGCGGCGGTCTTCGCCGTGGCGGCGGGCCCGATCCTGGTGCAGCGCCCGACGGCTTTCGCCCTGGCCATCTTCCGCACTGCGCCGCTGCACGCCCCCGACCTCGGCCCGATCCTGCACGCCGGACCAGCCATCCAGATCCACCTGGCGACGCTGCTCGTGGCCTTTGCCGCGACCGCCGTCCTGATGACCGGCGTGAAGGGCTCGCGGCTGCACCGGGTGTTGGGCTGGACCTGGGCTGCGACCATGCTGACCACCGCCGTCGCCACCCTGTTCATCCGCGCGGCGCCGTTCGGGCCGCACATCGGGCCGTTCGGGGTGCTGCACGTCTTCGCCCTGCTGACCTTCCTGTCCGTGCCCCGGGCGGTGCTGGCGGCGCGGCGGCACGATGTCGCAAGCCATGCCGGGATCATCAGCGGCTTCGTGATCGGCGGCCTCGGGATCGCCGGCCTCGCCGCCTTCCTGCCGGGGCGGCTGATGTGGGCGGTGTTCTTCGGCTGAAGGCGCTGGTCCTGCGGCCAAGGCGCGTCTAGCTTCCGACACCTTCGAGGCGCATATGCCGGCCTCGAAGTTGGGGCGATCCTAAGGCGTCATGGCCGAGCTGATATTCCACGATCCGACGGGGCGCCGGCAGCGCCTGGTCCGGCTGTCGGGCGGCCTGCTGCTGGCCGCGGCGGCGCTGATGGTGGCCGGCTTCTTCGCGACGCTGGCCGTGGCGCCGCGACTGCCCGGCCTGACGCTCAAGGACCCGCACATCCTGCAGGCCCTGCACCAGGAGAACACCAAGCACCTGAAGGGCCGGCGGGAGTGGACCAAGATCCCCCACCCGCGCAACCCGACGACCGGCGGCCTGGCGCGGCCGCTGTCGGTGGGCTTCTACGTCTCGTGGGACGAGAACAGCCGTGAATCCCTGGCCGACCACGTGGACCAGCTGGACGTGGTCTCGCCGCAGTGGCTGGCGCTCTCGGGCGACAAGGGCGAGCTGGAGATCACCGGCGACCCGCAGGCCCGCGCGATCATCGCCTCGGCCAAGAAGCCGCCCTCGATCCTGCCGGGCATCCACAACGCCAAGGACGGCGTCTTCAACGGCCCGGCGGCCGACGCGGTGATCCTCAATCCCGCGGCCCGCAAGCGGCTGATCCAGAACCTGGTGGAGATGGCCCCCAAGCGCGGCTTCGCCGGCTACGTCTTCGATTTCGAGAACCTGTCGCCGCTGGCGGCCCAGGCCTATCCGCAGATGGTCGCCGAGGCCCGCGCGGCGCTGAAGCCGCTCGGCCGGGAAGTCTGGGTGACGGCGCCCTTCGCCGACGACACCTGGCCGCTGAAACGCCTGGCCGCCGCCTCCGACGCGGTGGTGCTGATGGCCTATGACCAGCACTGGGGCACCGGCTCGGCCGGCCCGGCCGCCGGCCAGGAATGGTTCGAGCACGAGCTCAGCCAGCGGATGGCCGAGCTCGACCCGGCGCGCACCGTGCTGGCGCTGGGCGCCTACGGCTACGACTGGACCCTGCCCAAGGGCGCCGACCCCGGCGCCGCCTCGGCCGTGACCTTCAACGAAGCCACCCAGATCGCCCACGACTCGGGCGCCCAGCCGATGATGGACGACACCGAGCTCAACCCGCACTTCGACTACGACACCGATGGGCGGCGCCACACGGTGTGGTTCCTGGACGCCTCGACCCTGTTCAACCAGATCAAGGTCGCCGACGGTTTCCGGCCCATGGGCTATGCGCTGTGGCGGATGGGCGGCGAGGACCAGCTCTCCTGGAAGCTGCTGCGCCACGACTTCGGCCAGGTCAGCCCCCAGGGCCTCGACGTGCTGAAGCCCGGCCAGGACGTCAACTTCGACGGCCAGGGCGAGGTGCTGCACGTGTCCGACGTGCCGCGGCCCGGCCACCGCGGGCTGGAGTTCGACCCCGACACCGGCCTGATCGCCGGCGAGACCTACGACACCCTGCCGACCTCCTATGTGGTCCAGCGCTACGGCTTCCATCCGGGGCTGGTGGCGCTGACCTTCGATGACGGGCCGGACGGTCGCTGGACGCCGAAAATCCTCGACATCCTGAAGGCCAAGCACGCGCCGGCGACCTTCTTCGTCATCGGCAAGAACATGCAGCGCTTCCCGGACCTGGTGGCGCGCGAGGTCCGCGAGGGCCACGAGGTCGGCAGCCATACCTGGACCCACCCGGACATCGCCTATGTGCCCGCCGCGCAGACGACGGTGGAGCTGACCGCCACCCAGCGGCTGTTCGAGACCATCACCGGCCGCTCCATGCGGCTGTTCCGGCCGCCGTTCTTCGGCGACGCCGAGCCGTCGACGCCGCGCGAGGTGTCGCGCGTCGAGCTGGCCCAGGCCCAGGGCTACATGACCGTCGGCCTGCGCATCGATCCCGACGACTGGCTGAAGCCGGAGCCGAAGCACATCGTCGACACCACCCTCGCGCGCCTGCAGGACACGGTGCGGCCCGGCCAGATCGTGCTGCTGCACGATTCAGGCGGCGACCGCAGCCGCACGGTGACCGCCCTGCCGACCCTGATCGACCAGATCCGCGCCCACGGCTACCGCATCGTCAGCGTCGCCGAGCTGGCCGGCATGACCCCGGAACAGGCCATGCCGCCGACCGCCCGCTCGTCGGTGGAGCTGATGCTGGACCGACTGGGCTTCGGCTTCTTCCACGACGTGGAGATGGTGCTCTCCTGGCTGTTCATCGGCGCCATTGCGCTGGGCGTCGCCCGGCTGATGTTCCTGGCGCCCTTGGCCCTGCTGCACCGGGCGCTGATGCCACGGCGGACGCCGGCCGACCTGGACCCCAAGACCGGGCCGCTGGTCAGCGTGCTGATCCCCTGTTTCAACGAGGAGAAGGTGATCGTCTCTTCGGTGCGGCGGATCCTGGCCTCGCACTGGAACCGGCTGGAGGTGCTGGTGCTCGACGACGGCAGCGCCGACCGCACCTCCGAGGTGGTCCGCGAGGCCTTCGCCGGCGAGCCGCGGGTGCGGCTGATGACCTTCGAGAACGGCGGCAAGGCCCGCGCGCTGAACCGCGGCATGGTCGAGGCCAAGGGCGAGGTGATCGTGGCGCTGGACGCCGACACCCTGTTCCCGCCCGACACCATCCCCAAGCTCGCCCGCTGGTTCGCCGACCCGCGGGTCGGCGCGGTGGCCGGCAACGCCCTGGTGGGCAACCGCAACAACCTGATCACCCGCTGGCAGGCGCTGGAATATGTCACCGCCCAGAACCTGGAGCGCCGGGCGCTGGCGGTGCTGGGCGCGGTCACCGTGGTGCCGGGCGCCGTCGGGGCCTGGCGGCGCGAGGCGCTGGAAAAGCTGGGCGGCTATCCGGCCGACACCCTGGCCGAAGACCAGGACCTGACCCTGGCCGCCCAGCGGGCCGGCTGGCGGGTGGAGTTCGATCCGGACGCGCGCGCCTACACCGAGGCGCCGGAGACGGTGGCCGGTCTCCTGAAGCAGCGCTTCCGCTGGTCGTTCGGCACCCTGCAGTGCATCTGGAAGCACCGCGCCGGCCTCTTCGACCTGAAGCATCCGGTGCTGGGCTTCCTGGCCCTGCCGCAGATCTGGGTGTTCCAGATCCTGCTCACCGCCATCGCCCCGCTGGTCGACCTGGCCATCGTCTGGAGCCTGATCGCCTCGATCTACAGCTGGGCCTTCCACTGGCGCGAGTGGTCGCCCGACGACCTGGTCCGGCCGCTCAGCTACTGGGCCGCCTTCATCTTCCTGGACCTGTCGGCCGGCGCGCTCGGCATGGCGCTGGAGCGCCGCGCCCCCTGGGGCGACGTGCTGTGGATGCCGGTGCAGCGGTTCGGCTACCGCCAGCTGATGTACTCGGTGGTGGTGCGCTCGCTGGACGCCGCGCTGAACGGCGCCCGCGTCGGCTGGGGCAAGCTGGAACGCCGCGCCACGGCCGCCATGGAAGGCGTCCACTGAATCCTCGTTTTCTCGGCGCGCGGCCGGACGCAAAAGTGGTTCCCACTTTGGCTGGCCGTCGCTCGGTTGGAGGCGCGCGCTTTTTAGGGTCCTCACGCGGTTGTCATCGCGGGACGCGGCGCCTATAACCCCGGCCACTCGCCCGGCTTAACCCTGCGGGCGAGGCGATTTGGCAAGCGCCTCAAAGGCCTCATGAACATCCACGAACACCAAGCCAAAGCCGTCCTCTCCGAGTTCGGCGTGGCGGTCCCGCGCGGCTTCCCAGCCTTCACCGCCGACGAAGCCGCCGATGCGGCCGGCAAGCTCGGCGGCCCCGTCTTCGTCGTGAAATCGCAGATCCACGCCGGTGGTCGCGGCAAGGGGCGATTTGAAGGCCTTGGCCCCGACGCCAAGGGTGGGGTTCGAGTGGTCAAGAGCGTCGACGAGGTCCGCGCCAACGCCAAGGAGATGCTCGGCCGGGTGCTGGTGACCCACCAGACCGGGCCCAAGGGCAAGCAGGTGAACCGCCTCTACATCGAGGAAGGCGCCCAGATCGCCAAGGAGTTCTACCTCTCCCTGCTGGTCGACCGCGAGACCAGCCGCGTGGCCGTGGTCGCCTCCACCGAGGGCGGCATGGACATCGAGGACGTGGCGCATTCCACGCCCGAGCGCATCCACACCTTCACCATCGATCCGGCCACCGGCGTGTGGCCGCACCACGGCCTGATGCTGGCCGAGTCGCTGGGCCTGAAGGGCGACCTCGCCAAGCAGGCGCGGACACTGCTGGGCCAGCTCTATGCGGCCTTCGTCGCCAAGGACATGGCGATGCTGGAGATCAACCCGCTGATCGTCACCGCCGATGACCAGTTGCGCGTCCTCGACGCCAAGGTGTCGTTCGACGACAACGCCCTGTTCCGCCACCCCGAGATCGCCGCCCTGCGCGACGAGAGCGAGGAGGACCCGAAGGAGATCGAGGCCTCGAAGTACGACCTCTCCTACATCGCGCTCGACGGAAACATCGGCTGCATGGTCAACGGCGCGGGCCTGGCCATGGCCACCATGGACATCATCAAGCTCTACGGCGCCGAGCCCGCCAACTTCCTCGACGTGGGCGGCGGGGCGACCCGCGAGAAGGTGACCGCGGCCTTCAAGATCATCATGGCCGATCCCAACGTGAAGGGCATATTGGTCAACATCTTCGGCGGCATCGCCCGCTGCGACCTGCTGGCCGAGGGCATCGTCGCCGCGGTCAAGGAGGTGGGGCTGGCCATGCCGCTGGTGGTGCGCCTCGAAGGCACCAACGCCGAGCTCGGCAAGCAGATCATCCGCGACTCAGGCCTCAACGTGATCCCGGCCAACGACCTGGCCGACGGCGCCGAGAAGATCGTCCAGGCCGTGCGGGGGGCCGCGTGAGGCGTATCCTGCTCAGCCTGGCGGCCGCGGCCCTGCTGGCCGCGCCGGCGGCGGCGCATGCGGAGGGGCTGTTCGCCGACTATCAGTCGCTCTGCGTGGGGGTCGGGGGCAATCCCGACGCGGCGCTCGGCGCGGCCGACGCGGGCGGCTGGATGGTGATGCCCGACACGCTGATCAAGGCGGTCTCGTCGAGCGGCCAGTTCAAGGACATCCGCGGCCGCCTCAGGACCACGAAGCTGGCCATGGAGATGCTGATCGTCGGCCGCATGGACGAGACCATCAGCGGCGTCTCGATGCAGCTGAAGATGTGCGCCGTCGCCTCGACGCCGGCCGACGCGCAGCTCAAGGGCCAGGTGGCCAGCTGGGCCGCGGTCGCCCAGGCTTCGCAACTCACCAAGGACGGCCGCGTCGGCTATTTCTTCCTGGACGAGGGCGGCAAGCACCTGCCGATCAATCCGGACGACGCCGCAAACCTGAAACTGCTCCGCGACGGGCGCGTCCATGTGGTGGCCGTGCAGGACGACAAGCAGATGTCGATGGCGGTGTTCGCCATACCGACCACGAACGAAAGCCGCTGAGCGACATGTCGGTACTGATCAACAAATCGACCCGCGTCATCTGCCAGGGCATCACCGGCGCGCAGGGCACCTTCCATACCGAGCAGGCCATCGCCTACGGCACGAAGATGGTCGGCGGGGTGACGCCGGGCAAGGGCGACACCAAGCACCTGGGCCTGCCGGTGTTCAACACCGTGGGCGAGGCGGCGCGGGAGACCGGCGCCGAGGCCAGCGTGATCTATGTGCCGCCGCCGTTCGCGGCCGACTCGATCCTAGAAGCCATCGACGCGGAGATCGGCCTGATCGTCTGCATCACCGAGGGCATCCCGGTGGCCGACATGGTCAAGGTGAAGCGCGCGCTGAGCGGCTCGAAAAGCAGGCTGATCGGGCCCAACTGCCCCGGCGTGTTGACCCCGGATGAGTGCAAAATAGGCATCATGCCGGGAAACATCTTCAAGCGGGGCTCGGTGGGCGTTGTCTCCCGCTCGGGCACCCTTACCTATGAAGCCGTGTTCCAGACCACCCAGGCAGGCCTCGGCCAGAGCACGGCCGTGGGCATCGGCGGCGACCCCGTGAAGGGCACCGAGTTCATCGACGTGCTCGACATGTTCCTGAAGGATCCGGAGACCCAGTCGATCATCATGATCGGCGAGATCGGCGGGTCGGCGGAAGAGGACGCGGCTGAGTTCATTAAAAATTCAGCAA
>JAQGIV010000183.1 GCA_028290945.1 Phenylobacterium sp. | reverse complement strand
TCATGCCCTGGACGCCCAGCTCCTGCAGGGCCTCCTTCACCTCGTCCAGCTTGAACGGCTTGATGATGGCTTCGATCTTCTTCATGGCCCGACTGGTACTCGCCCCAAGACGCTGTCGCGTTCGGGCCGGACGGAGCACCGAGGGCGGCAGGGGCGCAAGCGCGGGCTGGCCGGCGGGGCGGTGCAAAGCCCGCCAGGCCGGCGACTGCCCGGAAAATAGGCGCCATGCGCTCGATTCGTGCACAGCTCCGGAATGGCCTTGTGGAGGCGCATTGCACGCCTAGGATCGCCACGCGGGGCGGCTCAAGGCTGGCCAAAATCGTCAACCACGTCGTCGCAATGTCGCCGATGGGCAGGTATCGAGACTTGCGCCAGGTCCGCAGGCCCTATCGCCCGCAGGCCCCGTGCTGAAGATTGCGGCGGATCACCCGCCTTTCGAGGACAAGGACCGCCCATGCCGCGCCTCTACCTGATCCGCCACGGCAAGCCGGCCGCCACCTGGGGCGACGCCGACCAGGATCCGGGCCTCGACGAGACCGGCCAGGCGCAGGCCCGCGCGGCGCGCGACTGGCTGCTGGCCCTGCCCGAGAGCGAGCGGCCCAAGCGGGTGGTGAGCTCGCCGCTGCGGCGGTGCCGCGAGACCGCCATGCCGACGGCCGAGGCGCTGGGGGTGGAGATCGAGATCGACCCGATCGTCGGCGAGATCCCGACGCCGGCGGCGCTGCACCCCACCGAGCGGGCGAGCTGGCTGCGGCAGGTGTTCCAGGGGACCTGGGGCGAGATCCAGGGCGACCTGGACTACGACAAGTGGCGGCGCGACATCGTGGGCTCGCTCCGAGCGCGCGGCGACACGGCGGTGTTCTCGCACTATGTGGCGATCAATGCGGTGGTCTCGCACCTGCTGCGCGACGAGAAGGTGCTGCACTTCCGGCCTGACCACACCTCGATCACCGTGCTGGAGACCGACGGCACGGGCTTGACCCTGGTGGCCAAAGGACGCGAAGCCTCCACCGGAGTGCTTTGAGACGGAGCGGGGGTTCGTGGCGGCGCGACAGATCCTGACGGTCGCCGAGACGGCCCAGGCGGATAAGGCCGCCATCGCCGCCGGCGTGGCCGGGGCGGAGCTGATGGACCGCGCCGGGACGGCGGTGGCCGACGCCATCTGCGCGCGCTTCCGCAGCCAGCCGGTCATCGTCGCCTGCGGCCCCGGCAACAACGGCGGCGACGGCTATGTGGTCGCGCGCGTCCTGAAGGGCCGCGGCTGGCCGGTGGAGGTCCGGGCGCTGGCCGATCCGACCGCCGACGACGCCAAGGCGGCCCGCGCGCTGTGGGACGGGCCGGTGGGCCGGCTGGAGGGCGGCTTCGGCGAGGCGCTGGTGGTGGACGCCCTGTTCGGCGCGGGCCTGTCGCGGGCCCTGACCGGGGCGGCGGCCGCCGCGGTCGAGGCCATGGCGCAGGCCTCTGAGCGGGTCGTGGCCATCGACCTGCCGAGCGGGATCAGCGGCGACACCGGCAAGCCGCTGGGGCCGAGCGTCTCGGCGCGGGTGACGGTGACCTTCCATACGAAGAAGCCGGCGCATGTGCTGGAGCCCGGCCGCAGCCGCTGCGGCGAGGTGGTGGTCGCCGACATCGGGCTCGGCGAGACCGCTTCGCGGCTGTTCGAGAACGGGCCGGACCTCTGGCTCTCCCGCTTCCCCTGGCCGAATGCGACCAGCCACAAGCATGCGCGCGGCCGGCTGATCGTGGTCTCGGGCGAGGCGTGGAGCACCGGCGCGGCGCGGCTGGCGGCGCGGGGCGGCTTGCGGATCGGCGCGGGCCTGGTGACCCTGTTCTCGCCGCCGGACGCCCTGGCCGCCAACGCCTCGCACCTGGAGGCCATCATGCTGCGCGGCTTCGAGACCGACCTGGAGCTGGAGCAGGGCGCGGGCCAGGTGGACGCCGCGGTGATCGGCCCGGCCGCCGGGGTGTCGGAGACCACCCTGCTGAACGTGCTGGCGCTGGCGCGGACCGGCGCGGCCCTGGTGCTCGACGCCGACGCCATCACCGTGTTCCGCGACGATCCGGAGGAGCTGTTCTCGCTCTTGGACCGCGACGACGTGCTGACGCCGCATCCCGGGGAGTTCGAACGGCTGTTCCCGGGCCTGCTGGCCGGATCGCCGGAGCGGATCACCGCCGCCCGCAAGGCCGCCGAGCGGGCCGGGGCGGTGGTGCTGCTGAAGGGGGCCGACACGGTGATCGCCGCGCCGGACGGGCGCGCCGCGGTCAACCTCAATGGTTCGCCGTGGCTGGCGACGGCCGGTTCGGGCGACGTGCTGGCGGGGTTCATCGGCGGCCTGGTCGCGCAGGGCATGGAAAGCTTCGAGGCGGCCTGCGCGGGCGCCTGGATCCACGCCGAATGCGCCGAGCTGCATGGGCCGGGGCTGATCTCCGAGGACCTGCCGGGCCTGGCGCCGGGCGTGCTGCGGCGCCTGTTCGACGAGCGCTGAGCGGGTTTTTCCCCAGCCTCGGCCGTACAATCCACAGCTCAGGCGCGCCGGGGCTTTGCGCGCTGCGCCGATTCGGTCGCAGGTCTGCCTCACGCAAAGCGCTTCGGAGGAGCCGTCGATGGATGTCGAACGCCTCTCGCCCGTCAGCCGGGATCTGCTCAGGCAGGCCCTGCCGGGAGGCCAACTGGTCAACGAGCTGTACCGCGACGGATCGCGCCTGGAGGGCGGGTTCGAGCGCGAGCGGCGATGCTTCGCGCTCGGCGAGCGCGGCTGGCTGAGCTTCCTCGGCTGGGACGGCCGGCCGGACGACGGCGCCGACTGCCGCTCGCGCTGGGAGCTGACCGACGAGGCGCAGAGCCTACTGGCGCGGGGCTGACGCCGCCCGGCTTGCAAGCCCGCCCATAGGGGCGTTTGCTCGGAGCCTGGGAAACCACAGGGGCTCCATATGAAAATCATTGCGACAGCGTTGGTGTTTGCGTTCGGCCTCGGGTCCGCCGCCACGGCGGCGCCGGCGGCGAAGGGTCCGATCGTTGCGGTCCGCGCCTTCGTGGACGGGATCAACAAGGGTGACATGAAGGCGGCCGGCGCGCCGTTCGAGGCGGATGTGTCGATCATCGACGAGCTGGCGCCCTTCGCCTGGCGCGGCAAGGACGCGTTCAGCACCTGGCTGGCCGACTTCGGCAAGGACCTGGCCAAGACCGGGGCCACCGAGCCGCTGATGACGCTGGGCCGGGCGAGCCGAACCGACGTGTCGGGCGACGGCGCCTATCTGGTGGTTCCGGCGGTCTACACCTTCAAGGCGAAGGACGGCGCGGCGATGCGCGAGCCCGGGCAGTTCGCCTTCGTGCTGCACAAGGCCGCGGGCGGCTGGAAGATCGCCAGCTGGGCCTGGACGGGCGGCAAGCTGCGCCCGGCGGCGCCGGCGGCGAAGTAGGCGTCAACTCCTCTCCCACGATGCTCCGCATCTGGGAGAGGAGCGGACCAATTTACTCCCCCGCCGTCAGCGCCAGGAGGGCGAAGGAGGCCAGCCAGTGCTCGCCCATGTAGTCGCCGGCCACGTGGGGCAGGCTGGCGGCGAGGTGGCGTCCGGCGGCGGCCTCGGTGGGGGCCCGCATCGGATGGCCGTCCGGCAGCACGCCGGCGATCTCGCGCCAGCACCAGGCGCGGGAGAAGTTGAGGCCGTCCAGGTGGGCGATCTTGCCGTCCGTCCGGTCGCTGACCGTGGCCGGGTGGAACAGGGTCTTGGGCTCGCCTTGCGCGGCGCGCGGCAGGTAGGCCAGCAGCCAGGCGCGGAACTCGTCGGCCGGCAGGTAGCGGCGCAGGCACTCGGCCTCCATCAGGGTCGGCGACAGGAAGTCGTCCAGCGACGGCTCCCAGGCCGGGGCCGCCTGGTCGGCGAGATACCAGTCGCGGACCTTGGCGCGCATCTGGGCCATGAGGGCGGTGTCCTCGGCGCGGCGGGCGTAGTCGTGGGCCAGGGCGAGCGCGAAGGCGGTCGAGGAGTGGACGCCGGTGCGGATCGGATAGACCGCGTTGGGCAGGAAGGCGCGGAAGCGGTCGGCGAAGGCCTCGGCCAGCGGGCGCAGCGCCGCGGCCCAGCGATGGTTTCCCGCCTGCAGCAGCTCGTCCTGCAGCTTGAGCAGCCAGCCCCAGCCGTAGGGCCGCTCGAAGCCGCGCGCCGAGGGCCGTTGCAGGTAGTGCAGCTCGCCGGCCACCTTCTGCGGGGTGAGGTGCGCGTCGAACAGGGCGTGGATGGCGGCGGCTTCGGGGATGCCGGGCGCGCGGCGCAGCAGGGAGGCCAGCAGCCAGTAGCCGTGCACGCAGGAGTGCCAGTCGAAGCTGCCGTAGAAGATCGGATGCAGGGCCTTCACGCCCAGCGCATCGGCGTCGCTCTCCAGCACGTGGTCGAGCTTGTTGGGATACTCGCGGGTGACGTGGCCCAGCGCGATGCGGGCGAACTGCGAGGCGAGCTCGGGCGTCAGCCGTTCGGCGGCCGAGCTATCTGGGGAAGGCGAGGACATACATCAGCACCATGTTGGCGAGCAGCATCAGCAGGGCGGTGGGGACCTGGGCCTTGATGACAGCGTAGCGGTCGGGCAGCTCCAGCAGGGCCGGCGGCACCAGGTTGAAGTTGGCGGCGAGCGGGGTCATCAGCGTGCCGCAGAACCCCGAGAGCATGCCGATGGCCGCGACGGCCGCCGGATCGCCGCCGAAGCGCCGGATGAGGATCGGCAGGGCGACGCCGGCGGTCAGCACCGGGAAGGCGGCGAAGGCGTTGCCCATGATCATGGTGAAGCCCGCCATGCCCAGGCAGTAGACGGCGACGGCGGCGGCGCGGGTGTCCATGGGCAGCCAGTGGGTGACCAGGTCGCCGATCACCTTGCCGACCCCGGCGAGCGCGAAGACCGCGCCCAGCGCCGCCAGCGTCTGGGGCAGCAGCGCGGCCCAGCCGACGGTGTCGATCAGCCGGCGGCCCTCCTGCAGCGGGCTGATCAGCGGCTGGCGGAGCAGGATCAGCGCCAGGCCGACGGCGACCACCGCGGCCAGCGCCAGGCAGACCAACGGCGCCTGCTTGGGGTCCATCAGCGGCTGGCCGGCGATGTGCAGCGGCTTCAGCACCACGAGGCCGAACACCAGCACGACCGGCAGGGCCAGCGCCGGGACGAACAGCTTCTCGCCAAACCGGGCGGCCAGGACCTTGCGTTCCTCCGGCGAGGTGGTGGCGGGCCGGCCACGGCCGAGCTGGCCAAGGCCCGCGATCAGCGCCAGGCCCACCACCAGCACGCCGTTGCCGAGATCGCCCAGCCGGTCGCCGGCCAGGAAGCTCGCGGCGACCAGGCCCCAGAAGGCGGCGTTGCCGAACCGCTTGGGATTGTTGCGGTCGAGGGCGCTGAGCCCCGCATAGGCGGCGAACACCAGGCCGAGCAGCAGGTAGACGACGCCGAGCTTGATCATTCGGCGATCCCGGTCGCCCGGCGGCGCAGGGCGCGGTCGAACAGCATCAGCCGCGCGCCGTGGATGACGAAGGCGACGACGGCGGTGGGGATGGCCCACATGGACAGCCGCAGGGGGTCGAGGGTGACGCCGCTGGAGGCCAGCACGCCGACCATCAGCAGCACCGAGCCGAAGGCCAGGAAGATGTCCTCGCCGAAGAAGACGCCGATATTGTCGGTGGCCGCGGCCTGGGCGCGGATGGCGTGGCGCGTCTCGTCGGAAAGCTCGCCCAGCCGCATCTCGGCGGCGGACTCGGCCATGGGGGCGACCAGCGGGCGGACCGTCTGGGCCTGGCCGGCGATGGAGATCAGGCCCACCGCGGCGGTGATCTGGCGGAAGGCCATATAGCCCACCAGCAACGGGCCGGGCGAGGCGTTGCGGAAGCGGCCGATCAGGGTGCGCGCCCGCTCCTGCAGCCCGGCGCGCTCCGCGACGCCGACCAGCGGATAGACCAGCAGGGCCACGGTCACCAGGCGGTTGTCGTTGAAGCCCTTGCCGAGTGCGCCCAGCACGGCCAGCGGCGCAAGGCCCGCGGCGAGGCCGGTGACCATTGCGGCGGCCACCACCACCAGCAGGGGATTGAACCGGGCGGCGAAGCCGACGACGACCACGGCCACGCCCAACAGCGTCAGCATGCGTGCTCCGGACTAGGTAGGTTGAGGTCTGATCGCCGTGGATTCCAATATCTGATCGTCATGGGTGACAGGATCACCCGTCCAGGCGGGCATAGGAGCCTCAACCGCCGCGCTTGCGCAACCAGGCGTCGGCGAGGCGCAGGAAGCCGGCCACATCGACGGTCTCGGCGCGGGCCTGGGGATCGAGTCCGGCTTCGAGCGCCAAGGCTTCGCCGCCCAGCGGTTTGAGGCTGGCGCGCAGCATCTTGCGGCGCTGGCCGAAGGCGGCGGCGGTGAGCTTCTGCAGGGCGTCGAGGCGTTCGGGCGAGGGTCGGTCGGCGCGCGGCGTCAGGCGGACGACGGCGGAATCGACCTTCGGCGGCGGGGTGAAGGCGCGGGCCGGCACGTCCATGACCACGCGGGCCTCGCTGGTGGCCTGGGCGATGACCGCGAGGCGGCCGTAGGCGTCGGCGCCGGGCGGTGCGGCGATGCGCTCGGCGACCTCCTTCTGGAACATCAGGGTCAGCGAGGCGGGCGTCCACGGCCCGGTCAGCCACTTGATGAGCAGCGGCGTGCCGACGTTGTAGGGCAGGTTGGAGACCACGTGGGCCGCGCCGCCGGCCAAGGCGGCTTCGTCGACGGTAAGCGCGTCGGCGAGGACCAGGCTGAGCGCGCCATCGGCGGCCGCGGCAAGCTCTTCCAGGAGCGGGCGGAACCGCGCGTCCTTCTCCACCGCGATGACCCGGGCGCCGGTCTCCACCAGGGCGCGCGTCAGGCCGCCGGGGCCGGGGCCGACCTCGATCACCGTGTCGCCGGACTGCAGCTCGGCCAGGCGGGCGATCTTGCGGGTGATGTTGAGGTCGAGGAGGAAGTGCTGGCCGAACGACTTCCTGGCCATCAGGCCGTGCGTGGCCAGCGCCTCGCGCAGCGGCGGCAGGTCCATAGCGTTCAAAGGCAGGTTGACTGGCATACAGGCGGACAACAACTATGCTGAAGCTCTGAAATAGAGAGGGCTCTCAAGGAGCCTAGGCGAATGGACCCTTTGAGCACTCTAGTGCTTCTCGCGATCGGCTTCATCGCGGTCAGAGTCATTCTCGACATCGTTCCCCCGATTCTACGAGAGCAACGAAAGCAGAAAGAGGACGATCAATATCAAGAATACGCCGCGGAATGGAGGCGACGGGCAGAGCAGGTTAGAGGTTCGATTCAACTCCCGCCAAATCAGTTTCGGATTTGGCCAGACGGCGCCGGCTATTGGCGCGTAAGCCGCTGGAACGCCAGCACTAACCCGCCGGGCCCGGCAAAAAAAGGCGAGGCGCAGAGTGCAGCTCAGCGCCCGGAAAATATCGCTGCTGCGGAGTACTGGCAGACAATCGATCGTCCATTCCATTCGCGGGAGCAGGCCGAAGAGTGGGCGCGTGAAGTGAAAAACAGCCCGTAGCGGACCGCTAGGAGCGGCGCCGCGTCTCGGCGATCTGCCGGGCCAGCCGCAGCGCGGCGATCAGGCTGTCGGGGCGGGCGAGGCCGCGGCCGGCGATGTCGAAGCCGGTGCCGTGGTCGGGCGAGGTGCGCACGATGGGCAGGCCAAGCGTCACGTTCACCCCGCCCCAGAAGTCGAGCATCTTCACCGGGATCAGCGCCTGGTCGTGATAGAGGCAGAGCGCCGCGTCATAGCGGGCGCGCATCTCCGCCGGGAACAGGGTGTCGGCCGGGTAGGGGCCTCTGGCGTCGACGCCGAGGTCCCTCAGCACCGCCACGGCGGGACCGACCATCTCGATCTCCTCGCGGCCGATGGCGCCGCTCTCGCCGGCGTGCGGGTTGAGGCCGGCGACGGCCAGGCGGGGCGCCGCGACCCCGAAGTCGCGCTTCAGGGCCTGGGCGGTGACCAGGCCCGCCTCGACGATCCGCTCGATGGAGAGCTTGGCGGGGACCTCGGCCAACGGCTCGTGGACGGTGACCAGGGCCGCGCGCAGGTCGCCGGCGATGAGCATCATGATCGGCCCGCGGGCGCCGTCGTAGGTCGCGGCCGCGGTCAGCTCGCCGAGGAACTCGGTGTGGCCGGGGAACTTGAAGCCGGCGGCGTAGAGCGGCGCCTTGGCGATCGGGGCGGTGACGACGCCGGAGACGGCGCCGGAGAGCGCCAGGCCGACGGCGGTCTCGATCCACTGGATGATGGCCGGCGCGGCGGCCGGCGACGGCTGGCCGGCGATGACCGGGGCGCGGAGCGGCAGGTCGAGGATCGGCAGGGCCTCGGCGAACAGGCCGGGCGCCTCCTCCGCGGAGGCCACGCGGCGCAGGATGGAGGCCCCGGCGCCGGAGGCCGAGGCGAGCGCGTCGTGGTCGCCGACCACCACGAAGGCGGGGCCTTCGCCGCGCAGTGCGGTCCAGGCCTTGACGATGATCTCCGGGCCGATGCCGGCCGGATCGCCGAGCGTGAGGGCGAGCGGACCCGCCGTCACGTCACCGGGTCTCGATGGTCGCCGAGGTGCGCAGGTCGCGCATGTAGCGGCGGGAGATCATGCTCAACTGCTGGCCGTAGAGCCGGTTCTCGATCTGGTCGTGGGTGACCTGCTGGCCGCCGGAGGCGCGCTTGCCGCAGACCGCCACCAGGTGGAGGCCGACGTTGGTGCGGATCGGCGCGGAGACCTCGCCGACCTTGAGGGTCTCGGCGACCTCGCGGAACGCCGGGGCGAGGTCGGTGACCTGGGCCTCGCCGAGGTCGCCGGCCACCACGCCGGGCACGCCCTGCGAGACCTTCTCGATGTTCTCGCAGCCCTTGATCTGCACGCGCAGCGCCTCGAGCTTGACGCGGGCGGCCTCGATGTCGCCGGCGGTGGCCTGGGTCGGCAGGGCGACGGCGGCCTGTTTCAAGGCGACCAGGGTGTCGCCGGCGCCGGAGCGCTTGTCCTTCAGGTAGATGATGTAGACGCCGTCCTTCACCGGGATCGGCGCGGAGAGCTGGCCGGGGCGCAGCTGCTCGAGGGCGGCGTCGACCTCGGCCGGCATCTCGCCGGGGCTGACCCAGCCGGCCTCGCCGCCGGCCGCGGCGGTGGCCGAGGCGGAGAACTGGCGGGCGACCGCGGCGAAGGGCGCGCCCTGCTGCAGCTGGACGACCAGCTGCTGGGCGCCGTTCAAGGCCGTCTGGCGGCCGCCCACGCGGTTGGAGTCGATGAACACTTCGCTGATCTGGTACTGCGGCTTGGAGGCGTCGGAGGCCATCCGCTGCAGCATGGCCTTGATCTGGTCCTCGCCGATGCGCAGGCGGCTGCCGTAGCGGCCGCGGATCCAGGTCTGCCAGCTGATCTGGGCGCGCAGCTGCTGGCGGAAGGTGTCGGCGCCGACGCCCTGCTGGCCGAGCAGGGTGAGGAATTGGGCGCCGTTCATGTTGTTCTGCTTGGCGTAGCTCTCCAGCTCGGCGTTCACCTCGTCGTCGGAGGCGATGATGGAGAACTTCTGCTCCTTCTCGACCCGCTTCAGCTCCTGCAGCTGCAGGCGCTCGTCGATCAGCGAGACCAGCGCCTCACGCTCGAACTGCGGCAGGGTCTGCTCGGTGGGCTGGACGCCGGAGGTGGCGATCAGCAGGCGCACCCGCTGGCCGAGGTCGTAGGTGGAGATGATCTCGTCGTTGACGATGGCGGCCACCGATTCGGAGACGCCGCGCGGCCGGGCGGGGGCCGGGGCGGCGGCCTGGGGCGCGGGCGCGGCGGCGCTGACGCTCAAGGGGCCGCGCAGATCCTGCGCATAGGTCGTCATTGGGACCGCCAGCGGCAGGCATGCCGCGGCCACGGCGATGGACAAAGCTGCGCCCCGCGCCGCCGGGCTGGTGACGCTACGCGCGCGCTTCATGGTTGAGATCATTCCTTCGAGCGGCCTCATGGGCCCGCATTCCTATCGCACTGTAAATGGAGAGCCCAATGTGGCGAGCGTTAGGCGCAAGGCAATCGAATTGGTAGGCCCGAGCCGCCCGACAATGGTGTCTTCCCGCCTGTAGATCACGTCGACCCGCGTACAATCGTCGCGGTAATACACGCCCAGGTCCCGGATGACCCAGGCTTTCTGGATAAGGTCACGGTTGCCGTAGGCGGTGAGTCCCCAATTCTTGCCGATCGGCACGTCGCCGCCCAGCTCGAAGTTCTCGATCCGCTGGCCGGCCGGGATCACCGAGGAGCCCACCACGGTGGCGTTCAGCGTGTTCGAATCATCGCGCAGGTAGCGCAGGTAGCCGGAGCCCCACCGGTTGTTGAGGTTCACGCCGGCCTCGGCGCGGTGGACGGCCAGGGTGTCGGTGTCGAGCCGGGCGCGGGCGAAGAAGCTGAGCCAGGCGACCGGGCGGGCGTCGGCGGCGACGATCCAGTCGGAGGCGGTCGACTGCAGGCCGCTGCCGGGGTTGAACACGGTGTTGCGCTGGGTGCGGAAGCTGCGGCCGATCAGCAGGTTGGCGCGGCGCCCGTCGTCCCACAGCACGCTGGCCCGGCCGCCGACGTTGGCCCGCACGCCGTCCTCGTAGAGGTCGTAGCCGGGGAACTTGTTGGCGCGGAACAGGGTGGTCTCGTCGAACTCGAAGGTGACGCTGTCCTCGTTGAGGTAGATCGGCTTGCCCGCGGCGTCCTTGCCGACGACGATCTGTTTGGCGCGCGGCGAGGCGGCGAACTGGACCACCGGCTCGAGGATCACCGTGGCGTTGCTCAGGCGCTTGTAGACCGGATAGCTCAGGTCCGCGCCGGCCACCACCAGGCCGCGGGCCTGGGACTTGGAGGTCACCTGGCGGCCGACGCCGGTCAGCACGTCGCCCAGGCTGTAGCCGTCGGCGCGGGCGTTGATGAACGGCTCGATGCGCAGGCCGGAGGCGGAGGTGTAGACGCGGCGCCAGTCGACGTCGCCGGTGGCGCGGCGGCTGTCGAGACCGGGCAGGTTGCTGGCCAGGTCGACCGGCGACTGGCTGCGCGTCAGGGCCACCGTGCTGGCGTTGACCCGCAACCGGCCGCCCAGGATCTGCTCGGGCACGTCGTAGCGGGCGTCGATCAGCGGGGCGACGATCGGGAAGGTGCGGTTGACGTCGCCGGTGCGCAGGCCCTGGAAGGTCATGGCCGCGGCGGAGAAGTAGGACTGCTGGTCCTGGCGGGCGGCGTAGACCTGGCTGATCAGCCGCCGGTCGTCCGGGATGTAGGGCCCGCGCGTCTGGTAGACGTTGCCGATCTGGTACTTGTCGAACAGCAGCGGGTCGGAGGTGTGCTCGGCGGTGAAGCCCCAGCGCCAGGCGTCGTTCAGCTGGAAGCCGCCGCGGGCCAGGAGGTAGCTGCGCCAGGTGTCGGAGCCGAACTTGTTACCCTGGCTGTCGAAGTCCCGGTCGTGGGTGACGCCGAAGCGGGCGTCGATGTCGCCGGAGTAGAAGCGCTCGCGGTACTGGCCGTTGAGGAACGGATTGACGTTGGTGTTGATCTGCGGACTGAGCTGCAGGTCGGCGTAGGGCGACAGCACCCAGAGGTACGGCTGCTCGTAGGAGAAGCCGCGCTTGCTGTCGGCGGCCAGCTTGGGGCCGAGCAGGCCCGAGGCGCGATCGGCCGAGGGATCGGCGTGCCAGAACACCGGCAGGTAGAGGATCGGCACGCCCATCACGTGGATGCGGGCGTGGCGGTAGTAGACGATGCGGCGGATCTTATCCTGCACCACCCGGTCGGCGCTGATCGACCAAGTGGGCGCCTTGGCGTGGTCGCCGGCGCAGATCGGGCAGGGGGTGTAGATCGCCTTGTTCAGCTCCTGGATGTCCTCGGAGCGGCGCACGGCGGAGGCGCCGGCCAGCTTGGCCTCGACCTGCTGGGCGCCGTTGCTCTCCGGCATGCGGGCGGAGAAGCCCATGGCGACGCCGGCCTTCATCTTGTCGTCGAGCAGGAACTCGTCGGCGAACTCGTAGGAGCCGTCGGAATTGATGATCTGCACGTGGCCCAGCGCGCGGATCACGCCCTGGCCTTTTTCGTCGCCCTGCTGGTAGACCACGCGGTCGGCGCGCAGGGTGCGGCCCTCGTAGCGGATCTCCACAGACCCCTCGGCGGTCACGACCTTGTGCTCGTCGTCGCGGACGATCTGGTCGGCCTCCATGTACATCTCGCCCGGCTGCAGGCCGTCGGGGACCGGCGCGGGCGCGGCGGCCGGCTTGAAGGCGCGGGCCTGAGTCGCGGCCGGATTCGTCCACAGGACCGCCAGGGCCGCCCCTGCGAGCAGGGCGCACTTGGCGGCGGCAGACGGCGGACGCCGGCGCGGTCTCATGAAGGCGAAGATCCCCTATGCGGCGTGGGCGCGTGCGAAGCGCGGCCTGACCGATGCATAGCCGGGCAGGCCAAGCCGCTTCAACCGTCTTCGGTGAAGAAGAGCAGGCTGAGGCCGGTGAGCAACGCCACCAGGGCCGGCGCCCAGGCCGCCGCGAACAGCGGGATGATGCCGGCCTTGGCCAGCGCGCCGGCGAACTGGTTGAAGAAGAACAGCACGAATCCGAGCCCCACCCCGGCTCCGGCCAGCCCCGCCAGGCCGCCGAGCCGGGCCAGCCGCAGCGAGAAGGCCGCCGCCAGGATCGACATGGCCGCGTAGAGCAGCGGCGTCGCCAGGTACTGGAACAGCCGCAGCCGGTAGCCGGCCGCCGAGAAGCCCGCCTGCTCGGTGAGCCGGATGGCGTCGGGCAGCCGCCAGAAGGAGATGGCGTCGGGCGAGGAGAACCGCTCCATGGCCGATTCCGCGTCGAGCGAGGAGCGTATCGACAGGGTGTCGGAATGCACCGAGCTCTCGCCGGCGGTGGCCTCGCGGACTTCGCGCAGCTGCCAGAAGCCGGGCATCAGCCGGGCCTCGCCGGCCTCGATCCGCTGGCGGAAGACCGGCGGCCCGCTGGGGTTCTTGGTGTAGATGAACAGCGACACGCCGCGCAGCCGCACATAGCCCTGCGCGGTGTCGCGGCTCTTGGCGTGGATGACGATCTGGGTGTGGTCGTCGCCCTGGCGCAGCCAAATCTCCTGGGGCACGTCGCCCAGGTAGTTCTGCATCAGCTGCGCGCGGCGGGCCTCGAAGCGGCTGTTGAGCATGGCGGCGAGGGGATTCAACAGGGTCACGGCGGCGACGCCGATCAGGAAGGCGCCGGCCGCCGAGGGTAGGATGAAGCGCCAGGCCGAGATGCCGGCGGCGCGCATGGCGACCAGTTCGCTGCGCCGGTTCAGGCCCACGAAGGCGCCGATACCGCCGAACAGGAAGACGAAGGGCAGCAGCACCTGGATCAGCGACGGCGCCCGCAGCAGGGTCAGCCAGAACACCTGGCCCACGCCCACGTCGACGCGGACGCCGACGGTGCGGGAGAGGTCGACGAACTCGACCAGCAGGATCACCGCCGAGATGACGGCCAGGGCGGCGCCGACGCTGCCCATCACGCGGCCCACCACATAGCGCTCGATGCGGCCGGCGCCGATCATGCGGCGGCCGCGGTGGCGGCCAGGCTGCGGCGCGGCGCGGCGGACCGGCGGCTCGGCTGGCGGAAGAGGCTGCGCAGGGCGAAGGCGGTGACCGCCAGCGGCACGGCGTACTGCAGGACGTTGAGCCAGGCGGAGTCCTCGCAGCCGGCCTGCACGACGAAGCCCAGGATGCGGGTCACCGCGGCCACCGCCGACAGGGCCGCGATCCGCCGGCCATAGCCGAGCCGCGAGAAGCCGCCGCCGATGATCGCCGACAGCGCCAGCGCCATGAAGGCGATGTTGTAGAGCGGGGTGGCGATCCGCGAATGGCCCTCGGCTAGCATGCTGAGGCGGTTGCGCTGCTCCCAGCCCTGCTTGAGGTCGGGGAAGAACAGCTCGTGCGGATAGCGGTCGGAGGGCTTGTAGTGGACCAGCTCGTCGGAGGTGGCCAGGGCGCCCAGGTCGAAGGCGTATTCATCGAAGGTCAGGTAGTTCAGCACCCCCTTGGGCGAGAACTCCTGGGTCGAGCCGGACCGCAGGATCAGCACCGGCCGGCCCCGCCGCTTCGCGATATGGCCGCGGTCGGCCATGTAGGTGGTGGTGGAGGCGTCGGGCTTGGTCTGGTGGATGAACAGGTTGCGGAAGTCGCCCTTGGAATCCACCGACTGGGCATAGACGGTGAGGCCGGGGGCCGGCTGGGTGAACTCGCCCTCGCGCACCAGGGTGGAGGCGAGGTCGGTGCGCACCTGGAACAGCTCCTCGCGCATCTGGCGCAGCGCGGCCGGCTGAACCCAGAGGTTCACCAGCAGCATCAGGAAGGCGGCGGTGGCGGCCAGCCGGATGGCCGGCGAAATCACCCGCCAGCGGCTCATGCCGCTGGCGAAGCAGACCACGATCTCCTGCTCGGTGTGCAGCCGGTTGAGCGCCACCAGCGCGGCCACGAAGAGGGCGATCGGCAGCACCATGTTGATCAGCTGCGGCATGGCCAGCATGGTGACCTGCAGGAACACCAGCGCGCTCTGCCGCTGGTTGACCATCAGGTCGAGCGTCGAGAGGCTCTGGCTGAGCAGCGCCACCCCGGTCAGCGCCGCGGTGGCGAGCAGAGTGGGCCCAAGCAGCTGGCGCAGGAGATATCGGTCGATCAGGCGCATGCGGAATAAAATACGGCTCACCCGGGAGGATTTGGCGCGCCCCGGCCGCGAAGCTGTTCTAAATCACGCGTCGCCGCCCCGCACAACCGGCCCTGTGCCGGCGCCTCCGGGCGGCGCCCGCTCGCCTTAGCCTTGAAGAGAGTTCCGATGGAAATCGAGTTCGTCGCGGCCGACGCCGCTGCGCCGCAGAAGACCGCGCTGGCGCGGATCGTGTTCGAGGGCGCGGCCCTGGAGGGCCAGCTGGCCCGTGCGGCGGCCGCCAGCCGCTTCACCGGCGCCAAGGGCCAGACCCTGGATATCCTGGCGCCGGAGGGCGGGGCCGCGCGCCTGGTGCTGGTGGGCGCGGGCAAGGCCGAGAGCTTCGACGCCACCGCCGCCGAGCACGCCGCCGCCACGGCCTACGGCGCGGTGAAGGCCTCGGGCCTGGAGACGCTGCGGATCGAGCTGCCCAGCGCCGACGCGCAGCTGGCGGCCCGCGCGGCGCTGGGCGTGCGCCTGGCGAGCTACCGCTTCGACAAGTACCGGACCAAGGAGCCCGTGGAGAAGAAGCCGACCATCACCAAGACCCAGGTGGTCGCCGCCGAGCCGGACAAGGCGCTGGCCGCCTTCCCG
This sequence comes from Phenylobacterium sp., assembly GCA_028290945.1. Lineage (GTDB taxonomy): Bacteria > Pseudomonadota > Alphaproteobacteria > Caulobacterales > Caulobacteraceae > Phenylobacterium. Next base: position 2,589 of record JAQGIV010000183.1, on the reverse strand, counting down.
TCGCTGGCGGCGCTGGCCGATGCGGTGAGCTTCACCCGCGACCTGGTCTCTGAGCCGGCCAACGTCCTCTATCCCGCCGAGTTCGCCAAGCGGGTGAAGGCGCTGGAGAGCCTGGGCCTGGAGGTCGAGGTGCTCGGCGAACCGGAGATGACCAAGCTCGGCATGGGCAGTCTGCTTGGCGTTGGCCAAGGCAGCGTGCGCGACAGCCAGCTGGTGGTGATCCGCTGGAACGGCGCGGCCGACAAATCCGCCCAGCCGATCGCCTTCGTGGGCAAGGGCGTCTGCTTCGACAGCGGCGGCATCTCCATCAAGCCGGCCGACGGCATGGAGGACATGAAGTGGGACATGGGCGGCGCCGGCGCCGTCACCGGCCTGATGCACGTGCTGGCCGGCCGCAAGGCCAAGGTGAACGCCATCGGCATCCTGGGCCTGGTGGAGAACATGCCCGACGGCGCGGCCCAGCGGCCCGGCGACGTGGTGACCTCCATGTCCGGCCAGACCATCGAGGTGATCAACACCGACGCCGAAGGCCGCCTCGTGCTGGCCGACGCCATCTGGTACTGCCAGGACCGCTTCAAGCCGAAGTTCATGGTCGACCTGGCCACCCTGACCGGGGCGATCATCATCGCGCTCGGCCACGACTACGCGGGCCTGTTCTCCAACAACGACGAGCTGTCGCAGAACCTGCTGGCCGCCTCGGCCGCGGAGGGTGAGCCCCTGTGGCGCTTGCCGCTGCCGGACCAGTACAACAGGCAGATCGACTCGATGATCGCCGACGTGAAGAACACCGGCGGCCGGCCCGGCGGCTCGATCACCGCGGCGCTGTTCATCCAGAAGTTCGTCAACGGCGTGGCCTGGGCGCACCTCGACATCGCCTCGACCGCCTGGAAGAAGCCCTCGGCCATCCCGACCATCCCCGACGGCGCCACCGGCTTCGGCGTGCGGCTGCTGAACCGCATGGTGGCGGAGAACTACGAGGGCTGAGCCGGCCGCGCCGCGCCTCGCGAAATTTTGGCCGGCTTTTCGCCCAACGTCGGGAACCCGACATTTATTTGAACGTTGGGCCGAGACCGGGGAGGGGGACTCATCCCGTTCTCCGGCCGGGCCCTGCCGTTCGCAGCACGGCGGGGCCCGTCATAATGCAGCCAAAGAAGTTGCGGAAAAACATCTGGTTAAGCGTCGCGTAGGGGACAGCGCGGCCGCAAGTAGGGGGCGTGTGAATGCCGGCTGTTCTGCTTGTCGAGGACGAGGCCGAGCTGGCCGAGCTGATCGCCGAGGCGCTCGGCGCCGAAGGCCTGCAGGTGCGCATCGCCGCCAGCGACCAGGCCGCCTATCAGGCCCTGGAGGACGCCGCCGCCGGCTTCACCGCGCTGATCACCGACATCAACCTGGGGGTCGGCACCACCGGCTTCGACATCGCGCGCCGGGCGCGGCAGCTGAACGGGCGGCTGCAGGTCGTCTACATCACCGGCCACCCCGTCAGCCTGAGCCGCTTCGGGGTCGAGGACGGGGTGATGTTCCCGAAACCCTTCAAGCCGGCCGAGCTGGCGCTGCGCGTGAAATCCCTGGTGCAGGACGCCGACGACGCCTGACGAGATGATTCCCCATTTTGGGTAATGGGACGGCCGCCGCCGCCCCAGGCGCACTCGCCGATCAGGCGAATCCGCGGCGGTGTTTTTCCGAACCGGCGGACTTCCTTGTGAAATTTACGCTGGAAACCGTCACGGTAGACCCCTAAGGTACGCACCTAGGAGTTGCGGCCGGGGGGTTGTTTCAACGCATGCGGTTCACGCGGGAGCATGCCGCGGTGGCCGTCAGCGCGCCGTTCATGGCGGCTGGCCTGGCCGCCGCCGCCCTGGCCGACGACTGGCCGATGCGGCTCGGCGGGGCGGCCATGGTGATCGGGGCCTCGGCGGCCCTGGCGATGACCGGCCGGAGGGCCCGCTGGGGCGGCTGGATCCTGGCGGGGCTCGGCGCGCTCGCCGTCGCTGCGACCTATTTCTGACGGCTGTCGGGCGGTTACGCCGCATTGACGCCGCATGGCTAGGCTCTGCTGACTCCGGGCATCGAGGGAGGCAAGCCAATGCTCCGCGGAATCTCCCGCATCGTCACCCACGGCTCCGCCGGCGCGGTCTGGAGCCTGGTGGCCATCGGGTTGGCGACGGCGCTGGTGGTGACCAACGTCCAGTCGCATCGCAAGGAAGACTTCCTGCGCGGCCGGATCGCCGCGCTGGCGTCGCATGACGCCTCGCAGCTGCAGGCCCAGCTGGTGAGCTGCCACGCCACCGTGCGCTCCTATGCGGCGGCCCAGCAGGGCGGGGGGCGGTCCCAGGCGACGCAGATCAAGGCCACCCAGATCAAGGCGACGGGGGGCGATCCCGCCAGCCGCGCCGCCGAACTTACCGACAATTCCCCGGCCGGCTTCGACGTCTGCGCCCGCATGGAGAGCGCCGACCAGGCCGTGCTGAAGGCGCTCGACCGCCGATGAGCCGAAGCGTCCCGCTGGCCGCGGCGGCGCTGGCCGCCCTGGCCCTCGCCGGTTGCGCCACCCGCGCGCCGCTGACGCCCGCCCCCGCCGCCGCCCCGGCC
>JAQGIV010000181.1 GCA_028290945.1 Phenylobacterium sp. | reverse complement strand
GGCCAGCGCCAAGGTGACGTCCGCCGAGCCGCGCACGCCGGCCCTGCGTCCGGAGCCGCGGGCCGTGGCCGCCGACGAGGCCGAGTTCACGCCGCCGTCGCCCTGGCCGATCTACATCACCGCGCTCGCCGTCTCGGTGCTCTGGGGCTTCGCGCCGCTGGCCTTCGCGGTGGGCTATCGCCGCGCCGTGGCGCCGCTGCAGAACGACGCCTTCGCGCTGGCCGTCTTCGCCATGCTGTCCATCGGCCCGGCGGTGTTCGTTTGGGGCGCGGCCTACATGATCCGCCAGGCCCAGAAGCTGGCCTACGAGTCCAAGCGCGCCAAGGCCATGGCCGACGACATGCTGAGCCCCGCGCTCTCCGCCGCCGCCCGCACGGGCCACGTGGTGCAGGGCGTGCGCGACGAGATCGTCCGCGCCGGCGCCGCCGCCGAGGAGGCGCGCGACACCCTGCTGGCGCTGCGCGATGCGCTGGCCCTTGAGACCGAGAAGCTGGCCGAGACCACCGCCCAGTCGGTGCGCACCGCCCAGGAGCTGGCCGGGACGCTGGGCCGCGAGCGCAGCGAGATGGGCGAGCTGTCCCAGACCCTCGACGCCCAGGCCGCCAAGGTGGCCGATGTCATCACCCAGCAGGCGCGGATGGTCTCCGACGCCGCCGAACTGGCCGACGGCCAACTGCGCGAGGCCGAGGCCCAGCTCTCCGCCCGCGCCGCCGACCTGGCCGCCGCGGCCGGCGAGGCCAGCAGCGCCGCCCGCACCGCCGGCGAGGACCTGGTCCGCCACATCGCCCGCCTGGAGACCGCCGGGGTCGGCGTCTCCGAACAGGTCAAGGCCGTGGAGGGCGGACTTTCCGAGCAGCGCGCCGCCCTGGCCACGCTCGCCTCGGCGCTCAGGGCCGACCACGAGGGCTTCGCCAACGAGGCCGAGGCCCACGCCGCCAAGCTCGGCGAGTTCATCAGTCAGGCGCGCCTGTCGGCCATGGAGATGAGCGACCGGGCGGCCAAGGGCGGCGAGTCGCTGAAGGGCCTGATGGCCGACGCGGCCGCCCAGTTCCGCGACCTTGCCGAGACGGCGCGCGCCGAGCGCGAGGAGTTCGGCCAGTCGACCGTGCAGTCGCTGGAGGCGGTCTCCGAGGCCGCCGCCGAACAGCGCCGCCAGCTGGAGATCGAGACCCGGGCGGCGATCGACGCCCTGGCCCGCGCCGCCGAGCAGACCCGCGACGCCGCCGCAACCCACGCCAAGACCGCCCGCGAGCAGGTCGACCAGCTGTCCGAGGCCGCCTTCGCCGCCGGCCAGAAGGCCAACCAGGTGTTCGAGGCCCGCCTCGAGGAAGCCAAGGCGCTGGTCGAGCAGTCGTCGAAGATGGTCGAGGAGGCCGGCGCCGCCACGGCGAAGAAGCTGGAAGCCGGCGCCAGCGCCGCGCGCGCCTCGCTGGAGGAGCTGGGCGCCATGCTGGGCGAGATCGAGAGCCGCGCGCAGCGCCTGCCGGCCAGCGCCCGCGCCCAGACCGACGAGGTGCGCGCCGCCGTGCTGAGCGGCATGGACGAGCTGATGGCCGCCGCCCACCGCACGGCCGAAGAGGCCCAGGCCATCGACGTGGCCTTCCAGGAGCGGGTGCGCCGCAACTTCGAGATGCTGAGCGAGGCCGTGCGGCTCATGGGCATGGCGAGCGCGGCCGCGCCGCTGAGCCCGCCGCCCGCCCCGCGTCCGCCGAGCGGCCGGATCTCCGCGCTGCCCGCGGCCCCGCCACCGCGCGCGCCGGAGCCGGTGGCCGAAGCCGCGCCGGCCGAGGACGACCTCGAGCTGGACGACATCATGGAGCCGGCCACGGCCGCCGCCGAGCCGCGCATGGCGGAGCCCGTCGCCGCGGAGATCGCCGACAGGCTGCGGCCCCGCCTGAAGCTGACCCCCACCGCCACCGACGAGGAGTTCTCCGAGGTGTTCGAGGCGGCCGGCGGCCCGCCCAAGGCCAGGCCCGACGACGCCGAGGCCGGCGAGGGCGCCGACGAATGGACCTGGAAGGACCTGCTGGCCTCCATCGACGGGGCGGAGCCCGAGGGCGAGCGGTTGCAGGACCTGCTGGCCGCGGAGCTCGGCCGGATGGGCGTCGAGCCCGGCAAGCTGCTGCCCAAGGCGCGCATCGACGAGATCGCCGCCGCCGTGCAGACCGGCGACGCGGAGGGCGCCCGCCAGGTGGTCAAGCGGCTCGCGCCGGCCGCCACGCGGCGCATCGCGCGCCGGCTGGCCACCGAAGCCGCCGTGAAGCGCCAGGCCCTGACCTACGTCCGCCGCTACCAGACGCTGATCGCCGACGCGGCGGTGCGCGACCCGGAGGGCTTCCTGATGGCCGGCATGCTGGCCGAGGACGCCGGGCGGCTCTACCTGCTGCTGGACGCCGCGGCTGGAGACCTCGCCTAGGAGCCCCGCCGTGGCGCGCCGCCTGACCGCCCGCGCCGAACGCTGGCCCCTGGCGGCGGCCTTCGTCATCGCCCGCGGCGCCAAGACCGAGGCCGAGGTCGTGGTCGCCGAGATCGCCGACGGTGCGCACCGCGGCCGCGGCGAGGCCGTGCCCTATGCCCGCTACGGCGAGGCGGTGGAGGGCGTGCTGGCGCAGGTGGAAGGCTTGGCCGCGGCCATCGCCGAAGGTCTGACCCGCGAGGCGTTGCAGTCGGCCTTGCCGCCGGGCGCGGCGCGCAACGCGCTGGACTGCGCGCTCTGGGACCTGGCGGCCAAGCAGGCCGGGCGGCGGGCCTGGGAGCTGATCGGGCGGGCGCGGCTCGATCCGGTGAAGACCTGTTTCACGCTCAGCCTCGGCAGTCCCGAGGCGATGGCCGAGGCGGCGCGGGCCAATTCCCGCCGGCCGATGCTGAAGCTGAAGATCGGGGCGGCGGACGATCTGGATGCGGTGGCCGCCGTGCGCGCCGCGGCGCCGCGCAGCCGGCTGATCGTCGACGCCAATGAGGGATTGCGGTTCGCGGACTTGGCGCGCGTGACCGCCGAACTGGCCCGGCTTGAGGTCCAGCTCCTGGAACAGCCGCTGCCGGCCGCCGATGACGCGGCGCTGGAGGGTTTCGCCAGCCCTGTGCCGCTCTGCGCCGACGAGAGCCTGCACACCCGCGCCGAGCTCGCCGCCTGCGCGCGGCGCTACGCCCTGGTGAACATCAAGCTCGACAAGGCCGGCGGCCTCACCGAGGCCCTGGCGCTGGCCGAGGCCGCCAGGGCGATGGGGCTCGGGATCATGGTCGGCTCGATGGTGGCGACCTCGCTGGCCGTCGCCCCGGCACTGATCCTGGCCCAGGGCGCGGCGGTCGCCGACCTCGACGGCCCGCTGCTGATGGCCAGGGACCGCGAGCCGGGCCTGGCGATCACCGGCTCGCTGATCGAGCCGCCCAGCCCGGCGCTGTGGGGCTAACGGCCGCGCTCGCAATCGGCTTGGCCGTCCCCATCTCGTGAACCGAGGGACCCCCGTCGCCGTTGGGAGACGCGAGATGGACGTCACACAGGAACGAGCCCACCGCGCCTGGCGCGTGGCCGAGCGGGTCGCGCGGCTCAGCGACAACCTGATCCCCATCGGGCGGTGGGGCATCGGTCTCGACGGCGTGCTGGCCTGGGTTCCGGGCGCCAACACGATCTACAGCATGGGCGCCGGCGGCCTGCTGATCTACGAGGGCGTCGCCGCCGGCGCCTCGGCCGCCACCCTGATCCGCATGGGCCTCTACCTCGCCGCCAACAGCGCGCTCACCGAGATCCCGGTGGTGGGCTGGGCCATGGACACCCTGTTCCGCGGCCACCTGATGGCCGCCCGCGCCCTGCAGAAGGACATCGTCCGGCGCTTCGGCCCCTCGCAGATGTCGCCGGAATGGCGCGGCGGCCGCGAACGGCGCGACGCGGTGCGGGTGGTCGGCTAGCCGGCGCGCCGATCTCCTGGGGACTTGCGCTGCGGCGGCGGCAGGTTCTCAATCGGCCCACAAGACACGCGCCGCGGACGAACCGCGGGCGACCATCGGGAGGTTTGCGATGCACGACGGCTCCGTGGACATCAAGGCCGAGGCGCGGGCGCGGATCTACGCCCAGCCCATCGAGGCGGTGGACCCGGCGCAGCCGGACCTGTTCGAGCACGACGCCATGTGGCCGATCTTCGAGCGGCTGCGGGCCGAGGATCCGGTGCACCACGCCGTCTCGCCGACCCACGGCGCGTTCTGGTCGATCAGCCGCTGGGACGACATCATGCGGGTCGATTCCGACCACAATGTCTTCTCCTCGGCGGACGGCATCACCCTGCAGAGCCTGGAGTCCAAGGCCGAGCAGGCGCGGCGGGGCACGCGGCCGAGCTTCATCTCCATGGACCCGCCGCGCCACGACGAGCAGCGCAAGACCGTCAGCCCGGTGGTCGCGCCCTCCAACCTGCAGGTGATGGGCCCGGTGATCCGCGAGCGGGCCGGCCAGATCCTCGACGGCCTACCGATCGGCGAGGAGTTCGACTGGGTCGAGCAGGTCTCGAAAGAGCTGACGGCGATGACGCTGGCCACCCTGTTCGACTTCCCGCAGGACGAGCGAAAGCTGCTGCCGTTCTGGTCGGACATGATGACCAACGCCCCGGGCCACGGGCCGGTGGAGAGCTGGGAGCACAAACGCACCGAGCTGGACAACATGGTCGCCCGCTTCACCCAGATGTGGAACGAGCGGGTCAACGCGCCGCCGGCCGGCGACCTGATCTCCATGCTGGCGCACGGCCCCTCGACCCGGGACATGGACCGGCTGGAGTATGCCGGGAACCTGGGCCTGCTGATCATCGGCGGCAACGACACGACGCGGAACACCATCTCCGGCTCGGTCTATGCGCTGAACAAGCATCCGGCGGAGTACGCCAAGCTGCGCGCCAACCCGGCGCTGATCCCGTCGATGGTCTCGGAGACCATCCGCTGGCAGACGCCGCTGGCGCACATGGCGCGGACGGCGACGCAGGACGTCGAGATCGGCGGCAGGACCATCAAGGCCGGCGACCGCGTGGCCATGTGGTACGTCTCCGGCAACCGCGACGGCGAGGTTGTCGAGCACCCCGACAGCTACATCATCGACCGCGAGCGGCCGCGCCATCACATGTCCTTCGGCTTCGGCATCCACCGCTGCGTCGGCAACCGCCTGGCCGAGCTGCAGCTGACGATCATCTGGGAGGAGATCATGAAGCGCTTCCCGACGATCGAGCTGGTGGCCGAGCCGCTGCGCACCCACTCGATCTTCGTGAAGGGCTACGAGACCTTGCCGGTGGTGATCCCGCGCCGGGCCTGATCGGGAGCCGCAAGCCGCTTGCGCGGCGCCGGACCCACGCGCTTAGCTGACGGCTGACGATGTAAACGGATGATCCCGATGAGCGAGACCCTGACCAAGCCTGCCGCCGCGCAAGCCGACGAGGTGCTCTACGAGGCCGAGGGCGGGATCGCGGTGATCACGCTCAACCGGCCCGAGCGGATGAACACCATCTCCGGCCCGATGCTGGCGCAGCTCACCGAGCTGCTGCTCAAGGCCAATGCCGACCGCGAGGTGCGCTGCGTGATCCTGACCGGGACGGGCAGGGCGTTCTGCGCCGGCCTCGACCTGGTGGACGCCACCAAGGGCTCGGGCATCGGCTCCGAGGACCAGGCCCGCGCGGTCTCCGTCAACCTCGACCTGCGCAACACCCCGCCGACCGTGCTGTTCGCCATGGACAAGCCGACCATCTGCGCCCTGAACGGGGCGGCCGCCGGCTACGGCATGGACACCGCGCTCGGCTGCGACATCCGCATCATGGCGGAAAGCTCGAAGCTGGCGGCGGCCTTCGTGAAGCGCGGCGTGGTGCCGGAGAGCGGCGGCACCTGGGTGCTGCCCAGGCTGCTGGGCTGGTCGAAGGCCGCGGAGATCATCTTCACCGGCCGCACCCTGTCGGCGAAGGAGAGCCTGGAGCTTGGCCTCGCCAATGAGGTCGTGCCCGACGCCGAGCTGATGAGCCGCGCCCGCGCCGTGGCCGCCGAGATCGCCGCCAACGCCCCGCTCGCCGTGCAGTCGGCCAAGCGGCTGATGCGCATGGGGCTGGAAGAGACCTTCAACGACCACGTGCACCACGTCTATCTGCAGTTCCTGCAGCTGGTGCGCACCCAGGACTTCCGGGAAGGCATGGCCTCGTTCCTCGAGAAGCGGCCGGCCGACTTCAAGGGCCGCTGAGGCCGCCCACCGCCCACGCTGAACGACCGTCGAACGCCGCACGACCCGCCGGCCGGGCGGCCGGTGTACTGCGGCCCTGACTCAATTCACGCGAGAATATGGCGAGACCGCCCAAATTCTGAATCGGGGGTCCTCAGACGTAACCATTTGGAAAGGGTCCACCCGTTACCAACACCCTGAACGATACGACGAGTTTGTGTACCGACTACCTCAACGAGCGACAGAATATCGCTCGTAAAAACCAGGATGGTTTAGATGTCGATCTCGGCCCTTTCGACCGCGCAGATCGCGGCGCTCACGGTCACCTCGATCCAGGCCCTGACCAAGACGGATATCGCGTCGTTGAACGCGTCCCAGGTCGGCGCCATCAACGTCACCGACATCGCGGCGCTCAACGCGACGCAGGTCCAGGGGATCACGGCGACCGCCGCCAAGGGCCTCAAGGCCACCCAGATCTCCGCCTTCAACCCGGCGCTGGTGCTCGACACCACCCAGTTGGTGGCGCTCGCCGCGACGCAGGTGGGGGCCTTCACCTCCACCCAGCTCGCCGGGTTCGACACCACCCACATCCATACGCTCAGCGCGGGCCAACTGGGCGGCCTGAGCGCCGCCAACCTTTCCTCGCTGGTCGCCACGCAGATCGCGGCGCTCGACCAGACGGAGCTGCGCGGCCTGACCACCACCCAGCTCGCGGGCCTCTCCACCGCCGACATCGGCGAGTTCTCGGCCACCCAGATCGGCCAACTGGCCACCGCGCAGTTCGCCAGCCTCGCCACCACCCAGCTGGCGGTGATCAGCACCACCCAGCTGGCCGGCGTCAGCGCCACCCAGATCGGCGCGCTGAACGCGACCAAGCTGTCGGCCCTGACCTCCACCGAAGTGGGCGCGCTGAACGCCACCCAGATCGGCGGCCTGACCAACAGCCAGCTGGCGGGTCTGTCCTCCACCGACTTCGCCGAAATCACCTCCACCCAGATCGGCCAGCTCTCCGCCGGCCAGCTGGGCGCCCTGTCGGTGACCAACCTCGGCGCCCTGACCTCCACCGAGGTCCAGGCGCTCGACAACACCCACCTGCACGGCATCAGCGCCACGCAGCTGAAGGGTCTGGGCGCGGGCGATCTCAATGAGTTCACCACGGCCCAGCTGAACGCCCTGACGGCCACCCAACAGGGCGGCCTGACCTCCGCGCAGCTCGGCCAGATCACTCAGTTCAACACCTTCGACGCGACCCATGTGAAGGCGCTGACCACCAGCCAGCTCGCGGGCCTGACCTCGACCGCGGTCGGCCAGTTCAGCACCACTCAGCTCTCGGCCCTGACCGCGACCCAGGTGGGCTCGCTGTCGGCGACCGCCTTCTCGGCCCTGACCTCAACCCAGGTCGGCGCGTTCGACGCGACCCAGACCAAGGGCATCTCGGCGGCCCAGCTGAAGGCCCTCTCGACCACCGACGTGGGCGAGTTCAGCACCACCCAGGTCGGCGCCCTGACCGCCGGCCAGGTCGGCGCCTTCTCGGCCACCGGCTTCGCGGCCTTCACCTCGACCCAGGTCGGCGCGCTGAACGCGACCCAGGTCGGCGGCGTCAGCAGCACCCAGCTCAAGGGCCTGTCGACGACCGATGTCGGCGAGTTCTCGGCGACCCAGGTCGGCGCCTTCAGCGCCAACCAGCTCGGCTCGCTGACGGCGGCCGGCGCCTCGGCGCTCAGCTCCACCCAGGTGGCGGCGCTGAACGGCACGGTGCTCGGCGGTCTGACCGCCACGCAACTGGCCGGCCTCTCCACCACCGACGTCGGCGAGTTCGCCGCGACCCAGGTCGCGGCCCTGAAGCCGGCGCAGCTCGCCGCCCTGACCGCGACCGCCTTCTCGGCGCTCACCTCGACCCAGGTCGGCGGCCTGAACGCCAGCCAGATCAAGGCGCTGTCGACCACCCAGCTCGGCGGCCTCTCGACCACCGACGTGGGCGAGTTCAACGCCACCCAGGTCGGCGCCCTGAACGGCGCCCAGCTGGCCTCGATCTCGGCGGCCAACGTCTCGGCGCTCAATCAGACCCAGGTCACCGCGCTCAGCGCAACCCAGCTGAACGCCCTCTCGATCACCCAGTTGGGCAGCCTCACCTCGACCCTGGTGGGCGAATTCTCCGCCACCCAGGTCGGCCAACTGACCGCGGCGCAGCTCAACTCGCTGACCTCGACCAATCTCGGCCTGCTCAACAGCACCCAGCTCGGCGGCGTGACGGCGACGCAGCTCGGCGGCCTCTCGGCCACCAAGCTCGCGGCCCTGACCACGACCCAGTTCGGGGTGCTCAACGCCACCCAGATCAAGGGCCTGACCACCAGCCAGATCGGCGGCTTCTCCTCGACCGAGCTCGGCGAGCTGACCAACACGCAGATCCAGGCGCTGAGCGCCACCCAGGTGGGGGCGCTGAACTCGACCAACCTGGCTCTGCTGAGCTCGACGCAGGTCGGCCTGCTCAACACCACCCAGGTGAAGGGCCTGACCGGCACGCAGCTGAAGAACCTGACCACCACCCAGGTGGGCCAGTTCGACCAGACGCAGGTCGGCGCCCTGACCTCCACCCAGGTGGCGTCGCTGACGGCGGCCAACTTCTCGGCGCTGACCTCCACCCAGGTGAGCCTGCTCAGCTCCACCCAGGTCAAGGCGCTGACCGCGACCCAGCTGCAGGGCCTCTCGACCGCGGACGTCGGCGAACTGTCGGTGACCCAGGTCGGCTACCTCGGCACGAGCCAGATCGCGGCGCTCTCGGCGACCAACGTCTCGGCGCTCTCCTCGACCCAGATCCACGGTCTGGCGGCCACCCAGTTGCAGGCCTTCACCAAGACCCAGGTCGCGGGCCTCTCGACGACGGACTTCGGCGAGCTGACGGCCACCCAGGTCGGCCAGCTGACCTCGACCCAGGTGGGTTCGCTCTCGACGACGATCATCGGGGCGCTGACCACCACCGACGTCAGCGAGCTGCTGGCGACCCAGATCCCGGGCCTGACCACGACCCAGATCGGCTCGCTGACCTCGACCAACATCGGGTCGATGAACACGACCCAGCAGAACGCCTTCACGCAGACCCAGGTGCAGAGCTTCAACGCAGCCCAGGTCGCGGCCTACCTCTAAAGAAGAGAAACGTCGCCAAAGTCTCAGCGCCAGGCGGTCCCCTCCGCCTGGCGCTTTTCTTTGCGGCGGAGGGCCCCTGCCGGCCCGGCGTTAACCTTTGACTCACCATAACCGCCGAGCCTGCGATGGCGGCGGCCGGAGGTTCGGCCGACCCGCTGCGCAAGCCAAGCCGGGCCCTCGTGAATCAAGAGCTTTTCGTCGCCACCCTGCAGGGGATCACCACCTCGTCGGTCAGCCTGCCCGAACTGATCACGGCGGCGACCCAGCTGTCCGGCGCAGGCCAGGTGTCGCTGGCCCAGCAGCTCTACCGCGCCTGGCTGAAGTTCAACGCCGAGCACCCGCAGCGCTTCGTGGCCCTGTTCAACTGCGCGGTGCTGTCGAACCAGATGGGCGACCTGGCCGGCGCGAAGGACGAGCTGACGGCCGCCATCGCCATGCATCCCGACTTCATCCCGGCCTACATCAACCTGGGCGGGGTGCTGGACAGGCTGGGCGCGCCCGCGCCGGCCATGGAGCAGTGGAACGCGGTGCTGGCCCGGCTGACGCCGGTCACCGGCCAGGCGGTGCAGTACAAGCTCGCCACCCTCAAGCAGATCGCCCGCATGCGGGCCGAGCAGCAGGATCTCGAGAGCGCCGAGGCCGCCATGGCGGAATCGCTCGACCTCAATCCGCACCAGCGCGACGTCATCGAGCAGTACGTGGCCGCGCGCCTGAGCCAGTGCAAATGGCCGATCGCTGCGCCGCGCGACGAGCTGGGCCGGACGGCCATCGTCGGCGGCATGCACCCGCTGTCGCTGGCCGCCTACACCGACGACCCGCTGCTGCAACTGGCGGGGGCGGCGCGCTACGTCGAGCAGACGATCGAGGAACAGCCGGGCGGCGACGCCGACCGCCGCCATGCGCGGATCGACCTGAGGGGGCGGCGGCTGCGGATCGGCTATGTCTCCTCGGACCTGCGCGACCACGCCGTGGGCTATCTGATGGCCGAGCTGTTCGAGGTCCACGACCGGTCGAAGGTCGAGGTCTTCGCCTACTACTGCGGCATCCCGGGCGGCGACGGCCTGCAGACCCGCATCAAGGCGTCGGCGGAAAACTGGCGCAACATCAGGGACTTGGACGACGCCGCGGCGGCCCAGATGATCGTCGACGACGAGATCGACATCCTCGTCGACGTGAACGGCCACACCCGCGACTCGCGCACCGCGATCTTCGCGCGGCGCCCCGCGCCGATCCAGGTGAACTGGCTGGGCTTCCCCGGGACCATGGGCACGCCCTACCACCACTACATCATCGGCGACCACTGGATCACGCCGCCTGAGGGCGAGCTCTACTACTCGGAGACGGTGGTCCGGCTGCCCTGCTACCAGCCGAACGACCGCAAGCGGGTGGTGGACCCGGAGCGCCCGAGCCGGGCGCAGTGCGGCCTGCCGGACGCCGCCTTCGTGTTCTGCTGCTTCAACGGCGCGCAGAAGATCACCCGCTTCACCTTCGAGCGCTGGCTGAAGATCCTGACCGCCGCGCCCGGCAGCGTGCTGTGGCTGCTGGAAAGCACGCCGGCGACCCACGAGCGGCTCGCCGCCTTCGCCGAGGCCCACGGCATCGCCCGCGAGCGCCTGGTCTTCGCGCCCAAGCGACCCAACGCCCAGCACCTGGCGCGCTATCCGCTGGCCGACCTGTTCCTCGACACCGCCCCCTACGGCGCCCACACCACCGCCTCCGATGCGCTGTGGATGGGAGTGCCGATGATCACCATCTCCGGCCGCGCCTTCGCCAGCCGGGTGTGCGGCAGCCTGGTGCGCTCGGCCGGCCTGCCGGAGCTGGTCTGCGAGACCGAGGACGACTACGTCGCGCTGGCCGTGGCGCTGGCCGCCGACCGGCCGCGGATCGCCGGCCTCAAGGCCCGGCTGGAGGCGAGCCGCATGACCTGCGACCTGTTCAACATGGAAAAGCTGGTGGACCGCCTGGAGGCGCTCTACGGCGGCATGGTCGCCGACCACCAGGCCGGCCGACTGCCCGAGCCAGACCTCGCCAACCTCGCGGCCTACATGTCCGTCGGCCTCGACATCGATCACGAGGCGACCGACCTGATGGTCGAGCCCGGCTACCACGACCTCTACCGGGCGGGCCTCGCGCGCCGAAATCTCGTGCGACCGCTGCAGCCCGACGCCCGCCTCTGGGCGGACGAGATCCCCGCCGCCGACGCCGCCGCCGGCGCGCGCCCACCCATCCGGAAAGCCCGCGCCTCATGAACGCCGAGATCCTGCAAGACCTGCGCTTCCGGGGCTATGCGCCCCGCACCCTGCTCGACATCGGCGCGCACGTGGGCAGCTTCACCCAGTCCTTCGTCCAGGCGTTCCCGGACTGCGCCCCGACGCTCGTGGAGCCCAATCCGTTCTGCCAGGAGGCGCTGGCCGAGCTGCCCTATGAGAAGCACGCCGTGGCGGCCTCCAGCGAGGGTGGCCAGGCGACCCTGTTCCTGACCAAGGAATGGCTGCAGTCCACCGGCTCGTCGCTCTACCGCGAGAACACCGCCTTCTTCCGCGACGAGGTGGTGATCGAGCACGAGGTCGAGAAGGCGCGCCTCGACGACCTGTTCCGGGGCCGCAAGTTCGACTTCGTGAAGATCGACACCCAGGGCGCCGAGCTCGACGTGCTGATCGGCGGCGAGATGGTGCTGCGCCAGGCCGACTACATTCTGGTCGAGGTGTCGCTGGTGGAGTTCAACCTCGGGGCGCCGCCGGCCGAGGCGGTGTTCGCCATGCTCAGCCGCATGGGCTTCCGCTCCGCCAATGTCACCGAGTTCCACCGCCTGCAGGGCGTCAACGACGGCGGCCTGCTGCAGATGGACTTCCTGTTCGAGCGGCAGGTGCGCCGGCCCTCGCAGAACTACGCCTACGGCCCGCTGCACGGGCACGAGCCGCTGATGGCCTGGCTGCGCCAGCAGAAGGCCAGCTGCCCCGACTTCACGGTGATCGACGTGGGCGCGGCGGCCAACCCGTGGTCGGGGGAGGTGCTGGACGCCACCTTCGACATGGGCGAGTGCGGGGCAGCCCCGCTGCATTTCCGCGGCAATTTCAACGACCCGCGCGCCTGGGAGCCGGTGCTGAGCCACGTGGCCCGGCACGGCCGCTTCGCCTACTGCATCTGCTCGCACACCCTGGAGGACCTCGCCTATCCGGCCATCGCCCTGGAGATGCTGCCGCGGATCGCCGAGGCGGGCTATGTGGCGGTGCCGTCGCGCTATCTGGAATCGCTGCGGCCGGAGGGCCCCTATCGGGGCTTCATCCACCACCGCTGGGTGCTCGACAATGTGGGCGAAGACCTGATCCTGGCCCCGAAGCTGCCGTTCGTGGAGTACCTGGCCCTGAGCGCCGAGGCCGCCTGGCCCGCCGCGCCGGAGCGTTTCGAGTTCCAGATGATGTGGCGCGGGGCGATCAGCTTCACGCCGATGAACGGCGACTACATGGGTCCGAACCGCGACCATGTGGTGGGCATGTTCGCCCAGTTCCTGGACCGGCCGTGACCCTGCCCGCCCCGCTGGCTCCCGCCGCCGCCGAGGCGCGGATCGCCGCGATCCTCGAGGTCGCCGGCGTGTTGCGGCGCGAAGGGCGCGGCGCGCTGGCCCTGCCGCTGCTGGAGCATCTGGCGGGGCTGCATCCCGGCCGCGGCGACATCCGCTTCACCCACGTGGCGGTGCTGGGCGAGCAGGGGCGGGTGCTGGAGGCGATCGGCCAGCTGATGGCCCTGAAGCAGCGGGGCTTCACCCCGGAGCTGCTGGCGGCCATCCAGGCCCAGGCGGAGGCCGCCGTCGGCCAGTTCAACGCCCATCTCGCCCGCCAGGACACCGCCAGCGCCGAGCGCTACGCCGCAGCCCTGGCCGAGCTGCTGCCGCAGAACACCGCCATGCTGCAGGCCGCGCTCTCGTGCAACCAGGCCCTCGGCCGCGCCGCCGAGGCCCTGCGCTACGCCGAGGCGATCGTGGCCCTGGAGCCGAACAACCGCGAAGCCCGCACCGCGCTCGCCGACATGCTGCACGACGCCGGCGAGATCGGCCGCGAGATCGAGCATCGCGGGATTCTGGCCCTGTCGCCGGCCCCGGAGGCTGCGGCGCTGCTGCAGCTGCGCGACCTGCACGATGCGGCGGGCCTGATCCTCTGCCGCCCGCTGACGCCGCGCTCGCGCGAGCAGCTGGGCCATCTGGTCACCGCCGCCAAGGCGCTGCAGGTCGAGGTTCCCGCCGGCACGGAATGGGAGGCCTGGGCCAACCACTACCGCGTGCTGATGGACGCGCTGGACATGGAGGTGGCGCTGCGGCCGCCGACGCCGCGGCCGGTAGGCAAGCTGGAGATGCTGGCCGCGACCGGCGAGAAGCTGGACTGGAAGGCCCTGCGCGCCAAGGCCGACGGGCTCGGTGCGGAATGCGTGTTCTTCGCGGCGGCCGACGAGGCCTATGTGGACCTCTATGCCCGCTGGTACGCGCTCTCAGTGCAGCGCTACGCCGATGCGCCCTTCCTGACCGTGATCCACGTGATCGGCGGCCGAAATGGGAGGGATGGAGGCGCGCTGAAGCGGATCGCCGAGAGGGTCGGCGTCGCCGACCCGCGGCTGGTGTTCACGGCCGACGACTTCGACGCCGCGGCGGTGACGACCAGGATCTACGACGCCCCGCCGAAGACCTGGAGCGAGAAGCCGGTGGCGCACCTGCAGTCGGCGCGCTTTCAGCGGCTGGGCGCCTTGTTGGCCAAGCTGGAGCGGCCGGTGTTCGTCTCCGACATCGACCTGCTGCTGCAGCGCGGCGTCGCGGACCTGCTGGCGGCCCACGCGGGCGACGACGTGGTGCTGAACGAGAACGAGGTCACCTTCAGCGCCGGCGCGCGGATCACCGCCAACCTGCTGCTGGTCAATCCGACGGCGCACGGCGCAGCCTTCGTGGACGCGCTGGCCCGCTACCTCGACGACCGGCTGGCCCGACCCGAGGTGAGCCGCTGGATCGACCAGGTGGCCCTGACGCTGACGCGCCACAACCTGCAGGTCAATTCGCCGGCGGCGAGGATCGGCTATTTCGATACCGCCAGCGACATCAACAATGTGATGTACCCGAGCTACCAGGACCATCCGTTCCGCTTCCTGTCACTGTTCCACGGCTTCGACACCTCGAGCCTGGAGGACGATCCGCGGGTGCTGGGCGAAAACGGCCTGGACGCCAGCGCGGCTTGAGGCCTGCGCAGGCGCGTCGGTCGGCTAGCGGGAACCGCCGCCGGTGATGTCCTTGATCAGCCCCTGGACCGGGGCCTTGGCGCCGGCGCTCCAGATGAGCTTCAGATAGGCGAGCGTGCGCGACGCCGCCTCTTCGAACTTCCATTCGCAGTCCTCGAACCGGCAGTCGTCGAAGACCGGCGGTTCGCCGCCGGCATAGACCAGGCGGCAGGTGCGGAACTCGCAGTCGGAGAAGCTTTCGCCGTCGAGCGCGACCGTTTCGTGGTTGAACTTCGCGCCGTAGGACATTGGGCCTCAGCCCTCGTCCGAAGGCTTGGCCTCGGGGTTGGGATCGCTGGGCCCGGCTTCGCGGTCGCGCTCGTCGCGCTTGGCGGCGGCTTTCGCGGCCACCTTGGCGGCCTTCGCGCGGTCGCGCTCCATCCGCTCGAATTGGTAGTTGGGCTTTCGCGCCATAGGTTCGCGCCTTCAGGTTTGCGGGGGAGACGCCTCGGCCGGCCCCTTGAAGGAGGCGGCGCAGATGGCTTCCAGATGGCCCCGGATCGAGCGGCTGGCCAGCAGGGCGTCGACCGCACGGCAGCCATCGGCCTTCAGCCGGTCCTTGAGCCGGGCGAAGTCCGGAACGCGGCCGGAGCGGGCCAGCGCATAGGCGCGCTCAACTGTGGAGGTTGTACTCATGGTCTTGGCGTAAGCGCCGGTTGGCGCGGGTCGGAATGAACCGACCCGCGCCGTCCGTGAGCCTTAGGAGGCTTGCAGCTGGCCAGCGGACATCTTGCCGCTGCGCTGGTCGCGCTCGATCTCGTAGGAGATCTTTTGGCCTTCATTGAGCGAGCCGAGGCCCGCACGTTCCACGGCCGAGATGTGGACGAACACGTCCGGGCCGCCGTCGTCGGGTTGGATGAAGCCGAAGCCCTTGGTGGGATTGAACCACTTCACAGTTCCAGTCGTCATAGGATCACCTTTCAGGTGAAAGAGTTCGCGCGCCCCAAGATAGGGCGAGTGATCAAATGGATCGGAGAGGGTCGAGGTAGGCTCGGGCTCGATCCGAAGAGCAAGCGTGGAGAGCAACCGAACCGAAAACGATATTCGATCAACCCAATATGCCTGAAATCGAGCGCCATGGCCAGCAAAAATCGATGGTGATGCTTGTAGGGCTGCAAAACCACGTCGGCCGGAGGCGCGTTTCAGGCCGCCGCCGGCGCGAATTTGCGCCGCGTGAGGCTCAGCACGAGGGCCATGGCGGCGCAGGCGGCGAGCCCCAGGCCGGCGTCGGTGAGGTAGATGCCCGGGAGGCCGCCGGAGCCATAGGCGTGGCCGTCGATCACCTGCATGTAGGTGATCGGCACGGTGACGGCGGCGGTGAGCACCGCGAACTCGGTGGCGGCCAGGGGATTGTCCTTCCCCATGGTGCGGAAGATGACCACGTTGGCGGTGGCCAGCGCCGCCGACTGGGCGATGTTCTCGCCCATCATCGCCAGAAGGAACACCGTCGGCGTGTGCGGCAGCACGATCAGGGCCAGGGTGAACAGCGCGCCGATCGCGCCGATCGCCAGATAGAGCACCCGGGCCGACATGCGGTCGGCGAGCCGCGGCGCGAGCAGGCTGCCGATGACCCCCGCCACCGTGACGCCCGCGCCGCCGGCCAGCGACACGAACCGCTCCGAGGCGGCGTAGTCGTGGCCCAGGCCGCCCAGGGTGTTGGTCAGCGCGAAGGAGGCGGCCGGCACGATGAACAGCAGCGCCGTCAGCAGCACCGAGGGGCGGCGGACCAGGGCCGCGACGTCGCCGAAGAACCGGCCGAAGCTCTCGCTGGCCAGCCGCCGGTCGGGCGGCGGACCGGGAATGAGCAGGCAGACCAGCGCCGGCGCGGCGGCCAGCAGGCCCAGCACCACGGCCCCGACGCCGGGCGGCAGGGCGCGGATCAGGCTCGTGCCGACGATGGCGGTGACCCCGAAGCCGCTGATGTTGGCGACCGTGAGCCAGGATCCGAGGCGCGTGTCGTCGGTCTTGGCCACCAGGCTGCCCAGCCAGCCGCCGGCCGCGGCGACCACCAGGGAGACCGAGAAGAGGGTGGCGAACAGCAGCCAACCCAGCACGGCGAGGTTCTGCAGCTCCAGCAGCGACAGGGTGGTGAGGACGCCCGTCAGCAGGGTGAAGACGATGGCGTAGGTCTTGCGGCTGAACCGCACGTCGAGGATCGGCGACAGCGGCACGCAGGCGAAGCCCGCCAGCAGGGCGAGGCCGGTGATCTCGGCGATGCGCGGCTCGGGGACGTGGGCGGCGGAGAGCAGCTGGGGCACGATCAGCAGCGCCACGGCGCCGCTGACGCCGAGCGGCAGGTTGGTCAGGCCCATCAGCCAGACCGGCGGGATTCGTTTACTGCTCACTGGTGCGTCCCCGCCGCTTGCGAGTCCGCAGCAAAGCCTATCCGCGCGGAAACGCCAAGTCGGCGGTTAGACGCCCTGCCAGGCGCGGACGCGGGCGACGTCCACGTGGACAAAGTTGGAGACCGGATAGAGGCCGACGCCGCCGGCCTTCAGGCTGAGCGCCGCCTTGTGCAGGTTGGCGAGCTCGACGCCGTCGAGGCGGATGTCGGAGGCCTTGCCCTGCATGTGCTGGCTGTGCTCGGCGACGCCGGTGCTGTGGGCGTGCATGGCCGCGTTGCTGGTCGGCGAGCGGTAGCCGGAGATGATCTGGAAGGGCTGTCTGGTCCCCAGCTTCTGCGAGATGCCGTGCAGCAGGTCGAACAGCTTGGGGTCCATGAAGTGCTCTTCGCCGTTGCGCCAGTCGCGCAGCGCGTGCTGCGCGGCGGCCAGCGCGTCGGGGACGTAGACGCCCCTCTCCCAATAGACCTCGTCGAACCTGTCACCGGTGTGCAGGTTGTGCAGCGTCACGCGGCGCACCTCGGCCAGCGGGGCGGCCAGCGCCGGAGCCGCGAAGCGCGGCGGGGCCTGCAGAACCGCGGCCTGCAGCGCCGACGGAATGGCGGCGGCGACGGCGGCCATTCCGGCGCCGAACAAGACCTGACGACGCGCGATTGCTGGCATCCGCTCTCCCCCGACCGGCGCCCGCTTCGGGGCCGGTTCCGACTTGCCTGGTCCGCTCAACTGCGGGCGTGCAGCGCAGAACGCAAGCGTGGCCGGCAATCAGTGCGTCAAGCTGCCGCGGCTTGGCCGATGGAACAGGTCGCGCGGAGCCGATTCAGCCTCTGATATCGGCGTGTTGCAGGAATCGCGGCCATGGCCCTAACTCCGGTGGCCATGCCCAGGAAGCCCGCCACCAAGCCGCCGATCCCCAGGGCCGGGGCCCCCGCAAGCCTCGAGGCCGAGAGCCCGGTGATGGCCCGCCTCGCGCAGTACGAGCGCGACCTGCTGCACGAGCGGTTCGCCGACTTCGAGCGCGCGGTGCTGCAGGACAACATCGTGCTCTGCGACACCAAGTCGGGCGTTTTGCTGGCCTTCACCGGGGCGATGGTGATCTTCTGCCTGGACCAGGTGGGCGAGCCGGCGAAGGCCAGCGGCCTGCTGGGCGACGCGGCGACCTGGGGCTTCTTCCTGGCCGCGGCGGGGCTGCTGGTCAGCTGCGGCTTCTGCCTGGCGACGGTGATCCCCCGCATGCGCCGCGACGTGGGCGAGGACCACATCTTCTGGGAATCCGCGCCGTTCCGCCGGCCGGTGGAGGAATATGTCGCCAGCATGCGCGAGCTGGACGTCCACGTGGAGCGCGACGAGAAGCTGCGTCACCTGCACACGCTGGCCGCCGTCTGCCGCGCCAAGTTCGCCAACCTGCGCCACGCCATGAACTTCGCGATCGTCGGCTTCGTGATCCTGCTGGTGGCCGAGCTGGCCAAGGCGGCGGTGCGCTACCTCGGCTAGGTCGCCGCCATCCAGACGTTGCGGCCCAGGCCGATCGAGAAATCGAAGTGGACCACCACGGCGTGGCCGATCTCCTGCCATCCCTCGGCGATGCCCAGCTGGGCGGCCAGCGGATGGCTCGCGTAGCTGTGGATGTTGGCGCGGTAGGGCTGTGGCGTCAGGGTGACGTTCGGGGCGCCTATCACCTGGCAATCGGCCTCGACGATCGCCTGGTAGCAGGCGAGGCGGGGGTCCTCGGCGTCCGGGAACTGCTTGAGGAAGCCGAGGACGCCGCCGCCGCCGGCCAGGGTGCGTGACACGGCGTTCAGCAGGCCCGACTCGATGCCGGTGACGCCTTCGCGCAGCCGCGCCACGGCGTGGGCGGCGAGCGCCTCCAGGTCCTGCAGCACCGTGCCGCCAGGCGGCGGCGGTCCGGCCACGATCGGCTCGAACTCGATGATCGGCGCCCAGGCCGCGTGGCTTTCGGGGCTGTAGGTGGCGATGGCGAACGCCTGGGTGGAGAACCGGCGCGCCGGGTCGTCCTGCGGCGAGAAGTCGAAGCGGCCGATCTGTTTGGGGAAGCCATAGACCTCCCGGCCGGTGGCCATGGCCGGGGCGGAATCCACGAACAGCCACAGCGGGATCCAGCGCAGGTCGAGCGTGCCGGTGACGCAGGCCATGACCCACACGGTGACGTCGATCTCCTGCATCCAGCCGCGGCGCGAGTCGCCCGGGTCGAGGGAGGTGATGCGCGCGATCTCGGCCACCGACAGGAACAGCTTGGAGCCGATCGCCGTGTAGGAGACGGCCCCGTTCGACGGCGTCTTGAAGGTGGCGTCGAGGGCGCCCTGGATCAGCGTCTGGTCGCCGTCGACACAGAAGTTGTGCAGCACGCAGCCGCTCTGCACGAAGGGCGGGAAGGCGGTGAGGCGCTCGGGCCTCTGCACCAGGTTTGGCAGGGTCATGGGATCCTTTCGAACAGGCGAGGGGGCAGGGCCGCGGCGCAGCGGGCCGCGATCGCCTCGGCCTGGGTGCGATGGGCGAGCGCCTCGGCGGGCGGCAGGCCGGCGCAGGCGCCGAGGGCGGCATGCAGCCGGGCTTCGTGCGGCGGCAGGCCGAGCCGCCTGGCGCGAGCCGCCCCTCGCCGCCAAT
>JAQGIV010000160.1 GCA_028290945.1 Phenylobacterium sp. | reverse complement strand
CGGATCCACCAGGTGGCGTAGGTGGAGAACTTGTAGCCCCGGCGGTACTCGAACTTATCGACCGCCTTCATCAGGCCGATGTTGCCCTCCTGGATCAGGTCCAGGAACTGCAGGCCGCGGTTGGTGTATTTCTTGGCGATGGAGATCACCAGGCGCAGGTTCGCCTCGACCATCTCCTTCTTCGCCTGACGCGCCTCGCGCTCGCCCTTCTGCACCGTCTGCACGATGCGGCGGTAGTCGTCGATGGCGACGCCGGTCTCCTGCGCCAGGGCGCCGATCTCCGAGCGGATCTCGCGGATCTGCGACAGGTCGTTCTCGGCGAACTTGGTCCAGCGGATGCCCAGCGCCTTGACCTGCTCGTGCCAGTCGGGGCGCATCTCGGAGCCGAGATAGGCCTTGAGGAACTCGGTGCGGCTGATGCCATAGCTGTCGGAGAGGCGCAGCAAGCGGCCTTCCAGGCCCATCAGGCGCTTGTTGATCGCATAGAGCTGCTCGACCAGCGCCTCGATGCGGTTGTTGTTCAGCTTCAGGGTCTTGAGGTGCAGGACGATGGCGCCGGTGGCGGCCTCATAGGCCTTGCGGTCGCTGTCGGTGAGGTCGTGGCCGGCCAGCTTCTGCTGGACCAGCTTCTCCTGCAGCAGGCGGAAGGCCTCGAACTCGCCGGCGATGGCGTCGAGCACGGCCATGACGCCGTCGCGCAGCTCGGCTTCCATGGCGCTGATGGTCGGGCCCGCGCCGTCGTCGAAGTCGTCGTCGCTCTCGCCCTCGGGCTGGCCTTCGACGGCCTCGGCCTCTTCCTTCACCTCGACCGCCTCGATCACCGGCTCGGCGGCGATCTCGTTGGCGTCGGCCATCTGGCCGCCGTAGGTCTGTTCGAGGTCGATGACTTCGCGCAGCAGGATGCGGCCAGACGCCAGCTCCTCGCGCCAGACCATGATGGCCTCGAAGGTCAGCGCGCTCTCGCACAGCCCGCGGATCATGGTGTCGCGGCCGGCCTCGATGCGCTTGGCGATGGCGATCTCGCCCTCGCGCGACAGCAGCTCCACCGAGCCCATCTCGCGCAGGTACATGCGGACCGGGTCGTCGGTGCGGTCATAGGCCGGCTCCTTGGCCGTCTCGACCAGGGCGGTCTCTTCGCGGACCACCACCTCGCCGCCGTCGGCGTCCTCTTCGGACTCCACGACGTTGACGCCCATCTCGTTGAGCATGGCCAGGGTGTCTTCGATGGCCTCGGAGGTGACCTCCTCGGAGGGCAGCACCTTGTTCAGCTCGTCCATGGTGACGTAGCCGCGGGCCTTGGCCTGTTTGATGAACTTCTTGACCGCGGCATCCGTCAGGTCGAGGAGCGGGCCGTCTCCGCCCTGGGTCTCTGGCGTTTCCGCTTCGGCCGTGGTGGTGCTCATCTAGGTCTCCGAGGTCGGTCCGCGCCCCCTGCAAAGGGCGAGCCGAAGATGGTGGCGGGTCTGCAACAGACGAGGGGCCGCGACGTTACGACCCGTCTCGCCCCCCACATGTTCCCGTTCTGATCGTGTTCGGCGTGTCGCGCCCTGCCCATTCAGCACCGGGACACCGCAGACGGCGTCAACCGGCGCCGCCGTCCGGATCCGGATCAGCGAGCGGCCGCAACCACCGGGACTTCCGCGCATCGAGGGAGACATCTGGCTCTGACGAGGGGCGCGTCCGCAATGCGCGACGGCCCAGGGATGTCTATCAACAGCGCGCTAAATCCGCAGGCTGGAGATGGCGTGGGGGCCCGTCCGTGTCAAGGGCGTGACGACGCGCGCCGCCCGCGATGCCCAACGGTTTGAAAGACTTCGGCCATTTTGTCGCACCCCGGCTAGTGCGGCAGGACCGGCTCGGCGGCCGCCTCGGGATGGGCCCAGTCGGAGTTGATGAGTCGGCGAAGTTGGTCGCGCTCGGACTTCAGCGGAACTAGCGACGCAAGATCCTGATCGTGACTGGCAGTCTCCACGGCCCGTTCCAAGCTCTCGAGCTGCATCATGAGATCAAATGCTTGCCGCCAAAGTGCATGAATTCGCTCGCGAGAGGTCTCGGTCAGGAACGGCGCAGCGACGCCCGCCTTCTGAGCGTCGAGCCTGACGCGGGCAATCATGCTCTCATCGATGCCATGCGCTTTCATGTGTCGCATGACCACATCGAACTCGGCGTTGTCGGCTTCATACCGTAGCGCGACCAGTTCCCGCGCAATCCGGTCAAGGCCCTCCTCGCCAAAGCCGTGAGTGCCCAAAAGCTCGATCTTGTCATCGATGAGGGTGGGATCCAGGAGCGCTGCCATAGCCAGCGCAGCCGCGAGTGGGCGCGGCGATTGCTCACGCAGCAAACGCGCAGCCTCGAGCGCCGAGCCGGGTCGGGCCTCCTTTGCAGTGTCTCGCTTCGCCCAGCGGTGCTTCGCCAGAACTCGGCCGGCTCCGATCGGGCCATAGACGGGAGCTTGGGCCGACCACGCTTGCTCGTACCGATTTAGGAGATCTTCTTTGTAGGCCTGCGCCAGGTCCTTGTCGGCGATCAGCGCCGCGGCCTTCCGAAGCCGAACCTTGAGAGCTGTGCGCCGCTCAGGCGTATCAAAGGGCTCAAGGTCCTTCTCACGCCGGAACAATGCATCGACAAAAGGAACAGTCTTGGCGAGCTGAACCTTCAGTGCCGCCGCGCCCTGTTCACGCAGCACCTCGTCCGGGTCCTTTCCGCCCTCGACGTGGGCGAACTTGAAGCTTTTACCCGGTGCAAGGAGCGGAAGTGCCCGGTCGATCGTGCGGGCGGCCGCCTGGCGGCCCGCGCGGTCGCCGTCGAAGCTCAAGGTCGGCTCGGGGTGGTGGCGCCACAGCACCTCCATCTGCTCTTCGCCCAGCGCCGTGCCCATGGCGGCTACGGCGGGGACGCCGGCCCGCTGGCAGGCGATGACGTCCATATAGCCCTCGACCACCACCAGCGGCGGCTCCTCCCCAGCCGGCGCCGCGGCCAGCATCTTGCGGGCTTCGGAGAGGCCGTAGAGCTGGTGGCCCTTGTGGAAGGCGGCGGTCTCCGGCCCGTTCAGGTACTTGGCCCGGGCGTTGGGATCCATGGCCCGGCCGCCGAACGAGATCACCCGGCCCCGCGCGTCGAGGATCGGGAAGATGATCCGGTCGCGGAACCGGTCGTAGGGGGCGCCGCCCTCCTCCGGCGCGATCAACAGGCCGGTGTCGACCAGCTCGGCGGGCCGGGCGCCCTTGGCCACCAGATAGTCCTTCAGGGCGGTGCGGCCGGACGGCGAGAAGCCGATGCGGAAGCGGGGCCAGTCGGCCTCCGGCAGGCCGCGCTTTTCCAGATAGGCGCGGGCCTCGCGGCCGGCCGGGCGTTTCAACTCGCCCTCGAACCACTGGGCGGCGAGCTCCAGCCAGTCCAGCAGGCCCTGGCGCTTGGTCTCCTGCTCGGCGGCGCGCGGGTCGACGGCCGGCAGCGGCACCCCGGCCTCGGCGGCCAGCCGCTCGACCGCCTCGACGAAGCTCAGCCGCTCGGTTTCCTGCAGGAAGCTGATCAGGTCGCCGGATTTTCCGGACGAAAAGTCGAAGAAATGCCCCTTCTCATCATTGACGTAGAAGGAGGGCGTCTTCTCCTTGGTGAAGGGCGACAGGCCGACGTATTCGCGGCCCTGCTTCCTGAGCTTGACCGTGCGGCCGATCACATCCGACGGTCGGAGGCGCGACTTGATCTCGTCAATAAATCGATCGTCAAATCGGACGGCCATAACACGCAACCCGCGCAGGAACGCTCTCGCCCCAAGGATGGCGCAGAGATGAAACTGCTATCACCTCGCAGGTGCGAAACTCGCACGGGCGCCCGCAAGGTGTGGACACATGCGAAGACTGGCTAAGAATCCTGTTAGCGTTCGCTTTATGTTCTGATCCGGCCGCTCCTGTCAACTCCGGACATTGTGCGCGGGCGCCACCTGTGATTTGACCCCGGCGCGCGAAAATACCATGTTTGAGGCTCTGGAAGCGCCAGTGTAGGGGGGCGCATGATCATGTGGATTCGACTTGCAGGCGCTCTCGCGCTGACTTGGGCGGCCCTCGCCTGCCTCGACTATTTCGGCGTGGGCCGGACGGGGGACGACGCCGTGCACCATGAAGCGCAGCAGACCTGGAGCCGCGACCTGTTCTGGTTCGGCATCTTCGCCATCGTCATGGCGACCTCGCTGCTGGCCGCCGCCCGCCGCGGCGCGGCGACCCTGCGCCGGGCGCTGGCCGACGGGCCGGGCCGCAAGGTCGCCTGAGCCTAGTCCAGCGGTCCGTTTCGGATCCGCGCGTCGGGCGCGATCTGCATCCAGACCTCTTCGAGCTGCTGGCGGAAGGCGGCGTAGGACCAGGCGCGCGCCGTCGCGTAGCCGGCGTCCTGCCGGCGCCTGAGCGCGGGCCCGCCGGTGGCCGCCAGGTCGGCGGCCTCGGCCAAGGCGTCGACCGCCGCCTCGCAGTCGTTCTCCTCGACCCAGACCCCGTTGTCCGCCGTAGCGTAGTCGCGGCCCGCGACCCCGGTGAAGCCGGCGCAGAGCGCGCCGCCGGCCATGGCCTCCAGCGGCGTCATGCCGAGGCCTTCCAACTTGCTGAGGCTGAGGAACAGGCTGGAGGCGCCGAACACCTGGGCGACCTCGGCCTCCGGTGCGCCCTCCAGCGCCCGCCAGGCCAGGTCGGCGTGGCGCGGGTGATAGACCGGGAACAGGTTGCGGATGGCGGCGGCCTCGGTCGGGCGCTTGCGCGGCGCATGGGCGACGGCGGCTTGGCGCTCGGGACCCGGCCTGAACAGCCGCTCGTCGGCGAAGGCTGGAACCGTATGGACGCGGGCCTGCGGATAGAGCCTGCGCAGGAAGGCCTCGATGGACGGGCTGACGCCCAGGAAGCGCGGGAAGCGGTCGGCGGGGAACAGGGCGAGCGGGGCGATCGAGCGGTCGGCGAAGCTGTAGTGGTTCTGCACGAAGACCACGGTCTCGTAGCTGAGGCCCGCGATCTGCTTCAGCGTGTTCACCGCGTCGTCCGGCAGCACCAGGATGTGGCGGTCCGGCGGCACCTGCGCGTCGCGCAGGATCGGCGCGCGGTGCGCGAACCAGGCGGGCGCCGGGCTCTTGGCGCCGGTGTAGGCGACCGCGTCGAAGCCCAGGTCGCGCAGGGTCTCCACGTGGCGCAGGATCATCTTGTGGCCGCCCACCTGGCCGCCCGCGGAATAGAAGGTGTAGACGATGCGGCGCATGGCTCAGTCCAGCGGCCCGGACTGCAGCCGGGCGCCCGGCGCGACGCGCATCCAGAAGGCCTCCAGCTCGGCGCGGAAGGCGGCGTAGGACCAGCCCCGCGCGGTCGCGAAGCCGGCCTCCCGGCGGCGCGCCAACTCCGCTCCGCCGGCCTTCAGCACTTCGGCCGCCTGCGCCAGCGCATCAGCGGCGGCCAGGTCGTCGTCCTCGCCCACCCAGAAGCCGTTGTCGGGGGTGGCGTAGTCGCGGCCGCCGATGCCGGTGAAGCCGGCGCACAGCGCGCCCGCGGCCATGGCCTCAAGCGTCGTCATGCCGACCCCTTCCATGTGGTTGAGGCTGAGCGCCAGGCCGGCGGTGGCGTAGCCGGCGGCCACCTCGCCCTCCCCCAGCTTGTCCAGCTCGCGCCAGGCGAGATCGGCGTGGGCGGGATGGAGCTTGCGGAACAGGTTGCCGATGGCGCGGGCCTCCTGCGCCCGCTTGCGGGGGACGACGGCGATGGCGGCCTCGCGGCGCGCGGCCGGCCGGAACAGCCGCTCGTCGGCGAAACAGCGGACGATGCTGACGTCGGCGTGCGGATAGGTGCGGCGCAGCATGGCCGCGATGGTCGGCCCCACCGCCAGCATCGGCGGGAACCGCTCGGGCTTGAACGCCCGCATGGGCTGCAGCGAGCGGGCCGCATAGTTGAAGTGGTTCTGCACCATCACCACCGTCAGCATCGGCAGCTCGGCCAGCTGGCCCATGGCCTCGTAGGCGTCGTCGGGCAGCACGAAGACGTCGCGGGCCGGATCGACCAGGGCGCCGCGCAGGACCGGCGCCTTGTGCCCGAACCAGGCGGGGATCTTGTTGTGGGCGCCAGTGTAGGCGACGGCGTCGAAGCCCAGGTCCCTGAGCGTCTCCACATGGCGCAGGATCATCTTGTGCCCGCCCTGCAGTCCGCCCGCCGAATAGATGCCGTAGACGATCCGGGTCACTCAGGGCTCCGCAGAAGACCGGCGGGTTCTGAGGCGCCCCGGCAGGCGAGGCAAGCGGCTCCGGCCGCGCGGGTCGCTTGGGGCTCGTGACATGCAACCGCAGAAAACGCAGATGACGCAGAATGTGTTCTTGTATTGTTCCTATGGTCATTCTTGGCTAAGCTGGCGTCATGACCGATCCGCACGACCCGGAAGCGTTCCTCTGCAAAGAAGAGGCGTTCGCCATTCGCGGCGCTGTGTTCCAGGTCTATCGCGCCATGGGCGCCGGATTTCTTGAGGGCGTCTACCAGGAATGCCTGGCTATGGAGTTCGCTCGACGCGGAATCCCTTTCGACGCGCAGAAGCCGCTTCGGATCGTCTATGAAGGTCAGCCTCTGCGCCACGCCTATGTCGCGGATTTTGTCTGCTATGAATCAATCGTGCTGGAGCTGAAGGCGCAGCGAGCCCTCGCCCCGGAACATCGCGCGCAGGTCATCAACTACCTTCGAGCGACAGGGCTTCAGCTCGGACTTCTCGTGAACTTCGGCGCCAGCCCGCGGGTGCAGATCGAGCGGTTCGCCTTGAGCTCTTCTGCGCCGTCTGCGTTTTCTGCGGTTCCCCCCTAGCTCAGAGCCCTCGCACCCAGGCCGGCAGGTCGGAGATCGAGGCGAGCTCGGCGAAGCGGGGGTGGCCCAGCGGCGGGTCGGCCATCTCGTGGGCCCAGGTCAGGGGATAGGCGACGTGGGCGGCGTAGGCGCCGGCCTCGAGGGCCGGGATGACGTCGGAGCGCAGGGAGTTGCCGCACATCACCGCCTCGGCCGCGCCCGTGCCGTCGCGGTCGAACACCCGGGCGTAGGTGGCGGCGTCCTTCTCCGAGGTGATCTCCACGGCGGCGAAGAGGTCGCCGAGGCCGGAGGCGGCGAGCTTCTGCTCCTGGTGCAGCAGGTCGCCCTTGGTGATCAGCACCAGGCGGTGGTCACGGGCCAGGTCGGCGAGCGCGGCTTCGACCCCCGGCAGGGGCTCCACCGGGTGGGTCAGCATCTCGCGGCCGGCGGCCAGGATGTCGGCGACGATCCGCGCCGGCGCCCGATGGCCGGTGACCTCCATGGCGGTCTCGATCATCGACAGGGTGAAGCCCTTCACGCCGTAGCCGTAGACGGCGAGGTTGCGCCGCTCGACCTCCGCCAGCTTGGCGTCGAGGACGTCGGGGGCCGCGACGTCGGCCATCAGGGCGCGGAACCGATCCTGCGTCAGGCGGAAGATCGATTCGTTGTGCCAGAGGGTGTCGTCGGCGTCCAAGCCGACCGTGGTGATGCGCATGGCAGGGCTCTTAGCAGGGCTGCCGCCGCGTTCGAAGTCACAGCCGCGCGGCGGGCGCCCAATCCTGCGGCGCCCGACCTGGAGTTGTAGGCGCTCGCGCCGCGTTCAACTTTTGCAAGCGGTTTGCCGGCCAGGATGCGCGCCGATGAGCAGGGGCGGCATTTTCGGGGGCGCGGCGCGGGCCTGGGACCGGCTGGCGCGGTGGATGGCGCGGGGCGCAGTGCGCGAGGCGCAGGCGCAGGCGCAGCTGGCCCGCGAGCGGCTGCGCGACGCCCTGGAGGCGATCCCCGAGGGCGTGGTGTTCCTCGACGCCGAGGGCCGCTACATCCTCTGGAACCAGCGCTATGCGGAGATCTACCACCGCTCGGCGGACCTGTTCGAGCCGGGGACGCGGCTGGTCGACACCCTGCGCGAGGGCGTGCGGCGCGGCGACTATCCCGACGCGGTCGGCCGCGAGGACGCCTGGCTGGCGGCGCGGATGGCGCAACTCGCCGCCGGCACCGGCGCGCGGCACGAGCAGCAGGTGGCCGACGGCCGCTGGCTGCTGACCGAGGACCGCCGCACCTCCGAGGGCGGCACCATCGGCCTGCGGGTCGACATCACCGAGATGAAGCGCCAGGCCCAGGCGCTGGCCCAGGCGCTGGCCCACGCGGAAGCCGCCAACCGCGCCAAGGCCGAGTTCCTGGCCGACATGAGCCACGAGCTGCGCACGCCGCTGAACGGGGTGGCCGGACTCGCCCAGGCGCTGGAGGCGACGCCGCTCAGCCCCGACCAGGCCGCCCTGGTGGCCGACATCCGGGCCTCCGCCGACCTGTTGCAGCAGCTGGTGAGCGGATTGCTCGACTATGGCGAGGCCGACCTGGCGGGCGAGCCGGCGGCGCCCCCGGCCACGGTGGCGGCCCCGGGCTGGAGCCTGCGGGTGCTGGCCGCCGACGACAATCCCACCAACCGCAAGGTGATCGAGCTGATGCTGGCGGCGGCCGGCGTGCAGGTGGTGTCGGTGAACGACGGGGCGGCGGCGGTGGAGGCCTGGCGGGCGGCGACCTTCGACGTGATCCTCATGGACCTCAGGATGCCGGTGATGGACGGGATCGCGGCGATCCGCGCCATCCGCGAGGAGGAGCGCCGCACCGGCCGGCCGGCGACGCCGATCCTGGTGCTATCGGCCAACACCGCGCCGCAGGACCGCCAGGCCAGCGCCGCGGCCGGCGCCGACGGCCACATCGGCAAGCCGATCCAGGCCGAGGCGCTGATCGCCGCCCTGGAGGCGGCCGCGGCCCCTCAGGCGGCGCAGGCCTTGTGAGGCTTGGTCACCCGCTCGGTGGCGGCCGGGTAGCGCGCCAGCAGATCGGCCGGGCGGATCGGACGGGGGGCGAAGTCGCCGCCGCAGTTGGGGCAGCGGCCGCCCAGCCGGGTCGCCGCGCAGTCGGCGCAGAAGGTGCATTCGAAGCTGCAGATGCGGGCCTCGGCGCTGTCGGGCGCCAGGTCGCGGTCGCAGCACTCGCAGTTGGGCTTCAAGAGCAGCATGGCGGGCCTCCTTCGGCCGATTGAGGATGCCAGGCGCGGCGGCCGCGCGAAATGACGTCCGCCCCTCGTTTCGCGCCTACTCCCCGAACGTCTCGCCGGGCGTGATGTGGCCGAGGCAGATGAGGCGCGAGTCGGCGACGGCGGCGGTGCGGTGCTTGACGTGCTCGCGGTAGTCGGGATCGCGGACCATCTCGATGAAGGCGGCGGCCGAGGGATATTCGGCGATGAAGGCGAGGTCCCACTGCTCGGCGTCCTGCGGCCCGGTGACCATCACCTGCGGCCGGCCGGCCCAGACCTGGCGGCCGCCGACCCGCTTGAACACCGGTCCGGAGGTGCGGCCGTAGGCGCGGTAGGCGTCGAGGCCGGTGAGGGGCTTGCCGTGGTCGGGATGGCCCTGCGGATATTCGGCCGTGGGCCTCAGCCGGACCAGGTTGAGCATGTGGATCGGCTGGTCCTTGGGCAGGGCCTTGAAGATCTCCCAGGCCTGCCGGTCCGGATCGATGTAGGCTTGGGTCATGCTGGCCTCCCGCGTCGGCGCAACCTAGCCGCATTGACCCGACCTGCGCGACTGACTACCTACGCGACCGTTTGCGGACGCGCCGACATCCCCGTTTCCAAGGAGCCCGACCATGAGCCGTGATCTGCTGCCCGGCGTCACCGGCGTGCTGGCGCTGGCCGACGGGACGGTGCTGCAGGGCATCGGGGTCGGCGCGGTGGGCGAGGCGGTGGGCGAGGTCTGCTTCAACACCGCCATGACCGGCTACCAGGAGATTCTCACCGATCCCTCCTACATGGCCCAGATCGTCACCTTCACCTTCCCGCACGTGGGCAATGTCGGCGTCAATCTGGAGGACCTGGAGCAGGTCTCGGGCTCGGCGACCACGGCGGCCCGGGGCGCGATCTTCCGCGACCTGCCGACCAAGCCGGCCAACTGGCGGGCCGACATCGACCTGGCGACCTGGATGGCGCGGCGCGGGGTGATCGGCCTCTCCGGCGTCGACACCCGGGCGTTGACCCGGACCATCCGTCAGCACGGCATGCCGCACGCGGTGATCGCCCATGACCCCGAGGGCGAGTTCGACCTCGACGCCCTGATCGCCAAGGCCAAGGCCTGGAGCGGGCTGGTGGGCCTCGACCTGGCCAAGGACGCCTCCTGCCTGCAGCCGTTCGTCTGGGAGGAAGGCCTGTGGGCCTGGGGCGAGGGCTACGCCAAGCCGGCCGGCAAGCCCAAGTACGAGGTGGTGGTCCTCGACTATGGGGTGAAGCGCAACATCCTGCGGGCCCTGGCCAGCGTCGGCGCGCGCGCGACGGTGGTGCCGGCGTCCACGAGCGCCGAGGACATCCTGGCGCGCAAGCCCGACGGGGTGCTGCTGTCCAACGGCCCGGGCGACCCGGCCGCGACCGGCGAATATGCGGTGCCGGAGATCGCCAAGCTGGTGGCCAGCGGAACCCCGGTGTTCGGCATCTGCCTCGGCCACCAGATGCTGTCGCTGGCGCTGGGCGCCCGGACCATGAAGATGGAACAGGGCCACCACGGGGCGAACCACCCGGTGAAGGACCTGACCACCGGCAAGGTGGAGATCGTCTCCATGAACCACGGCTTCACGGTGGACCGCGACAGCCTGCCGGCCCCGGTGGTGGAGACCCATGTGTCGCTGTTCGACGGCACCAACGCCGGCATCGCGCTGAAGGACCGGCCGGTGTTCAGCGTGCAGCACCACCCGGAGGCCTCGCCCGGCCCGACGGATTCGCTCTATCTGTTCGAGCGCTTCGCCGGCCACATGGACGCGGCGAGGTAGCCCCTAGCGCGAGGCGATCGGGGCGGCGATGGGCGCGGCGCTGTCGTCGCCGGCCTCGACCAGGGCGCGGCACTGGTTGACGTCCATCTGGGTCAGGCGCGGGGCGCCCTTGATCTCGCCGGCCAGGAAGCACCAGTAGGCGCGGCCCTTGCGGTCGGCGGCCAGCATCGCGGCGTCGAGGCTGTCGTATTCCGAGACCGTGCGCCCGCCGAGGATCGCCGCCAGGCCGTGCGGGCCGGCGCTGACCAGGTGGCTGACGCGGGCCCGGGCCGGCAGGTCGAAGGAGCTGCCGTCGACCACCAGGGTCAGGGGACGCGCGGCAGCGTTGACCACATAGAGCCAGCCCTGCGGCTCCGCCGCGCCGGCCCCCCCGCAGACCAACGATCCGCACAGCCCGGCCAAGGCCGTAAGCCCGATCCCATTCATGGTGTCGCCTCCCCAGGCTCCCGTTTGACACAACGGTGTCACCCTACGACTAGACGCCGCAAGCGGGCTCGCGCCTCAGTTGCAGAAGCGCAGGCGATTATCTGGGGATGAAAAACGGCAGCCCCTCCGGCGCGGAGCCGGAGGGGTCGCCCGGACCCGTCAGTGCGGGGTGCTGGTGGTCGTGGTGGCGGTCACCGCCACGTGCTTCTTGTGCTTCTTCCTGTGGGTGGTGGTCGTGGCGGTCGCGCCCGACTTCTCGCTCGACTTGCCGATCACCGCGCCGGCCGCGCCGCCGACCACGGCGCCCACCGGGCCC
>JAQGIV010000141.1 GCA_028290945.1 Phenylobacterium sp. | reverse complement strand
CCGAAGATCGTCGCCATCACCGGCACCAACGGCAAGTCGACCACCACCGCCCTGATCGGCCACATCTGCGCCGAGGCCGGCCGCGACGTGCGCATCGGCGGCAACATCGGCTACGGCGTGCTGGGCCTCGAGGACATGCACGGCGGCGCGGTCTATGTGCTGGAGCTGTCGTCCTACCAACTGGACCTGACCTCCAGCCTGCACGCCGACGTCTCGGTGCTGCTGAACATCTCGCCCGACCACCTGGAGCGGCACGGCGACATGGCCGGCTACGTCGCCGCCAAGCGCCGCATCCTGCTGAACCAGGGCAAGGGCGACACCGCGGTGATCGGGGTCGACGATCCCTGGGGCCAGCAGATCTGCACCGAGATCACCGCCGCCAACCGCCGGACCATCGTGCCGATCTCGGCGTCGAAGGCCATGAGCCGCGGCGTCTACGCCCTGGACGGCCTGCTCTATGACGCGACGGGAGAACGTGCGACCGAGGTCGCCGACCTGAAGCGCGCCCGCTCGCTGCCGGGCCGCCACAACTGGCAGAACGCGGCCGCCGCCTACGCCGCCGCCAAGGGCCTCGGCATCGACGCCGGCGAGGCCGCCCAGCACCTGATGAGCTTCCCGGGCCTGGCCCACCGGATGGAGACCGTCGGCCACCTGGGCAAGGTGCGCTTCGTCAACGACTCGAAGGCGACCAACGCCGACGCCGCCCGCCAGGCGCTGTCGAGCTATCCGAAGGTCTACTGGATCGCCGGCGGCCGACCGAAGGCCGGCGGCATCGGCTCGCTCGCCGACCTCTTCGGCCGCATCGAGAAGGCCTATCTGGTGGGTGAGGCCGGCCCGGTGTTCGCCGAGGTGCTGCGCGGCAAGGCTGCGGCGGTGGTCTGTGGCGCCATCGAGGCGGCCGTCACCCAGGCCTATGCGGACGCGGCGGCGAGCGGCCAGGAGGCCGTCGTGCTGCTGTCGCCGGCCTGCGCCTCCTTCGACCAGTTCGCCGACTTCGAGGAACGCGGCGAGGCGTTCAGATCGGCGGTCCAGAGATTGGCCAACACGGCGCGGGGGGCGGCTTGAGCACCGCGTCCCAGGCCCAGGCCCATTCCCAGGCCCACGCCTTCCCGCGCTCCGACCGCTCGCCGATCGGGGTCTGGTGGTGGACGGTGGACCGCTGGATGCTCGGCGTCATCGCCATCCTGATCGCCATCGGCGTGGTGCTGGCCTTCGCCGCCAGCCCCGCCGCCGCCGCCCGCATGAACGTCGGCGACCCGTTCCACTTCGCGGTCCGCCAGTGCGTGTTCGCGGCCGGCGCCGTCGTCCTCTTGATCACCATCTCGATGCTGGAGGTGAAGGGCGTGCGCCGCGCGGCCTTCTTCATCTGGCTGGCCGCCATCGCTATCATGATCGCCCTGCCGTTCATGGGCCACAACGCCAAGGGCGCGACCCGCTGGCTGGAGTTCGGCGGCTTCTCCCTGCAGCCCTCGGAGTTCATGAAGCCGGCCCTGGTGATCCTGGTCTCGTGGATGTTCTCGGAAGGCCAGAAGGGCTCCGGCGTGCCCGGCGTCTCCATCGCCTTCGGGCTCTATTTTGTGTCCATCGGCCTGCTGCTGATCCAGCCGGACGTGGGCCAGACGGTGCTGATCACCGTGGCCTTCGGGGCGGCGTTCTGGATGGCCGGCGTGCCGCTGTCGTGGGTGATGCTGCTGGGGGGCGTGGCCGCGGCGGGCCTGTCGTCGACCTATTTCCTGCTGCCGCACGTGCACAGCCGGGTGGACAAGTTCATCTCGCCCGACACCGCCGACACCCATCAGGTGGATTCCGCCGCCATCGCCCAGGCGGCGGGCGGCCTGTTCGGGCGCGGGCCCGGCGAGGGCGTCATGAAGCGCCACGTGCCCGACCTGCACACCGACTTCATCTATTCGGTGGGCGCCGAGGAATTCGGCCTGCTGTTCTCCCTGCTGCTGGTGGCGCTGTTCGCCTTCGTGGTGATCCGCGGCCTCTACCGGGCCATGAAGCTGTCGGACCCCTTCGAGCAGGTGGCCGCCGCGGCGCTCTTCGTGCTGGTCGGCCAGCAGGCCTTCATCAATGTCGCGGTGAACCTCAACATGATCCCCACCAAGGGCATGACCCTGCCGTTCATCAGCTACGGCGGCTCCTCCATGCTGGCCATGGGCCTGACGCTGGGCATGGCTCTGGCGCTCACCCGCCGCCGGCCCGGCGCCTACAGCCACAGCGAAGGCCTCGCCAAGGCCGGCAGGTTCGCTTAGGGGGCGGGCGTCATGCGCAAGGTCGCCGTCGTCGCCGCCGGAGGCACCGGCGGGCACCTGTTCCCCGCCCAGGCCCTGGCCGAGGCCCTGATCGCCCGCGGCTGGAGCATCGTGCTGGCCTCCGACGAGCGGGTGGCGGGCTTCGCCGGCGAGTTCCCGGCCGAGCGCCGCATCGGCCTGTCGGCCGCCACCTACAAGCCGGGAGACCCCATCGGCATGGCCCGCGCCGGCCTGGCCGTGATGCGCGGGGCGATGCAGGCCCGCGCCCTCTACCGCGAGATCGGTCCGCATGTGGTGGTGGGCTTCGGCGGCTATCCCTCGGCGCCGGCCCTGGTGGGCGCCATCCTCGACAAGCGCCCGACGGTGATCCACGAGCAGAACGCGGTGATGGGCCGCGCCAACCGCATGCTCGCCCCGCACGTGACCAAGGTCGCCTGCGCCTTCCCGACCTTGCTGAAGGCGCCCGCCAAGGTGGCCGGCCATCAGATCGTGGTCGGCAATCCGGTGCGCCCGGCGATCCGCGCCCTCTACGAGGTCCCCTACGACCCGCCGACCGCCGACGGGCCGCTGCGCCTGCTGATCACCGGCGGCAGCCAGGGCGCGCGCCTGCTCTCCGAGCTGGTCCCCGAGGCGCTCGCCGCCCTGCCGGAAGGCCTCAAGCGGCGGCTGAGCGTGCAGCAGCAGACCCGCGCGGAATCCCTGGAGACCGCGCGGCGCATCTACCGCAACGCGGTGATCGACGCGGAGATCGCGCCGTTCTTCCGCGACATGGCCGGGCGGCTCGCCGCCGCGCACCTGGTGATCGGCCGCTCCGGGGCGGGCTCGGTCTGCGAGTTCGCGGTGGCCGGCCGGCCCTCGATCCTGGTGCCGCTGGCCATCGCCATCGACGACGACCAGGGCCAGAACGCCAGGCTGCTGGCCGAGGCCGGCGGCGCGGAGGTCGCCCGCGAGTCCCAGCTCACCGTCGCCAGCCTGTCGAACGCCCTCGACAAGCTGCTGAACAATCCCGCGCGGCTCGCCAGGATGGCCGCGGCCGCCCGCGCCGTCGCCATCCCCGACGCCGCCGAGCGGCTGGCCGATGTGGTGGAGGCGACGGCGCGCGGGCGCTGATCAGCGCACTTTTGCCCTGCCGCGATGTGCGCTAGCACCAGGGCATGACCCGTCGCCCTGTGCCCTTCGAGATCGGCCCCGTGCACTTCATCGGCATCGGCGGCATCG
Organism: Phenylobacterium sp.; assembly: GCA_028290945.1. Taxonomy (GTDB): domain Bacteria; phylum Pseudomonadota; class Alphaproteobacteria; order Caulobacterales; family Caulobacteraceae; genus Phenylobacterium. The sequence continues at coordinate 3,935 of JAQGIV010000141.1, read as the reverse complement.
GCATGAGCGGCATCGCCGAGATCATGCTGCGCATCGGCTACACGGTGCAGGGCTCCGACGCCAAGGCCAGCGCCAACACCGAGCGGCTGGAGAAGCTGGGCGCGACGATCTTCATCGGCCACGACGCGGCCCACATCGAGGGCGCGTCGGCCGTGGTCTATTCCACCGCCGTCAAGGCCGAGAACCTGGAGATGGCCGCGGCCCGCGAGCGGCGGCTGCCGCTGGTGCGCCGCGCCGAGATGCTGGCCGAGCTGATGCGGCTGCAGTTCTCCGTGGCCGTGGGCGGCACCCACGGCAAGACCACCACGACGTCCATGGTCGCCGCCATCCTCGACGCCGGCGGGCTCGACCCGACGGTGGTCAACGGCGGGATCATCAACGCCTACGGCACCAATGCGAAGGTGGGGACCGGCGACTGGATCGTCGTCGAGGCCGACGAGAGCGACGGCTCGTTCCTGAAGCTGCGCTCCACCGTGGCGGTGGTCACCAACATCGATCCCGAGCACCTCGACCACTACGGGGACTTCGAGGCGGTGAAGAAGGCGTTCCGCGACTTCGTGGAGAACATCCCCTTCTACGGCTTTGCGGCCGTCTGCACCGACCACCCGGAGGTCCAGGCCATGGCGGCCCGCGTGGAGAACCGGCGCCTGGTCACCTACGGCGCCAATCCCCAGGCCGAGGTCCGCGCCGAGAACATCAGCATGGGGCCGGAGGGCGCGCGCTTCGACGCGGTCATCGCCCCGCGCGAGGACGGATCCCTGCGGATCGACGACCTGCACCTGCCGATGCCCGGCCACCACAACGTCATGAATGCGCTCGCCGCCATCGCCGTGGCCCATGAGCTGAAGGTCTCGCCGCAGGATATCCGCAAGGGCCTGGCCGGCTTCGGCGGCGTCAGGCGGCGGTTCACCACCACCGGCGTGGCGGACGGGGTGCGGATCATCGACGACTACGGCCACCATCCGGTGGAGATCTCGGCGGTGCTGAAGGCCGCCCGCGCGGTGACGCAGGGCCGGGTGATCGCCGTGGTGCAGCCGCACCGCTACAGCCGGCTCAAGGACCTGTTCGACGACTTCTGCCACGGCTTCAACGACGCCGACGTGGTGGTGGTGGCCGACGTCTATGCGGCCGGCGAGGCGCCGATCGAGGGCTTCGACCGCGACGCCCTCGTGGAGGGCCTGCGCCGCTACGGCCACCGCAAGGTCGTGGCGCTGGCCAGCCCCGGCGACCTGCCGGCGGTGATCCGCGAGGAGGCCAAGGCGGGCGACCTGGTGGTGCTGCTGGGCGCCGGCGACATCACCGCCTGGGCCTATGCGCTGCCCGATCAGCTGCAGGCGCTGGGCAAGGCCGCCGAATGAGCTGGCGCGACGGCCTGCCGGCGGTCCGCGGCAAGCTGCTGCGTGATGAACCGCTCGGCCCCTTCACCTGGTTCCGGGTCGGCGGGCCGGCCGAACTGCTGTTCCTGCCCGAGGACGAGGCCGATCTTGCGAATTTCCTGGAAGGGCTCGATCCCGCCGTGCCGGTGACGCCGCTAGGCGTCGGCTCCAACACCCTGGTCCGCGACGGCGGGGTGGAGGGCGTGGTGGTCCGGCTGGGCCGCGGCTTCTCGCAGGTCGAACCGCAAGGCGAGGGGCGCATCTTCGCCGGCGCCGGCGTGCCCGACGCTATCCTGGCGCGCGAGGCGGCCAAGACCGGGATCGCCGGGCTGGAGTTCTACCGCGGCGTGCCGGGCTCGGTGGGCGGGGCGTGCGTGATGAACGCCGGCTGCTATGGGGCGGAGACCAAGGACGTGCTGGCCGAGGCCTATGCGGTGACGCGGGCGGGCGGGCGGCTGACGCTGTCGAACGCCGAGATGGATTTCAGCTATCGCAAGTCGGGCCGTGCGGCGGCGGAGCCGATGATCTTCACCGGCGCGCTCTTTCAAGGAACGCCGGATGAGCCGGCGGCCATCGCGGCGCGGATGGCCGAGATCACCGCGCGGCGCGAGCAGACCCAGCCGATCCGCGAGAAGACCGGCGGCTCGACCTTCAAGAACCCGCCCGACCAGTCCTCGTGGAAGCTGGTGGACGAAGCGGGCTGGCGGGGAAAGCTGTTCGGCGGGGCGATGTTCTCGCCCCTGCACGCCAACTTCCTGATCAACACCGGCGCGGCGACCGCGGCCGACCTCGAGGGTCTTGGCGAAGCGGTGCGGGCCGACGTGAAGTCGAAGTTCGGCGTCGAGCTGGAATGGGAAATCAAGCGGATCGGCAAGCCCGCCTAGCGGCGGCGCGATCCCGAGCGAGATGGCGGGCGCCCGCCGAAGCGGGCGCCCCTCACCTTAGCGCAGCGCGAGTTGCGCGTTCGGGGCGGCGATCGCGCGGCCCTGATGGAAGGCGGTCAGCATCGGCTGGCTGATCTTGGCCACCGCGACGTCCAGCGCCTGCTTGGCGCAGGCCTGGTCCGAGCTGGCGACGGCCAGCATGCGCGGCGCGCCGCTGTCGCAGGCCAGCGTGGCCTTGCGCTCGAGCTCACGGTGCAGCGAACGCACCTCGTTCGGGGCGCTGAAGTTCACGCCGCGGGTGGGAACGAAGATCTCGACCTTGGTGTCGCGCATCTCGAAAGCATGAGCGGACGTTTGAGCGGAGGTCAGGGCGGCGGCAAGCAACACAATCTTAAGCATAATGTACATCCCTCGGTTGTTGTTGGACGAGGCTTCTATCGATCGTTCGTTACGAAAAGATGTATGCAAACTATTCCTGAAATGGCTCTCATATCGAAATTCTATGCTTAGTAATTCTTGTTGAAGATTACCAAAACCCTGCAGAGCCCTCGGTGAACCTGTGTGTCGACGGCGCTGTGACGACAAGGCGCCGCCGCGCCGCTTGACGGGAATCTCCCGCGGGCGCACCCGCCGATAGTCCACGTCCCAGAGCTAAGGAGCCCAAGTGAGCGGACCTCTTTCCGGACACCACGTCGCCGTCCTGCTGGGCGGGCTGTCCTCCGAGCGGGAGGTGAGCCTGGTCTCCGGCCGTGAATGCGCCGACGCCCTGGAGCGGCTGGGCGCCAGGGTCAGCCGCGTCGACGCCGGCCGCGACCTGGCCCAGGTGCTCGCCAAGCTGAAGCCCGACGTCTGCTTCAACGCCCTGCACGGCGCCTGGGGCGAGGACGGCTGCGTGCAGGGCATCCTGGAGACCCTGGCCATCCCCTATAGCCATTCCGGCGTGCTGGCCTCGGCGCTGGCCATGGACAAGGCCAAGTCCAAGGCGGTGCTGGCCGCGGCCGGCGTCGCCGTCCCGGGCGGCGGCCTGTTCAACCGCTTCGAGGCGGCCCGCGCCCACGTCATGGCCCCGCCCTATGTGGTCAAGCCGAACGCCGAGGGATCCTCGGTGGGCGTGTTCATCGTCCATGAGGGCGCCAACACCCCGCCGCAGCAGATCGTCGAGCCGGGCTGGACCTACGGCGAGGAGGTGATGATCGAGCCCTATGTGGCCGGCAAGGAGCTGGCGGTCGGCGTCATGGACGGCAAGGCCATGACCGTCACCGACATCATCCCGCACAGCGGATTTTATGACTATGAGGCGAAGTACGTTGAGGGCGGTTCGCGGCACGTCGTTCCCGCCCCGATCCCGCCACATGCCTTTGAAAAGGCGCTGAAACTCTCCGAGATGGCGCATGCCGCCCTGGGTTGCCGAGGGGTTACCCGCGCCGACCTCCGTTATGACGACGTTAAGGACATTCTGGTCCTTCTGGAGGTGAACACCCAGCCCGGCATGACGCCCACCTCGCTCGTCCCCGAGCAGGCGGCCCAGCAGGGCGTGGATTTCGACGCTCTGGTGCTTTGGATTACGGAGGACGCGTATGCCCGCGGCGGTGCGGGGAGGGTCGCGAGTTGAAGCGAAACCTCGGGCAAAAGCGCCCCCCAAACCGGCTCAGCGTCCCCGTGTGAAAACGCCGGG
>JAQGIV010000015.1 GCA_028290945.1 Phenylobacterium sp. | reverse complement strand
CGCGCGCTCACACCCATCCATGCTTCATGGATCCCCGGCACAAACCCCAGGGATGACGCTCCCTGTGGGAAGGCCGCCGCCCGTTCGTGCCGGTGCGTGTTTTTCGTGGCGATCTGCCTTGCGGCCTACCCGGTGTTCCGCAGTCCCGCCGCGATGCCGTTGATCGTCAGGTGGATGCCTTCGCGCACCTCGTCGGCGTCGTCGCCGGCCCGCAGGCGGCGGATCAGCTCGATCTGCAGGTGGTTCAGCGGGTCGATGTAGGGCAGCCGCGAGCGGATCATGGCCGCCAGGTCGGGGTTCTTCTCCAGCAAGGACGACTGGCCGGTGATCGCCAGCAGCGCCTCCACCGTGCGGTCCCACTCGGCGCGGATCTGGCCGAACACCGCCTCGGCCAGCGCCCTGTCCTGCACCAGGTCGGCATAGCGCCGGGCGATGCCCATATCGGCCTTGGCCAGCACCATCTCCATGTTGGCCAGCGTGGTCGCGAAGAACGGCCAGCGCTCGTGCATGTCGCGCAGCGCCGCCACCGAAACCCCCGCCTCCGCCACCGCCGAGCCGAAGCCGTACCAGCCCGGCAGCATGGCCCGCGACTGCGACCAGGAGAACACCCACGGGATGGCCCGCAGCGCCTGCACGCTGCGCTTGGACGACCGCGCCGCCGGGCGGCTGCCGATGTTCAGGTCGGCGAACTCGCAGATCGGGGTGGCCTCGTAGAAGTAGTCGACGAAGCGCGGCGTCTCATAGACCAGCGCGCGGTAGGCCCCCATGGCGGCCCGCGACAGGGCGTCCATCGCCTTGCCGTGCGGCGGCGACACCTCGCCCTCGACGCTCTTCTTCAGCGACGCCAGCACCACGCCGGCGGTGAGCGTCTCCAGGCTTTGGCGGGCGATCTCCGGGTCGGCGTATTTGTTGGCCACCACCTCGCCCTGTTCGGTGATGCGGATACGGCCGTTGACGGTGCCCTGCGGCTGGGCGAGCAGCGCCTCGAAGGACGACCCGCCGCCCCGGCCCACCGCCCCGCCGCGGCCGTGGAACAGCTGCAGCTGCAGGCCCGCCCCGCCGACCACGGCGCAGAGCGTGCGGCTCGCCTTGTGCAGCTCCCAGCTGGAGGTCAGGTAGCTACCGTCCTTGTTGCTATCCGAATAGCCGATCATCACCTCCTGGCGCCCGGCCAGCGCCAGCAGGGCGCGGACCACCGGGACTTCCAGGTAGCGGGCCATGGTCTTGGGCGCGGCGCGCAGGTCCTCGATGGTCTCGAACAGCGGCTCGGCCAGCACGCCGGCGGCCGGCGGGTCGCCCGGCATGAACAGGCCCACCTCCTTGAGCAGCAGATAGACCTCCAGGAGGTCCGAGACCGAGGTGGTGTTGGAGACGATGTAGGCGCAGATCGCCTCGGGTCCGTATCGCCGCTTGGCCTCGGCCGCGGCGGCCAGCACCTCGTACTCCCGCTCGGTCTCCTCGCCGTAGGCCGCGAACGGCGAGCGCAGCAGCCGGCCGTGGCCGAGCTCCTTCTGCAGCAGTTCGCAGCGCGCCGCCTCGTCCAGCGCCGCGTAGTCCGCGCAGACCCCGGCCACCTTCAGCAACTCGGCCACCACCCGCTCGTGGATCGCCGAGTTCTGGCGCATGTCCAGCGTCGCCAGGTGGAAGCCGAACACGTCCACCGCCCGGATCAGGTCCGGCAGCGGCCCGTGGTCGAAGGCCGCCCCATGCTTGGCCAGCAGCGAGTCCAGCACCGTCGAGAGGTCGGCCTTCAGCTCGGTGGGCGATCCGTAGGCCGCCGCGGGCCCGGCCGGCGGCCGGGGCGGCGGCTCGCCGGTGAGGCTCAGGTGGCTCGCCGCCAGCCGCGCATAGATGCCGGCCAGCGCGCGCCGATAGGGCTCCTCCATGCGGTGCGGCGAGGCGTCGGGCGAGGCGGCGGCCAGCGCCTGCAGCTCCGGCGTCACCGCCGTCAGCCGGGCCGAGATCGACAGCTCCGCGCCAAGGGCGTGGATGCGGTCGAGATACATGCCCAGCGCCGCCTTCGCCTGCCGCACCAGCGCCTGGCGCATGACGGCCGCGGTGACATAGGGATTGCCGTCCCGATCGCCGCCCACCCACGAGCCGACCCGCAGGAAGCTCGGCAGCTCGTCCTCGCCCAGCAGCTCGCGCCAGTGGGCGTAGAGCGTCGGCAGGGCCTTCAGGAAGCTGCGCTCGAAGAACGACACCGCGTTCTCGATCTCGTCGCCGACCTCCGGCTTCACCGAGCGCAGCAGGCTGGTGCGCCAGAAGATCGACACCTCGCGCATCAGCTCGCGCTCGATGGCCGCCCGCTCGGCGTCGGTGTGGGCGTGGTCGAAGGCGTCCAGCTCGTCGGCGATGGCCGCCTGGCGGTCGAGCACGCTCTTGCGCCGCACCTCGCTCGGGTGGGCGGTGATCACCGGCGCGATCAGCCCCTGATGCAGCAGCGCCTTCACCGCCGCCGGCGCGACGCCGTCCGCGGTCAACGCCCGCAAGGCGCCGGCCAGGGTGTCGGGCCTGGCGTCCCCGCCCCGCCCGCGCCGCCGCTGGATCTGGTCCTCGGCGATGTTGGTGATCTGCAGGAAGCAGGCGAACGAATGCACGAAGCGCACGGTGTCCGACAGCGACAGGCCGCTCAGCCGCTCGGCCATCAGCCGCGCGGCCTCCGCCGTGCCCTCGCGGTGGAAGCCCACCGAGGCCCGGCGGATCTCCTCGATCTGGTTGAACACGGCTTCGCCGTCCTGGGCGCGGATCACGTCGCCCAGCACACGGCCCAGGAAGCGCACGGCGGCGCGGAGCTGGTCGGGGAGGGACTGGCTCATCGGGCGCCAAACAGCACGAAGGCGCCGCGGCGTCATCCCCATCTTTCAGTCGGCGCGCAAAGCCGGCGCCGGCCGCTGCGACAGCGCCTGGAAGGCCGCCGCCAGCCCGCCGGCCCCGGCCAGCAGGGCTGCGCCGCCCAGCAGCGCCGCGACGCCGGCCCAGTCGACGCTCCAATGGGTGTGGAACACCCGCACCACCACCGGCCAGGCGGCGGCATAGCCCAGCACCACGCCGGCCGCGCCGGCGATCACGCCGACCAGGCCGTACTCCAGCACATAGGCGCTGAGGATCTGCGCCCGCGAGGCGCCCAGCACCTTGAGGATCGCCGCCTCCTTGGTGCGCTCCCGGGCCCTGGCCGCGATGGCCCCGGCCAGCACCAGCAGGCCGGCCAGCGCCGCCACCGCCGCCGCGCCGCGCACCGCCAGCGCCACCCGGTTGAAGAGATCGGTGGCGGCCTCCAGCTGCTCGCGCACCGAGATCACATTGACCTGCGGGAACGGCGCGGCCAGCGCATGGATGGCGCGGGCCTCCTGCGCCGTCGAGGCCTTGGCGATGGCCACCTGGTGCAGGTTGGCGCCCGGGAAGGCCGAGGGCGTCACCACCAGCGGGAAGCTCGCGCCGAAGCTGCCGAACTCCACCTTCCTGAGGGCCGCCACGTGGGCGTCGATGTCGATGCCGAACACCTGCAGGGTGACCGCGTCGCCGATCTTGATCTTGGCCGCGCGGGCCACGTCCTCGTCGAGCGCCAGCAGCGGCGGGCCGGCATAGCTCGCCGGCCACCACTTGCCCGCGGTGATCCCGGGGTTCGGCGGCTCGGGTCCCACGGCGGACATGGAGACGTCATTGTCGAAGGCCCAGCGCTCGCCCTGCGGCAGCGCCTTCGCATCGACGACCTGGCCACGGACCTTGGTGATCCGGCCGGTGACGAAGGGCAGGCGCAAATAGGTGTCCCGGGTCAGCGGCGCGCCGAACGCGCGGGCCACGTCGGCGTCGAACTCGGCGGCGCGTTCGCCGGGGATGTCGGTGAACACCATGGCGGGCGCGGTCTGCGGCGCCACCTCGGCGACCTCCGCCAGCAGGCTCGACTGGATCAGCACCACGCAGGCCAGCAAGCCGACGCCCAGGCCGATGGCCGGCGAGGCGGTGCGGGCGGCGGAGCGCGGCCCGGCCAGGTTCGCCAGCCCGATGCGCAGCGGTCCGCGCGCGCCGACGCGGGCCTTGCCGGCCAGCTTGGCCGCGCCCCAGCCCAGCAGCCAGAGCAGGCCGAAGGCCACCGCCACCCCGCCGATCATCGCGCCGGCCGCCCTGGGCGTCGGCGCCGTGACGACGGCCAGCACCGCGAGGCCCACGCCGGCCAGCAGCGCGCCGACCATCTCCGGCCCGAATCTCAGGGCGCCGGTCAGGTCGCTGCGGAACAGGCTGGCCGGCGGCGTGGCCCGCGCCCGGGCCAGCGGGGCCAGCGAGAAGGCCGCCGCCGACAGCAGGCCGAAGGCCGCGGCCTTGGCCAGCGGCCAGGGATAGACGGCGAACAGCGCCGGGAACGGCAGCTGGTCCTTGACCACGGCGCCCAGCGCCAGCGGCGCGAGCGCCCCGACCACCAGGCCGATGCCGACGCCCAGCGCCGCCAGCACGCCGATCTGCACCAGATAGGTGTTGCGGATCAGCGCCCCCTCCGCGCCCAGCGCCTTCAGGGTGGCGATGGCCGGCTTGCGGGCCTCCAGATAGGCGCTGACCGCGCCGAACACGCCCAGCCCGCCGGCCACCAGCGAGGCCAGGCCGATGAAGCCCAGGAAATATTCCAGCTGGTCGATCACCTTGCGGATGCCCGGCGCGGCGTCGGCGCGGTCGCGCATGCGGAAGGAGCGACCGGGCAGCTGCTTCTTGATCGTCGCGATGGCCGCCTTGGGCGCAATCCCCGGCTTCAGCGCGATCCGCGCCGTCTCGGCGAACGGCAGGCCGGGCGTCAGGAAGCCGCCCTGCTCCAGCGCGCCCATGCGGGTCAGCACCCGGGGCCCGAGCGCGAAGCCGCGCGACAGCCGGTCGGGCTCGTCCAGCAGCACGGCGCGGGCGACGATCGGCACGTTGCCGGCCAGGAATCGGTCGCCGAGCTTCAGGTGCAGCCGGTCGAGCAGCGACGGCTCCACCGCAGCGCCCCAGGCCTCGCCCTGCGGCGTCAGGGCGGCGGCCAGCGACGGCGCGCCGCGCACCGTCACCTTGCCGGCCAGCGGATAGTCGCCGGCCACGCCGCGGAACTCCACGAGCCTGCGTTCCCCCGACGGCGCCTGGGCCATGGCCCGGCCCCCCACCGCCCAGGAGACCCGGCCCAGCGTCTCGAACACCGCCCGCTCCGGCGGCGAGAACCGGCGCAGCTGCACCGACACCGCGACGTCGCCGCCGAGGATCTCGCGCGCCTTGCTGTTGAGGCCCTCGCGGAAGGCCTCGGCCGTCGAGCCGGCGGCGGCGATGGCCGCCACGCCCAGCGCCAGGCAAGCCAGGAAGATGCGGAAGCCGCGCACCCCGGCGCGCAGCTCGCGGGCGGCGAAGCGGACGCTGAGCGGGATCACGCGGGCTCCGCCACGCGGCCGTCGCGCAGCCGCACGGCCCGGTCGGCCCGCGCCGCCAGCCGCTCGTCATGGGTCACCAGCACCAGGGCGGCCCCGGTCATGGCCACGAGGTCGAACATCAGCTCCGCCACATGGGCGGCGTTGGCGGCGTCGAGGTTGCCGGTGGGCTCGTCGGCGAACAGCAGGGCTGGCCGCGACGCCAGCGCCCGGGCCAACGCCACCCGCTGCTGCTCGCCGCCGGACAGCTGGTGCGGATAGTGGTGGCCGCGCGCCGAGAGCCCGACCCGCTCCAGCCAGTCGCGGGCCGTGGCCGTCGCGCCGCGGTCGCCGGCGATCTCCAGGGGCGCGGCGACGTTCTCGGCCGCGGTCATGTTGGGCAGCAGGTGGAAGGCCTGGAACACCAGCGAGACCCGGCCGCGGCGCAGGCGCGCGCGGCCGTCCTCGTCGAGTTTCGCCAGGTCCTGGCCGAACAGCAGCACGCGTCCGCCGGTCGGCCGCTCCAGCCCCGCGGCCACCGCGATCAGCGACGACTTGCCCGACCCGGACGGCCCCACCAGCGCCACACGCTCGCCCGATCCGACGCGCACATCGAGGCCGCGCAATATCTCCACCAGCCCGGCCGGCGACGGCAGGGTGAGGGAGACCTGTTCAAGGATGAGTGGATCGGGATCGGCCAACTGCGCCTCGGGCGTTCACGGACGGGACAACTGATCCTAGATAAGACGAGCCGATGATCGACACACCCTTCCTTTCCCGCCGCCAACTGATCGCCGCCTCGATTGTGGCCGCCCTGCCCGTCCCGGCGCTCGCCGCCCGCGGCCAGGTGGTGACCATCCTGGGCGACTCGATCACCGCCGGGCTCGGCCTGCCGGGCCGAGACGCATTGCCGAACCAGCTGCACCTGGCCCTGGAGAAGCTCGGCGTCCCGAACATCGTCCGCGGGGCCGGCGTCTCCGGCGACACCACCGCCGACGGGCTCGGCCGCATGGACTTCTCGGTACGGCCGGATTCAGCCGTGGTGGTCATCGCGCTGGGCGGCAACGACCTGCTGCAAGGCCTCGATCCCAAGGCCACCCGCGCCAACCTCGACGGCATCATCCGCCGCCTGCAGGCGCGCCACAAAGGCGTCGTGCTGGCCGGCATCAAGGCGCCGCCGGAGATCGGCCGCAGCTATGCCTCGGACTTCAATGCGGTGTACCCGGCGCTGGCCGCCGAGCATCACGTGGCGCTCTATCCCGACCTGCTGGCCGGGGTGGCGCGCAATCCGGCGCTGAACCAGGGCGACGGCCTCCACCCGAACGCCAGGGGCGTGCAGATCGTCGCCAGCCGCCTGGCGCCGGTGGTGGCCAAGGTCCTGAAGCAGCAACCCTAGCAGGAGACCTAGTAGCTGCCCTTGCGCATCAGCACCGCCGGCACCGTGGCCGCGATGATGACGCCGTCCATCAGGACATTTCGCTGGCGGGCGTAGATGCAGTCCATGGCCACGCGGGCGCGGTAGGTGGTGTCGTTGCGGCCGCTGACCTGCCACAGGCCGGTGATGCCGGGCTTCACCGCGCAGTAGCTGGCGAACCGGCGGCCATACTTGGCGACCTCGGCGTCGACGATGGGGCGCGGGCCGACCAGGCTCATTTCGCCCTTCAGCACGTTGAACAGCTGCGGCAGCTCGTCGAGGCTGGTCTTGCGTAGGAAGGCGCCCAGCCGGGTGACCCGCGGGTCGTTGCGCAGCTTGTGGTCCTGGTCCCACTCGGCGCGGGCCACCGGATCGTTGGCCAGGAGGTCGGCGAGGCGCTGCTCGGCGTCGCTCGCCATGGAGCGGAACTTCAGGCAGTAGAAATAGCGGCCGCCGCGGCCGATGCGGCGGTGGGCGAACACCACCGGCCCGCCGTCCTGGGCGAAGATCATCGCCGCCACGCCCAGCATCACCGGCGCCAGGAACACCAGCGCCACCAAGCAGATGACGATGTTCATCGCCTCTGTCAGAATCTCATCGGCGGAGAGCTTGCGCAGTCGCTGTCGGGTCCCGCCGGGGACCTCATTCACATAGACGATTTCAGACATCGGTTCGTTCGGAAGCTGGCTGGCGAAGACGATCCCCGCCACAGAACGAGCCGACAACCAATGGCTACGGTTGGTGGTTCCGGGCCGAGACAAAAACAATGTTGCGCTGCGAGAACCTTGGCCGAGCTGGGGTGTTTACACGCCGACCACCCGACCCTGGACGGATGGCTGGGAGGAGATTCGATGGGGCGCACCGACGCCGACGTGGCCGTGATCGTTCCGGCCCACAACGCTCAGTCGACGATTGAGCGGGCGGTCAGCTCTGCCTTGCACGAACCCCAGGCCCTGGAGGTCATCGTGGTGGTGGACGGCGCCACCGACGCCACCGCCGAGGCCGCCCGCGGGGCCGACGATGGCACAAGCCGGCTGATGGTCATCGAGCTGCCCAAGAGCGGCGGTCCGGCCGCGACCCGCAACCTGGCGCTGGCGGCCAGCAAGGCGCCCTGGGTCTGCCCGCTGGACGCCGACGACTACTTCCTGCCCGGGCGCCTGGCCCGCATGCGCGCCGAGACCGGCTACTGCGATTTCGTGGCCGACGACTTGCTGCGGGTGGTCGAGGGCCACCTGGACGCCGCCCCGCATCCGATGATCGGCGAGCGGCTGAGGCTGCCGTGCTGCCTGTCCTTCGAGGACTTCGTGCGGGCCAACATCAGCCGGCCGCACCTGCCCCGCGCCGAGCTCGGCTTCCTGAAGCCGCTGATCCGCCGGAGCTTCCTGCAGGCCCACGGCCTGGCCTACGACCAGAACCTGCGGCTGGGCGAGGACTTCGTGCTCTATGCGCGGGCCCTGGCGCTGGGCGCCAAGTTCAAGATCCTGCCGCCCTGCGGCTACGTCGCCGTCGAGCGCGCGGCGTCGATCTCCGGCAGCCATGGCGCGGCCGAGCTGCGCGCCCTGGTCCAGGCGAGCCGCGAGATGGAGAGCCTGACGCTCACGCCCGACGAACGCGCGGCGCTGCGCGAGCATCGCGCGCATGTGTCGGCCAAGCTAGCGCTGCGCGACTTCCTCGACGCCAAGCGCGCCGCCGGGCTGATCGGCGCGGCCGCCGTGCTGGCGCGTGCGCCGGCGGCGGCGCCCTATGTGGTGGCGACGGTGGCCTCGGACGTGCTGAGGCGGCGCGGCTCGCGGCCCCCGGCGCAGCGGGCCGCGGCGGCCTGAGCCGCACCCCGCGATCTAGGCGGCTTCTTCCGAAGACAGCGACGAGGCGTTGCGCAGCAGCCGCTCCACCGCGGCCTGGGCCGCGGCGCGGTCGCCGTGGGCGCCGTCCGCCACGGTGATCCCGTCCTCGTCATAGACGCACCAGGCCCAGCCGTCCTCGCGCTGCGACAGCGAATAGGCGAAGGACCTTGGTTCATGCATGACGCCCGTCTCCCGGATCATGCAGGCCAAACACGCATGCTGCACTGCGGTTGCGTGACTTATCAAAAACGTGAGCGGCCGATGATCGCGGAGAACCATCGGCCCCGCTTGGTTGTTCTTGCCCAGCTAGCTTCTGGAGCAACCGACAGTGACCTACTTCAACTACCTCGGCCAACCCATGGCCGAGAGCGCCAACGGCCCCGGCGTGTTCGGGACCAGCGCCGGCGGCGAAACCCTGACCGCGCCCGCGGGGCCTTCGGTGGTCGACGGCAACGGCGGCGGCGACCTGCTGATCGGCTCGAGCGGCGACAATACCTTCTTCGTGAAGGATCCGCACGACGTCGTGCGCGTGGCCGCCGGCTCCAGCGGCGTGAAGACGGTGAGCGCCTTCACCTCCTACGCCCTGCCCGACAACGTCCAGAACATGATCTCGTCGGGGGCGCTCAACTACGCGGTCGGCAACACCCTCGACAACCTGATCGTGGTCGGCAACGACGGCGAGACGCTGTACGGCGGCCTCGGCAACGACGTGCTGGTGGGCGGCTTCGCCAACGACACCTTCATCGTCAGGGCGGGCGAAGGCAGCGACGTGATCTACGGCTTCCACGCCGGCGACACGATCCGGCTGATCAGTCCGAGCCTGCCGAATTTCGCGGCGGTGCAAGGCGCCATGACCCAGGTCGGGCCCGACGTCTCGATCAAGATCTCGGCCTCCGAGCAGCTGATCGTCCGGGGCGTCACCACCGGCCAGCTCAACGCCCAGAGCTTCCTGCTGACCCTCGACCGCAGCCAGCTGGGCGCCGTCACCCTGTCGGACGATTTCAACAGCTTCACGCCCTACAACTTCCAGACCCACACCGGCCTGTGGCGCACCGACTTCGGGCTCGGGCGCGACAACGTGAACACCTACCGCCTCACCCAGAACGGCGAGCAGCAGGACTATGTGACGACCGACTTCCAGGGCACGTCGGGCCACGCCATGGGCTACAACCCGTTCAGCGTTTCGAACGGCGTCCTGACCATCACCGCCCAGCCGTTCTCGGCCACCGACAGCCAGCAGAGCCTGGGCGCCAGCTTCGCCTCGGGGATGATCAACACCAAGGGCATCTTCGAGCAGCAGTACGGCTACTTCGAGATCCGCGCCCAGCTGCCGAGCGCGGCCGGCGCCTGGCCGGCCTTCTGGATGGTGCCCGATCCGAATCCCAACGGGGTCGAGGCCGACATCACCGAGAACATCGCCATCAAGCCGAACATCGACTTCGTGCGCGCCTACGCCAGCGGCTCGACGTCGTTCGGCAATGTGCTGAAGGTCGGCGACCTCTCGGGCTTCCACACCTACGGCATGCTCTGGACGCCGCAGACGGTGACCTTCTTCTACGACGACCAGGCGGTCTACCAGGTCGCCACCCCGGCCAGCTGGAACCAGCCGATGTACCTGATCGCCAACCTGGCGGTGGGCGGCTTCGGCGGCAATCCGGACACTTCGCAATTCCCGGCCGGTTTCCAGATTGACTACATCCACGCCTACGCCTTGGCCAACGGCTCGAGCATCGTCCACAACCTGACGCCGGCCACCCAGGACCCGCCGGCCACCGGCACCTCCGGCTCGACCCCGGGCGACGACGTGCTGCAGGCGGGCGCCGGCAACACCGTGATCGACGGCGGCGGCGGCAACGACACCATCACCGGCTGGGCCGGCGGCGACCAATTGCGCGGCAACGACGGCAATGACGTCATCCACGGCGGGTCGGGCTTCGACGACATCAACGGCAACAAGGGCGACGACACGATCGACGGCGGATCGGGCGGCGACGACTGGCTGGTGGGCGGCCAGGGCAACGACATGATCAGCGCCCAGGCCGGGGGCAACATCCTCTACGGCAACCTCGGCAACGACAGCCTGCAGGGCGGCTCGGGCAATGACCTGATCCGCGGCGGCCAGGGCGACGACGTCCTCAACGGCGGCGGCGGCAATGACTGGCTCAGCGGCGACCGGGGCAGCGACACCCTGACCGGCGGCGCGGGCGCGGACATCTTCCACACCTTCTCCGGGGCCGGCATGGACGTGGTCACCGACTTCCACGCCTCGGAAGGCGACCGCGTGCAGGTGGACGCCGGGACCCACTGGACGCTCAGCCAGTCGGGGGCCGACGTGCTCATCGACATGGGCGCCGGCGACCAGATGATCCTGCGGGGCGTGCAGCTCTCCTCCCTGCCGTCCGGGTGGATCTTCACCACCTGAGCCGGGAACCGGAGGCCGCCCCAAGCCATTTCGCCGCCACGGTGAAGGTCGCATGGGCGGTGGCATGACAAGCGTCGATGTGGGGGTCTGCACCTTTCGGCGGCCGTCCCTGGCCGAGACCCTGGCGTCCCTGGCGCGGCAGGAGCTGCCGGACGGCGTCTCGCTGCGGGTGATCGTCGCCGACAACGACGAGACGCCGAGCGCCGAGGCCCTGGTGCGCTCGGCGGCCGTCGAGCATGGCCTCGACGTCAGCTACCTCCACGCGCCGGCCCGCAACATCTCGATCGCCCGCAACGCCTGCCTGGCCGAAGCCAGGGCCGACTGGTTCGCCTTCATCGACGACGACGAGACCGCCGCACCGGACTGGATCGCCCGGCTGCTGGCGGAGGCCGAGCGCGGCGGCTGGGACGCGGTGCTGGGGCCGGTGAAGGCGCTCTATTCGGACGCTGCGCCGCGTTGGCTCGCCGCCGGCGACTTCCATTCAACCCTGCCGGTGGAGGTCGGCGGCCGCATCCTCAAGGGTTATTCCTGCAACGTGCTGATGCGCACCGTCGCCATCACGGAACGGGGCCTCGCCTTCAAGCCGGAGCTCGGCCGCCAGGGCGGCGAGGACGACGATTTCTTCTACCGCCTGACCGACGCCGGCGGGACCATCGGCTATGCGCCCGACGCCTGGACCTATGAGCCGGTGCCGCCGCACCGGGCGCGGCTGGGCTGGCTGCTGGAGCGCAGCTTCCGCACCGGCCAGACCCACGCTGACCGGCTGACCCAGCGCCATCGCGGCCCGGCCCGGCTCGCCCAGACCGGGATCGCCGCGGCCAAGGGCGGCGCCTGCCTGGCCG
>JAQGIV010000107.1 GCA_028290945.1 Phenylobacterium sp. | reverse complement strand
CTTCGATAACCGTCGAACAATTGTTGTCGCACCAGGCAGGGCTTTCGGGCATCCCCGATCCCATGGACCCCGCCCTGTGGTTCGACTGGGACGCCATCTGCGCGAAGCTGGCCGCCATGGCGCCGCTCTGGCCGCCCGGTACGGCCAGCGGCTACCACCCGATCACCTTCGGCTATCTGGCGGGCGAGGTCTTCAGGCGGGTCTGCGGCCGCACCATGGGCGCGGCGCTGCAGGAGGACCTGGCCGGACCCTTCGGCCTCGACCTCTGGATCGGCCTGCCGGACTCGGAGGCCGCGCGCGTCGCCGACCTGCAGCGGCCAAGCGCCCTGCCGAACTTCGGCCATGTGAACGAGGCCACCCGCGCGGCCTTCCTGACGCCCTGGTCGCAACCCGGCGGCCGCGGCTCGGAGGCGTGGCGGCGCTTCGAGCTGCCGTCGGCTACCGGCTATGCCACGGCCGAGGCCCTCGCCCGGCTGATGGGCGCGCTGGCCAACGACGGATGGCTGGACGGCGAGGACATCCTCTCGCCGGCGCTGATCGCCGAGGCCGCGCGCCAGCGGATCCGCGGCCAGGACCTGGTGCTTCCCTTCGAGGTCAGCTGGGCGGCGGGCTTCATGCGCAACGAGACCGTGCATCCCTGGGGACCTGGGACCCAGACCTTCGGCCACGCGGGTTGGGGCGGCTCCTGCGCCTTCGCCGACCCCGAGCGCAGGCTCGGCGGCGCCTACGTCATGAACAAGCAGTCCAACGACCTGCTGGGGGACCATCGCCCCAGGCGACTGATCGAAGCGGCCTACGCGACGCTCTAGCGCAGCCGGTCGAGCCGCAGCCGCTGGCGTGGGTCGGTCAGCCGGCGCATCGCCCCGTAGGCGATGATCAGCGCCGAAAGCCCGCTCGCCCCGGCCAGCAGGAACATCAGCAGGATCTGGTATTTCACCGCCTCCACGGGATCGAGCCCGGCGAGGATCTGGCCGGTCATGATGCCCGGCAAGGTGATGACGCCGGCCGCCGACATCTGGTTGATCACAGGCAACAGCCCCCGGCGGATCGCCGCGCGCAGGAAGGGCGCGGTGGCGGCCGCGAAACTCACGCCCAGCCCGAGCTGCGCCTCGATGGCCGACTTCTCGCGCTCCACGCCGGACAGCAGGCTGTCGAGCGCCAGACTGCCGGCGTTCAGCACCGAGCCGAGGATGATGCCGGCCAGGGAGATGGCGTAGCGGGCGTCGTACCAGGGGTGCGGGCGGATCGCGGTGGCCAGCGCCAGTACGACGGTGACGACCGTCGCCACCGCCACCCCGCCGGCGCTGATCGCCAGCCCTGCGCCGTGCTTGAACTTCCGCTCAGGCCGGGCCGCGATCTCGCGCGCCGCCACCGCGGCCATCACCACGATGATGGCCGCGGTGGCCGCCGGATGGTGCATGCCGAACACGATGCGCAGCAGGTAACCCACGGCGATCAACTGCACGACCATCCGGGCCGAGGCCCACAGCACCTGGCGATGCAGCTGCAGCCGCAGCGCCACGGACAGCAGGGCGTCGAAGGCCACCAGCGAGGCGGCGATCGCCAGGTCGGTGGCGCTGAGTGGGATGGCGTTCACGCGGCGGGCGCCAGACGGCGGTCGCGCATGACGTAGCGCGCCGCCCCGAGCCGCACGGCCTGCGCGGGATCGTGGCTGACCAGCAGCACCGAGACGCCTGCCGCCAGCCGCTCGCGCAGCAGGTCTTCCACCTGGCCGACGGAGACCGGATCGAGCGGCCCGGTGGGCTCGTCCAGCAGCAGGACGGGCGAGTCCAGCACCAGCGCGCGGATCAGGGCCAGCCGCTGGCGCTCGCCGGTGGAGAGGCGGATCACCGGCCCGTCCACCTGCGCGGTCCCCACGCCCAGGCGCTCAGCGAGCCCGCGGGCCTTGCCCAGCCGTTCCGGCTCGAAATGCTCGACCACGGTGTCCCGCCACCAACCGGACTCTGCCGCCACATAGGGGACCCGCCGCCGCCAGTCGGTCGCCGCCATCGCCGCGCGCGATCCGCCGTCCAGGCGCACGTCACCCTCATGGGGATCGAGGTCGGCGATCATCCGCAGGAACAGGCTCTTGCCCGAGCCCGAGGCGCCGCTCACCGCCGCGCAGGCGCCTGCCGGGAGGCTGAAGTCGAACGGCCCGGCCAGGTCGCTCTGCAGTCCATGCAGCGACAGGCGCGGTTCGGAGGAGGGCTCGCCCGGCGGCGCGCTGGAAGGCATGGCGCAGGATATCGGCCCCCCCGCGCCATTTCGCCAGCCCCGCCCAGCCGACCCGCGGCCATTTTACGCCGTGGGCGGCAGTGGGTCAGCTCTGCATCCGGTTTGCGAAGGCTTGATGAAACGCCTCCAGGTCGCGCGGATCGACGTCGGAAACGGCCCAGAACTCGAGGCCGCCGCTTCGCCAGTGCGCCACCGAATAGCCGCTGCGCCTCGCCGGGCCCGGCGCCAGGCTCAGCCCCGGCTTCGTGGGCCAGACGAAGAGGTTGATGACGTGGCGGTTGCGCCGATAGACCAGCGCCGCCACCACCCGGTCGCCGACGTAGTCCAGCCGCCCGCCGGCCAGCGGATAGCCGCGGTCCGCCAGCTCGATTACCGGCGGGGCGAAGTCAATCCGGCCGTTGAACCAGGGCTTCACCACGTGCCGGTCGGAGGTCTCGACGTCCACCAGGTGAGCGGCCAGCGTCGAGCGCACATGGCTCGCCACTAGCTGGTCCTCCAGGGCCATCGTGTTCGGCTGCAGCATCACGAGCGCCAGGCTCGCCGCTATTGCCGCGAAGGTCCCGCTCAGCGCCCAGGGCGCGGCGGCTCGCAACCGCCGGCGGGGAGCCGCCGGGCCCTCGGCCATGGCTTCGACCCGCTGGCGCAGGGCGGCGGGCGCGCGGTAGCCGACGCCGGGCGCGGACAGCCTTCCGCTCAGCGCCTGCAGCTCGCCGAACACCTCGGCGCAGCCGGGGCAGGTCTTGAGATGCGCCTCGCAGGCCTGAGCGTTGGCGGCGTCGAGCTCGCCGTCCAACAGGCCGTGCAGCAGCACCTCCTTGTCCGGGCAGGCGCTCATGGGCGCGTCTCCTCAAGCGGCAGGGCGGCCAGCAACATGGTCCGGGCCCGCGCCAGGCGCGACATCACCGTGCCAATCGGGGCCGACGTGATCTCGGCGATCTCGCGATAGGAAAGCTCCTCCAACTCCCGCAGCACCAGGGCTTCCCGGAACGGCTCAGGCAGGGACTCGATGGCCCCGCGCACCGCGTCCACCTCGCCCTGCCGCAGCAGCGCGGCTTCCGGCGTGTCGGCGTCGGAGGCCATAGTCTCCAGCACTTCCGGATCGGCCGACGGCTCTGACCGCCGCCGGACCGACGTGAGGTGGCTGGTGCGCACGATGGCGAACAGCCAGGCGCGCGGCTCGCCGCCGCGGAATCCCCGAAACCCGCGGTAGGCCTTGAGGAAGGCGTCCTGCACCAGATCCTCCGCCAGGCTGGCGTCGCGGCACAGGAAGCGGGCGAAGCTGTAGGTGCCGTCGAGGTGCGGCAGGATCAGGCGGCGGAAACGCTCGGCCTCGCCGGGATCCAGCGGCGTCTCGTCTGTAGTCGCCGGCCGCTTGGCGCGGAACGGCAACACGAAGGCCGCGCCGGCAGGATCGGGCCTGGCGGCCATCAGCGGTCCGAACGGGAGGATGCGGCCGGTCATGCCTCGCCTGGCCCCTCAGGGCCCCTTCACCACGACCTTGCCGGTCATGTGCGGATGGATCGAGCAGAAATAGGCGTAGGTCCCGGCCCGCGTGAAGGTGAAGGCGAACCGGTCGTCGGTGTCGAGCACCTTGGAGCGGAAGGACTTGTCGGTTGCGACGACCGTGTGCGGGACGTCGTCGCCGTTGACCCAGGTGACGGTGGTCCCCACCGGCACGGTCAGCACCGGCGCTGCGAAGGTGAAGTTGCCGATGGTGATGACGCTCGGCGCCGGCGCTGCGGCGCCGAGCGTCACGGCCGCGAGGGCGGCCACCACCGCGAGGGGCGTGCGGCGGATCAGGTATGCAAACATGACGGGCTCTTCGGGCTGGAGGAGGGATTAGGCGGCAAGGCTGGCGTCGATGACGGCCAGGGGTTCGCCGCCGCGCACGAGGCTGACCGTGCGCACGCCGAGCGCGCTGTGCAGCTGGCCGGCCGGCACCTTCAGCGGTCCGGGTGCGGGGCCCTGGCCAGGCGCCGGCTGCGGGAAGGCGGTGGACCGCGCCGTGTGGAACGCGACGTTTCCTTCCACCTTTTGGATCACTTGGTGGATGTGGCCGTTGAGTACGGTCACCGAGCCGAACCGCTTCAGCATCCCCATCGCCTCGGCGGCGTCGTCCGTGCCCCAGCCCCAGTCGGCGTAGATGGTCCACAGCGGAATATGGGTGAAGACCACGATCGGCGTCGACGAGGAACGGGCCGCGAGGTCCTTCTGCAGCCAGGCCAACTGGGCGGCGCCCAGGGATCCCATGCCGCCGGCCTTCAGCGCCTTGACGTTGACCAGCGCCACGAAGTGCACGCCGTTGTGGTCGAAGCTGTACCAGCCGTCGCCCAGCGAGCCCTTGCCGTAGCGGGCGAGGTAGGCCGCG
>JAQGIV010000106.1 GCA_028290945.1 Phenylobacterium sp. | reverse complement strand
CCCGGCCGCCGCTGCGCTCGCGGCCACGGCCGCCTTCGCGAGGCTCGTCCTTGATGTTGGCCCAGTCGAGATCCAGCGTGATCTCTTCCGGGGTGTTGCCGGTGAGCTTCAGGATCTTGTCGAGGTTCCGGCTGTCGGCCGGGGTGACGATCATGAAGGTCTGGCCGGACTTGCCGGCCCGGCCGGTGCGCCCGATGCGGTGCACGTAGTCGTCGGCGTGGTGCGGCACGTCGTAGTTGAAGACGTGGCTGACGTCGGGGATGTCGAGGCCGCGCGCGGCCACGTCGGAGGCGCACAGCAGCCGGAGCTCGCCCGAACGAAAGGCCGCGAGCGTGCGCATGCGCGTCTGCTGGTCGAGGTCGCCGTGAATCGGGGCGGCGTCCAGGCCGTGCTTGCGCAGCGACTTGGCGACCACGTCCACCTCGGACTTGCGGTTGCAGAAGACGATGCCGTTCTTGACGTCGGCCCGGTCGATCAGGGCGCGCAGCGCGGTGCGCTTGGCTTTCGGATCGGTGGTCGGGATGCGCACCAGGTTCTGGGTGATGGTCTCGGCGGTGGTGGCGGGCCGGGCCGCCTCGATCCGCACGGGATCCTTCAGGAACTGCTTGGTGAGCCGGGTGATCTCCGGCGGCATGGTGGCCGAGAAGAACAGCGTCTGGCGCTTGGGCGGCGTCAGCTTGAAGATCCGCTCGATGTCGGGGATGAAGCCCATGTCGAGCATGCGGTCGGCTTCGTCGACCACCATCATCTGCACACCGGTCAGCAGGAGCTTGCCGCGCTCGAAGTGGTCGAGCAGGCGGCCGGGCGTGGCGATCAGCACGTCGACGCCGCGGTCGAGCTTGGCTTCCTGGTCGTTGAACGAGACGCCGCCGATGAGCAGGGCCCAGGAGAGCCCCTGACCCTTGGCGTACTTCTCGAAGGCCTCGGAGACCTGGTCGGCCAGTTCGCGGGTCGGCTCGATGACCAGGGCGCGCGGCATGCGGGCGCGGGCCCGGCCGGCGGCCAGCTTGTCGATCATCGGCAGGGTGAAGGCGGCGGTCTTGCCGGTGCCGGTCTGGGCGATGCCCAGCACGTCCAGACCCTGGAGCACCACGGGAATGGCCTCGGCCTGGATCGGCGTTGCAGTGTGGTAGCCCGCGTCGGCGACGGCCTTGAGGGTCGCGGACGACAAGCCTAGTTCGGAGAATTCGGTCATTCGTTACAGATTGGGCGGGGACCCGCCCGGAGTCTTGGGCTGGCGGACCGCGAAGGCGCGAGCGGAGATCGCGGCGCGCGGCGGAAGATAGGGGCGATATCGCTCAAGTCAACGCGCGCTTGAAAACGCGGTTCAAGGCGAGGGCTGCGGGGGCTCATCCTGGGCGGATCACATTGATCTGGACGAAGCCCCGGAACACCTGCTCGGAGGGCCTGGGCGGCGGTCCCTGCGCCTCGCGCCGGGCGCGCCATTGGGCGTAGCGGACCACGCGGCGGGTCCCGAAGGCGGCCAGCGATCCCCAGACGCTGCGCCGCGGCTCAAGTTCCAGCGGCCGGATCGTGGCCAGCGCTCGGGAGCTCGGGCCAACGAGCCTCAGAGCGGGCCCGCCTCGTAGGAGGTTGGCTTTTTTTTTGAATCCGCGCCGTCGCGGCCGGCCTCGGAGCCGCCGTCGTCATCGCCCTGGTGGCGATGCAGGGCGTCGGTGAAGGACCGGGCGGCCTCGCCGAGCGCATAGGCCAGGGCGCCGCTCGTCGCGGCCGCGCCCTTGCCGGCCCCGTCGCCGGCGTCGCGCAGCTTGTCGGCGGCGTCGGCGATGGCGCCGCGGGCCTTGGGGCTGTCCTTGACCTTCTTGGCGCTGGCCACCGCGCCGATGGCCACGATCGCCTGGGCGATCAGCTTCTGGCCGGTGGGCGAGGCCAGCAGCTCGCCGAACTGGCCCTTGCGCACCTTCTTCGGCACCTTCACGCCCACGATCTTCCTGGGCAGGAAGTTCTTGCTCTTCTTGGCCATCGGCCGGATCTCCGCGTCGGTCTTCGTCAAACGAGTTCAGGCTCGGCCGTGTTCCGGATCGGCCCGCAGGATGGACGGATCGACGTGCTCGGGCCGGGCGCCGAGGCCGATGAAGCGGGCGGGGATGCGCCGGAGCAGCGGAAAGAGCCGCAGCAGGCGGAAGAAGGCCGGCGGCCGGGCGGCCTCGTCGCGGCCGAGCAGGCGGGAGAGCACCCGCTCCTGCATGAACACCTGCACGCCCTGGGTGGTGCGGGTCGGCGGCTCGCGCCTGGCCTGCACGGCGGCGAGGTCGGCGTCGGTGAGCCGGCCCTCGCGCAGCGGGGTGGCCAGCAGGTTGGCGGCGGCCACGGCGTCCTGGACGGCGAGGTTGATGCCCACCCCGCCGATCGGCGACATGGCGTGGGCGGCGTCGCCGATGCAGATCAGGCCCGGCCGGCTCCACTGCTCGAGCCGGTCGACGGTGACGGTGAGCAGCTTGACGTCATCCCAGCTGCGGATCTCGCCCACCCGATCGCGGAACATCGGCGCGGCGCGGACGATCTCGGCGCGCAGGGCGTCCAGCCCCTGGGCGCGGATCGGGTCGGCGGCGCCCTTGCGGATCACGAAGGCGCACTGCCAGTAGTCGCCGCGGTCGATGGTCACCAGCACGCGGCCGCGGTGCAGGCGTCCCAGCGTCGGGCCGCCGTCCTCCGGCCGCCGCGACAGCCGCATCCACAGCACGTCGATCGGCGCGCCGAGGTCGCGGACCTTCAGGCCGGCCGCCGCGCGGACTGCCGAGGCGCGGCCGTCGGCACCCACCACCAGGTCGGCGGCGATCTCCAGCGGACCCTGCGGCGTGCGGACCCGCAGGCCGGTGACGCGGCCGCCGCTCTCGATCAGGCCCAGCGCCTCCGCCTGCATGATGAGCTGGAAGCCCGGCAGGCGGCGCCCGGCCTGGGCCAGCAGGTCGAGGAACTCCCACTGCGGCATGAAGGCGATGAACGGACAGCGCACCGGCAGGTGGGAGAAGTCGGCGATGGCGAACTCCTCGCCCTCGATCTCGGCGCGAATGGCGGCCAGCGTCTGGTGCGGGCGGGCGAGGAAGGCGTCGAGCAGGCCGACTTCGGCCAGCACGTCGAGGGTCGAGGGATGCACCGTGTCGCCGCGGAAGTCGCGGAAGAAGTCGGCGTGCTTCTCGACCACCACGACCTCCACCCCGGCGCGGGCCAGCAGGTAGCCCAGCATCACCCCGGCCGGGCCGCCGCCGGCGATGACGCAGCGGGTCTCGATGCGCCGTGCGCTAGCCGTCTTTCGGGTCGCCATGCCTCGCTCCGTGGTGCTGGCGGAGCGCGCCGGGCGGTCGGTCAGCGGCCGTCCACCGAATAGGCGAGGAGGACGTTGACGCCGTTGCCGCCGGTGCGCGATGCGCCGTTGAAGCCGCTCATCACATAGACCATCCCGCCGGCCACCGCTGGCCCCAGGCCGTCGATGCCGCCGCCCGGCTGGCCCTTGACCTGGTTGACGGTGTCGTAGGTCTGGGCGGTGGTGGAGTGCTGCCAGATGATCTTGCCGCTCGCCGCGTCATAGGCCCGGAACCAGCCGTCGGTCGCGCCGGAAAAGATGACGCCGGGGATCGCCGAGGGCGCCGCCGACTGGGCGTTGACGCAGATGCCGGCGGTGTAGTCGCGGCTGCGGTCGCCGGCGTAATGGCAGGGCGCGTTGGGCGCGGGCGTGCGCCAGAGCACCTTGCCGGTGGCCGGATCGAGGGCGGAGAGGCCGGGCCTGGCCGGGCCGGAGGACTCGCCTTCGAACGGCGGCTTGCCCTGTTTGGCGACGATCTCGTCGAAGATGTTGATGATGTCGGAGACGGCCACGTAGAGCCGCCGGTCGTCGGCGGCCATGCCCCACTCGATGCCGCCCAGCGCCGAGCCGGAGCCGACCTTGGTGGTCCAGATCAGCCGGCCGGTGTCGGGATCCATGCCGTAGGCCGCGCCGGACTTCTGGCCCGACAGCAGCACGTCCTTGCCGGAGGGCAGCCGGAAGAGGATCGGCGAGGCGCCGAAGTCGTAGTCGGGGCCCAGGGTGGTCGGGCAGTTCAGGCCGCGCACCGGGGCGTTGCAGCCGATGATGAAGTTGTCGTTCGGCGTGACCTGGTGGCTCCAGCGGACCTGGCCGGTGGCCATGTCCATGGCGACGATGGCGTCGGCCCCCTTGGTGTCGATCTCGGTGAAGCTGTCGCCGGTGGCGGCGTAGACCAGGCCGCGCTTGGGATCGACCGTGGGCGCCGACCAGATGGCGCCGCCGGCCGGGCCCTGCAGCTGGGTGCCGGCCGCGTTCTTGCGGGTGGGCCGCAGCGGCTCGGTGACCACATAGGTCTTCCACTGCACCTTGCCGGTGGCCAGATCGAGCGCCGAGAGCGAACCGCGGAACGAGCAGCAGGCATAGGTCGGCTGGGTGGCGGCGCCCTCCTCGCCCGAGCTCATCGGCACGAACAGCTGATGGCCGGAGACGATCGGCGTGCCGGTGATGGTCCCGACCGGATTGGCCTCCAGCTGCGGGCTGGCCCAGAGCTCCTGGCCGGTCTGGGCGTCGAAGGCGTGGACGGTGCGGTTGCGTTCGCCCACGAAGGTCGCCCAGCCGGAGGGCGAGATCGCGGTCTTGACGATCATCGGCGTGGTGCGGGCGGCGACGCCCTCGACCAGCCAGCGCACGCAGCCCGTCCTGGCGTCGAGCGCATAGAATTTGCCCGAGCGGTTGGTGGTGAACAGCCAGTCCCCGACCACCGTGGGCATGCCGCCGCCGGTCATGGCGAAGGCCCACTTGACCTTCAGCTTGCCGATATCGGCGCGGGTCAGGCCGGGGTTGCGCTGGAAGCGCCTGGAGCTGGCGTCGACGCCGACGCTCGGCCAGTCGGCGGCGGTCTCGCGGATCGGCGGGGCGGCGGCGGCGCACTTCACGTCGACGCCGACATTGACCGGCGGCTGCGGCGCGCCGCGCGCCGGCGGAGGCGCCGCATGGGCGTCGGGACCGGCGGCCGGGGCGGCCACGGGGCGGGCGGTCAGGTAGGCGGCGATGGCCTGCTTTTCCGGCTGCGTCAGGCCGACGGCCATGGGGGCCATCGGGCCGGTGGTGGCGATCTCGACGATCTGGCCGGGCGGCAGGACGGCCAGCGCGGAGCGGTTCGGCGCGCGGCCGATGGCCGGGTCGTGGCAGGCCTTGCAGCGGGTGTTGAACAGGGCCTCGCCGTCCGGCGCGGCTTGCGCGTGCCCGGCCAGCGGGGCGGCGAACGCGGCCGCGCAGATCAGCGCCGCGCCCGCGGCGATCCAGTTTGAAAGCTTCATTTCCCCCGACCCTATTGTTCTTGGCGCGACTCTGCTGGCGTCTTTCGGCTGCGCAGATTGCAGGGATGTGTCGGCGGGCTCAAGGCGGAGCTTTGTCGCCCCTCCATAGGGATCGTCATCCCCGGGCCTGTCCCGGGGATCCATCGACACCGATTGCGAACGTGGAATCGCGGCGGGACGGCGTGCGTCTCGCTGGATAAGCGCCTGCGATCATGGGTGGCCGGGACAAGCCCGGCCATGACGGTTGAGAGGTGGGGTTCAGGCCGAGGAGCGCCAATAGTCGTCGGAGAGCAGCGGGTCGTCTTCGGCCTTCCGCGGATCGGCCCCATCCCCACCGCTCGTCCCCGCGCAGGCGGGGATCCAAGCCGAGCCCGATCCGTCAGCGGATGGCGAGACTGACCCCCCGCTTGGGTCCCCGCCTGCGCGGGGATGAGCGGTGCTGGGAATGCCAAGCACCCGGCAGATCCGTTCGATCTGGGCGCCCACGGGTTCGCCCTCGAAGGCCTCGGCGTCCTGGGTCTCGATGGTGAGGAGCTCTTCGAGGTCGAGGTTGAAGGTCTCGTAGGCCTCGGGGCTCTCGGCCTCGGTCCAGATCAGGCCTTCGACGGCGGCCTTGACCTGGGCCTTGCGCTTGGCGAGCCGGCGCTGGTCCAGCTGGATGACTTCGGCGGCCACTTCGCGCTGCGAGCGCTCGGCCTCGCGGGCCAGCTTCATCCTCAGCGCCGCGGTCTGGCGGACGCCGCGGGAGAGGCGGTGGAAGGTGAGGCTGAGTCTCGCCTGTTCCTGCGGATCAGCGGCCATGGCGCCCGCCTGCACCTGCAGGCTGAGCGCGAGGCCGGCCTGGAAGAGCTCTCTCAGCCCCTCGTCCAGTTC
>JAQGIV010000099.1 GCA_028290945.1 Phenylobacterium sp. | reverse complement strand
AGCACCAGGTTGAGCGCGCCCAGCGAGCGCTTCAGCTCGCCGTGTTCGTGCTCGGCCTGGATCTGGCCGACCGATTTGCGCAGGAAGATGCGCGAGATGCCCGCAGCGTTCGCCATACGGCTTGTTCCTCGTTCCCCGACTCTTCCCCCGGAAGAGCATTTGAGGGCCACGCTAGCCGCGCCTGAGGCGCCCGGCAATCTCCGGTCTCTCAAGGCAAGCCGCGAGAGGGCTGGCTTGTTTGAGGATTCAGCGGCGCGCCCTATTCTGGGCGCCGACCGCCACCAGAAAGGCCTCCGTGTCCGCCGCGCCCGAACCCCAGCTGCCGATCCGCGCGGTGATCGCCCCGGTCACCCCGCTGCAGCAGAACTGCACCATCGTCTGGTGCGCCAAGACCCTGAAGGCCGCGGTGATCGATCCCGGCGGCGAGGTCCCGCGCCTGCTCGCCGCCATCGCGCAATATGGCCTGACGCTCGAGAAGATCTGGATCACCCACGGCCACCTGGACCACGCCGGCGGCACGGCGGCGCTGAAGGAAGCCACCGGCGTCCCCATCGAGGGGCCGCACCCGGACGACGCCTTCTGGATCGACCAGATCGAGACCTCGGCCGCGCGCTGGGGCATGCCGGACGCCCGGGGCTTCACGCCCGACCGCTGGCTGCACGACGGCGACCGGGTGACGCTCGGCGAGACCGAGTTCGAGGTCTACCACTGCCCGGGGCACACGCCGGGGCATGTGATCTTCTTCCACCGCGAGGGCCGCTTCGCCCAGGTGGGCGACGTGCTGTTCCAGGGCTCCATCGGGCGCACCGACTTCCCGCGCGGCAACCACGCCCAGCTGATCGAGGCTATCACCGGCCGCCTGTGGCCGCTGGGCGACGACGTGCGCTTCGTGCCGGGCCACGGGCCGATGTCGACCTTCGGGCAGGAGCGCAAGACCAATCCGTTCGTCGCCGACGAGGTCATCGCCGAGATGCGCGAGAACGCCTCGGGGCCCGGGTGATTTCAAACGCGAAATCCGGATGTTACGCTAGCGCCCGAGCATGGGCCGCATGGAGCTATCGACCGACATGACCACCTCAGGCGCCCGCATCCTGATGGTGGACGACGACCCGGGCATCCGCGACGTGGTCTCCGACTTCCTGGGCAAGCACGGCTACAAGGTCTCCACCGCCGCCGACGCGCGCGAGATGGAGCAGGCGCTGGAGCGCGGGCCCGTCGACCTGATCGTGCTCGACATCATGCTGCCGGGCGAGGATGGGCTGGCGGTCTGCCGGCGCATCGCCTCGGCGGAGAGCGGTCCGCCGATCATCATGCTCTCGGCCATGGGCGAGGACACCGACCGCATCGTCGGCCTCGAGCTGGGCGCCGACGACTATCTCGCCAAGCCCTGCAATCCGCGCGAATTGCTGGCCCGCATCCGCGCCGTGCTGCGCCGCGCCGAGGCGCGCAGCGGCTCCGGCTCCGGCGTCGGCGCCTCCTGCGAGTTCGCCGGCTGGGCGCTCGACCTGGTGCGCCGCGAGCTGCGCTCGCCGCAGGGCGTGGTGGTGAACCTGTCGTCGGGGGAATTTTCGCTGCTGCGGGTGTTCGTGGAGCGGCCGCAGCGGGTGCTGACGCGCGATCAGCTGCTGGAGCTGGCGCGCGGCCCCGACAGCGACGCCTTCGACCGCGCCATCGACGTGCAGATCAGCCGGCTGCGGCGCAAGCTGGACGACGGCGGCGGCGGCCAGGACCTGATCCGCACCATCCGCAACGAGGGCTATATGTTCACGCCGAAGGTGCGGCGGGGATGATCCTGCTCCGCCAAGGCTTCGCAGGACGGGTCCTTCGTAGCTCCGAAGGAGCGAAGTAGGATGAAGCCCTTCACCCGCGGACGGCCGACCGCCTCGCTGTTCGTGCAGCTGCTGACCCTGACCGGCCTGACCCTGGTGGCGGCCGAGGTGATCAGCCTGCTGCTGATCTTCAACCTGCCCGCCCCGGCGCCGGACTTCTACCGGCTGAGCGAGATCGCCCAGGCGTTCAAGGGCGCGAACCAGGTGTTCGTCGAGCGCCGGCCGCTGGAGCTGCGGGTGGTCGACGCGCCCTCCGGCGGGCCGCTGGACCCGCGCGTGGCGCCGAAGCTGCGCGGCGAGCTGGCCAAGGCCATGGGCGTCACGCCGGCGCAGATCTTCATCGGCATCGACCGCAACCCCTTCTCCGACCGCCGCGTGCTGCGCACCATCCGCGACCGCCTGGAGCGCGAGGGCGTGCGCGAGGAGCATTTCCTGGTCGCCCCCTTCGAGGTGGCGGTGAAGCGGCCGGACGGGCGCTGGACCGAGGTCAGGCCGCAGCCGGCCTTCGGGCTCAATCCCTGGCAGCAGCGGATCGGCATCTGGTTCGTGCTGTCGGCGCTGGCCATGGCGCCGGTGAGCTACATCTTCGCCCGCCGGCTGTCGGCCCCCATCCGGCTGTTCGCCGACGCCGCCGAGCGGCTGGGCCGCGATCCGCAGGCCCCGGTCCTGGCGCTCAAGGGCTCGGCCGAGATCGGCGTGGCGGTGCGCGCCTTCAACGACATGCAGGAGCGGCTGCGGCGCTATGTGGAGGACCGCACGGCCATGGTCGGCGCCATCGCCCACGACCTGCGCACGCCGCTGACCCGCCTGCGCTTCCGCATCGAGGGCCTGCCGGAGGACCAGCGGGCCAAGATCGCCCAGGACATCGACCAGATGGAGGCGATGATCTCCGCGGCCCTGACCTTCGTGCGCGACGCCAGCCAGCCCGGCGAGCGCAAGCCGCTGGAGCTGTCGTCGCTGCTGGAGAGCCTGTGCGACGAAATGAGCGAGACAGGGGCTGCGACCGAGGTGGAGACCGGCGAGAAGGTGATCCTGGAGGGCGACCCCATGGCGCTGCGCCGCCTGTTCGCCAACCTGCTGGACAACGCCGTGAAGTTCGGCGGCCAGGCGCGGGCCCGGGTGTTCCGCCACGAGGCCAACGCCATCGTCGAGATCGACGACGACGGGCCCGGCATCCCGCCGCAGGACGGCGAGCGGGTGTTCGAGCCGTTCTATCGCCGCGAGCCGTCGCGCAACCGCAAGACCGGCGGGGCGGGCCTGGGCCTGGCCATCGTGCGCTCCATCGCCCGCGGGCACGGCGGCGACGTGTCCCTGGTCAACCGCCTGGGCGGCGGCCTGACGGCGCGGGTGCAGCTGCCGCTCTAGGGCGGCTAAACATAAGATAACTCTGACCTTCGTCGGCGGCGCACGGCCTGATCACCGGGGCGTGACGAAAACTCGCCTATCGGGCGACGCAACCTTGGCTGCGTCTCGATGGTTAGCCTCACCGCAACCCTGCGAGACGCCATGTCCACGATGGAAACCCACACCGATCAATCGCTTCCGTCGGGAACCCCGCGCGCCCCCGCGCGTCAACTGCTGCTCGGCCGCCTGACCACCGGCCGCGTGGTCGACGCCTCGCTCGACCAACGCCTGTCTAGGAGAGCTTGACTGATGCCCAGCATGGAAACCGGAAAGCCGCGCGCGCGCCGAGGGTTCGCCGCCATGAACCCCGAACGTCGCCGCGAGATCGCCCGCAAGGGCGGCGCCAGCGTGCCCGGCGAGAAGCGCAGCTTCGCCAAGGACCGCGACCTCGCCGCCTCCGCCGGCCGCAAGGGCGGCGAAGCCTCCCGCGGCGGCGGCCGCACCCGCGGCACGCGGGAAGGCTAGGCCTTAAGCAGCACGACCGCGAAGGCGGGGGTGGTGGAACGCCACTCCCGCTGGAGCTTCCAGCCGGCGGCCTCGGCCAGCCTGGCGAAGCCCTCGATGGTGAACTTGTAGGAGTTCTCCGTGTGCAGGGTCTCCCCCTTCCGGAACGCGAAGCGCCCGCCGGCCACCCGGACCTCCTGGTCGGCAAGGCTTTCGAGGTGCATCTCGATGCGGCTCTCGGCGGGGTTCCACACGGCCTTGTGAGCGAAGGCCTCCAGATCGAAATCGCCGCCCAGCTCGCGGTTCATCCGCGCCAGCAGGTTCTTGTTGAAGGCCGCGGTGACGCCCACCCGGTCGTCGTAGGCCGCCACCAGGTCGCGCTCCGCCTTCACCAGGTCGATGCCCACCAGGAACTCCGCGCCCTCCCCCAGCAGCCGGCGCGCGCCGGTGAGGAAGGCCTTGGCCTCGTCGGGGGCGAAGTTGCCGATGGTCGAGCCCGGGAAGAAGCCGACGATGGGCCGCCCGGCGGTGGCGGCCGGCAGCTGCAGGGCGCGGGTGAAGTCCTCCCGCAGCGGCGCGACGGTCAGGTTGGGATAGGCCCGGGCGATGGCCTCGGCCGCCTCGGCCAGGGCCTCGCCGCTGATGTCGATGGGGGCGTAGGCGGCCAGCTGCGGGGCGGCGTCCAGCAGGATGCGGGTCTTGAGGCTGGCGCCGGAGCCGAACTCGACCAGGGCCGCGCCGTCGGGGATCACCTGGGCGATCTCGCCGGCGTGGGTGCGCAGCAGGGCGAGCTCGGTGCGCGTCGGATAGTATTCCTCCAGCTCGGTGATCGCCTCGAACAGGCGCGAGCCCTCGGCGTCGTAGAAATACTTGGGCGGCAGCGCCTTCTGCGGCTTGGCGAGGCCGGCCAGGACGTCGGCGGCGAAGCTGTCGTCGGCCTCGATGCGGGCCGATGAGCCGTCGCGGGCCAGGCGCACGCCGGAGAACATCCAGCGCTGCTGCGGATAGAAGAAGTTGCGGTAGCTGGCCCGCACATGGCCGCCGGGCGTCACGCAGGCGCCGCCGCGCAGCACGAACTGGCCGGACATGAACTTGCCGTTGTACTCGCCGACCGCGCCCGAGGCGGGCTTGAAGCCGGGATAGGGCGAATAGGCGCTGCGGGTCCATTCCCAGAGGTCGCCGAACATCTGGCGCAGGCCCTCGCCCCCAGGGGCCGGCGTGGGCTCCATCTGGCCGGTGGCCAGGAAATTGCCGGTGACCGGCAGGGCGGCCGCGGCATGCTCCCACTCGGTCTCGGTGGGCAGGCGCGCGCCAGCCCAGGCGGCGTAGGCGTCGGCCTCGTAGAAGCTCACGTGGCTGACCGGCTGGGCGGGATCCAGCGGGCGCAGGCCGTGCAGGGTCATGGCCGACCAGCCGCCGTCGGAGGGCTGCCAATAGAGCGGGCTGTCCCAGCCCTCGGCCTGGGCGCGGGCCCAGCCCTCGGCGAGCCAGAGCTCGGGGCGCCGATAGCCGCCGTTGGCCATGAAGGCCAGCCACTCGCCGTTGGTCACCAGCCGGTCGGCCAGCTCATAGGGCTCCAGCCAGGCCTTGTGGCGTGGGGTCTCGTTGTCGAAGGCGAAGCCACCGTCCGCGTGGCCGATCTCCACCAGGCCGCCGTCGAAGCCCACGAATCCCATGGGCGGCACGGCGCTGGCCGGTCGGGCGGTCCTGGGCGGCGCATAGGCGGGATAGAGCGGCGAGGCGGCGAACAGGTGCAGGATGTCCATCAGCACCAGCTCCTGGTGCTGCTCCTCATGGGCGAGGCCGAGATCGAGCAGGTCGGCGTAGCCGGCCGGATCGCCGGCCAGCAGGCGCGCCATGCCCTCGTCCACATGCGCCCGGTAGGCCAGGACGTCGTCCAGGCTCGGGCGGGTCAGCAGGCCGCGCTCGGGCCGCGGCTGCCGCGGGCCCAGCGCCTCGTAGTAGGAATTGAACAGATAGGCGAAGCGCGGGTCGAAGGGCCGGTAGCCGACAAGCCGCGGCTCCAGCAGGAAGGTCTCGAAGAACCAGCTGGTGTGCGCCAGGTGCCACTTGGCCGGGCTGGCGTCGGGCATGGACTGCGCCTGCTGGTCCTCCGGCGTCAGGCCGCGCGTGAGCCCCTCCGTCGCCTGCCGCCCGGCGCGGTAGCGCTCCAGGGCCTGCTGCGTCCCGGCGGTCGTCGCGACCCTGGCCGGCTGTTCCGTGGACCTCATGAAGGGCCTCCCGCCGCTGACGTGCGCCCGCCCCCGCCGCAATTCAAGGGCGACCCGAAGCTAATCGGCCAAGCTGCTGCCAACGCTGTGGCAGCAGCCGCGTTCCCGTAAAAGCCCCGCAAATCCACCCGCCGAACCGCCGGAACGGATGACTAGGGGGCCGCGTTGTCGGAGCGCCGGAGAGCTACAGGTAGATGGCCCGCTCGGGTCGGATGAGGGCAGAATGGACGCACCGTCCAGTTGGCGGGACGAAGTCGTCGCACTGATACCAGCCTTGCGAGCTTTCGCCTGGTCGCTGAGCCACAACGGCTCCGACGCCGACGATCTCGTACAGGACACCCTGATCAAGGCGTGGACCAACCGCGACAAGTTCGAGCCGGGCACCAACCTGCGGGCCTGGCTGTTCACCATCCTGCGCAACACCTACTACACCCACGTGCTGCGCCGCCGCCGCGAGGTGCGCGACGAGACGGGCGAATATGCCGGCGCCCTGCGCTCCGCCCCGACCCAGGACTGGAGCGTGGCCATGCACTCGCTGCAGGCCGCCCTGCAGCAGCTGCCCGACGAGCATCGCGAGGCGCTGATCCTGGTGGGCGCGGCGGGGCTGTCCTACGAGGAAGCCGCCGAGATCTGCGGCTGTGCGCTGGGCACCATCAAGAGCCGGGTGAACCGGGCGCGGGCGCGGCTGCTGAAGATCATGGAAGCCACCAACGCCACCGACGTGATGGCGCTGGAGACCATGACCATGGCGGGCCGGGCCTAGCGGCTGCCGGACTTCTTGAGCGGCGGCGCCCGGTCGGCGGCGTCCAGCTGATCGACGATCGACATCAGCCGCTCCGGGATCGGACGCGCCTGCAGCCTGCCGAACATGCCGCGCAGCGCCTTTGCGAGCGCCGTCTTCTTCGCGCGGTCGGTCTTCGCAGCCATTGGTTCCCGTCCCACGGCAGGCAGCCATTGGATACCCAAGGCCCCCGCGCCACAAGCCGCCATCCGACGTAAGGCGCAGCTATTTTCCAAGATTCCCCTGACGGAACAGCGCCTCAGGATAAATGAACCGCAGAAGACGCAGAGGACGCCGAAAGCTCGGGCTTCTGCGAATTCTGCGTTTTCTGCGGTTTCAAAGGGCGCGCTTCGCGCGGATGCGGCGAGGCCTGCGAAACCCCTCGTCCGCCAGCTTCGCCGACGCTTTCCCCCGCAGCATCGAGAAAGCGTCAGGGATCCGGATAGACCACCGGCAGCACCAGGGCCGAGGGGTGGGCGGCGTCCATGTAGACGCTGTTCCTGGCCACCCTCGGCTTCAGGCGGTGCTCGCCGGCCGGTTCGCCGGTGTTGGGGTTGACCTCGAAGCGCGGGCTGTTGGTCGAGGTGACGTGCAGGGCGATGCGGTGTCCCTTCTCGAAGGTGATGGCGGTGGACCACAGGTCGATGACCAGTTCCTCCGGGGCGCCGGGGGTCATCGGCTTCACCTGGTCGGGCATGCGGCCGTTGCGGAAGCGGGCGCGGATCGGGGCGTCCAGCACCAGGGCCTCGTAGCCGTCCGGGTACACATCTACCAGTTTCGCCACGAAGTCGGTGTCGGGGCCGTCGGTGGCGCCATAGAGCTCGACCTTTACCGGGCCGGTGACCACCACGTCCCTGTCCAGAACCGGCGTGGTGAAGCGCAGGTAGTCCGGCCGGGCCGGGATCTCCCGCTGGTCCATGGGCCCGCGCTCGAAGGTCAGGTTGGCGCCGCCCACCGTCGGGACCGGATTGGCCGGATCGTCGTCGTAGCTGAGCTTGGCCTCGGCGAGGCCCGGCGCCTTGGGCGTCAGCGCCTTGTCCGGCGTCAGGTAGTAGCGCGCCTCGCGATAGGCGGGCGGCCAGTTGGCGGCGTGGAGGATGCGGTTCTTCGGCGAATAGGCGCCCTTCTGGGCGGGCGCCATCATCACATAGCTGACCGGCGGCTCGGCCATGATGCCGTTATCGACGCCCTTCAGCCAGTAGTCGAACCAGCGGATCTCCTGGTCGCCGCCCAGCGACAGCCGGTCGAGGCCCGGGTACTCCAGATTGCCCGACAGGTTCCCGTGGCCGAACGGGCCCATGTAGAGCTTCTGATTGCCCCGCGCGCCATGGGCGCCCTCGTTCTGCAGGTACTGGAAGTTCGAGATGTTGCCGTGGTTGAAGATGTCGTACCAGCCGCCGACGTTGTAGATCGGGATCTGGATGTACTTGCGGTTGGCGCTCATCGCCCCGCGGTTCCAGAACACGTCGTCGACCACCCGCCGGCGGCTGGTGTCGAGCACGGAATCCGAGACCCCCTGCCCCTTCTGCCAGCCGAGCACGTCCTTCTCCTTCAGGACGCCGCCCATGTAGGAGTTCTGCAGCAGGTCGTAGGGCGCCACGACCACATAGGCGGCCACCAGGTGCGGCGGGGCGGCCATCGCGGCCTCGTTGGAGGTGATGCCCATGGCCGAACCGCCGGAGAGGCCGATCTTGCCGCTGCTCCAGGACTGTCTGGCGGCCCATTCGACGCTGTCGTAGCCATCCTCCACGTCGTTCTCGAAGGCGGCGTAGAAGCCCTGCGACCGGCCCTTGCCTCGGACGTCCTGCATGACGAGCACGTAGCCGGCGTCGGTGTAGCGCCGGGCCTGCTTGACCAGGGCCTCGCGGTTCTTGACGCCCTTGGGGTCCTTCTCCGGGTCGATGCGGCCGTCCTTCAGGTAGGGCGTGCGGGTCATCACCACCGGCCAGGGCCCGGGGCCGGCCGGCTTGAACACGTTGGCGGCGAGCCGCGTCCCGTCGCGCATGACGGCATATTCCTCGACCGCGCCGGGCGGCAGGCCGGGCCATCTGGCGGGCTTGGCGGCCGGCGCCGCGGCGGCGGGCTTGGCAGGCGTCTGCGCCAAAGCAGGCGCGGCGCCCGCCAGCGAGGCGACCAGGGCCGAGGCCACGGCCAGACGTGTGAAATCGCGCATCGTCGGAAATCCCCCCGCGGGTCTTGGCGCCCGCAATCTCTGAATGGGCGATCTAAGCACGGCGGCGGGCGCGGCGTCAGCCCTTCCGGGCCGGCCCGGGCCGGCCTATGGATCGGGCGTGGCCAGGCTCTGGGACATCTCGCAACCGCTGCGCACCGGCCTGCCGGTGTGGCCCGGCGACACGCCGTTCCAGGCTGAGGCGACCTGGACGCACGAGGCGACGCCCGTGCACGTCTCCAAGCTGACCCTGTCCACCCATTCCGGCGCGCACGCCGATGCGCCGCGCCACTACGATCCGGCCGGCGCGACGGCGGAGGCGCTGGACCTGGCGCGCTATCTGGGCCCCTGCCGGGTGGTGGATGCGCGCGGCGCCAGGGGCGCGGTGCGGTCGGCCGACGTGGCGGCGGCGCTGAACGATCCGCCGCCGCGGGTGCTGCTGCGGACCTTCCAGGCCTTCCCGCACGACCGCTGGGCGTCCGACTTCACGGCGATCGCCGCGGAACTGATCGAGGCCCTGGCCGACGCCGGCGTGGTGCTGGTCGGCACGGACGCGCCCTCGGTGGATCCGGAGACCTCCAAGGACCTGCCGGCCCACAATGCGCTCCGCCGGCGCGGGCTGTCGGTGCTGGAGGGGCTGGTGCTGGATGATGTCCCGTTCGGCGACTACGAGCTGATCGCCCTGCCCCTGCCGCTGGAAGGCCTCGACGCCTCGCCGGTGCGGGCGGTGCTGCGGGAGCTGGCGCCATGAGCCTGAGCCGCGCCGAGGCCGAAGCGCTGGACGCCGCCGATCCGCTGGCGCGGTTCCGCGCGGCCTTCGACCTGCCCGAGGGCCTGATCTATCTCGACGGCAATTCGCTGGGTCCTCCGCCGAAGACGGCGCTGGCGAGGCTGTCGGAGACCGCCGCCTCGGAATGGGGCCGCGACCTGATCCGCAGCTGGAACACCAACGGCTGGATGGAGGCGCCCTTGCGGGTGGGGGCCAAGATCGCCGGCCTGATCGGGGCCCAGCCGCACGAGGTGGCGGTGGCCGACTCCACCTCGGTGAACCTGTTCAAACTGGCGGCCGGCGCCCTGTCGCTGCGGCCCGGGCGGACCACCCTGCTGGCCCAGGCGGGGGAGTTCCCCACCGACCTGCACATCCTGCAGGGGCTGGGCGAGCTGCTGGGCGACCGCGCACGGCTGAAGATCGTGCCAGAGGCGGAGCTGCTGGCCGCCATCGACGTGGACGTGGCCGCCGTGGTGCTGAGCCACGTCCACTACCGCTCCTCCCGGCGCTGGGACATGGCCGCCGTCACCGCCGCGGCCCAGGCCAAGGGCGCGCTGATGCTCTGGGACCTCAGCCACAGCGCCGGCGCGGTGGTGGTCGACCTGAACGGCGCGATGGCCGACCTGGCGGTGGGCTGCGGCTACAAGCACCTGAACGGCGGCCCGGGCGCGCCGGCCTTCCTGTTCGTGGCCGAGCGGCACCTGGCCGCCATCCGCCAGCCGCTGACCGGCTGGCTGGGCCATGCCGAGCCCTTCGCCTTCGAGGACGCGCACCGCCCGGCGCCCGACATCCGCGCCCTGACCACCGGCACCCCGCCGATCCTCAGCCTGACGGCGCTGGAGGCCGGCATCGACCTGCACCTCGCCGTCGACCGGGCCGCGGCCGAAGCCAAGGGCGGGGCGCTGTCGGACCTGTTCATCGCCCTGGTGGAGGCCCGCTGCCCGGACCTCAGGCTCGCGAGCCCGCGGCGGGCGCAGGATCGCGGCCTGCACGTCTCCCTGACCCACGCCGACGGCTACGCCATCGTGCAGGCGCTGATCGACCGCGGGGTGGTCGGCGACTTCCGCGCGCCCGACGTGCTGCGCTTCGGCGTCTCGCCGCTGTTCACCCGCTTCGTCGAGGTGTGGGACGCGGTGGATATCCTGGCGGACGTGCTGGACAGCCGGGCCTTCGACCGCGACGCCTATCGCCAGCGCGCGGCGGTGACCTAGGCGCAAAGACGGAGGCGGCGCTGGTGGGCGCCGCCTCCGGGTAGTGCCGTCCAGTTACGCGGACGGGTCGGTCTAGTTGACGCCGGCGTTGTTGGCCCGGCTCCAGCGGATGGTGCTGCTCAGGTTGTCGAGCCTGGCCTGCACGCGGCCTTCGTCGCGCTGGCTGAGCTGGCCGTTGTAGTGGCGCATGTTGCGCTCATCGCGCTGGATGGTGTTCAGCGTGCGCAGCGCCCGGTAGCCCTCGCCGCGCGACAGGCTGCCGTCGTCGAGGCTGCGGCGGATGCGCTGGTCGAGCCAGGCGGCGCGCGAATGCACGTCGGCCGGCGCGCCGGTCCAGTTCGAACGGCTCTGGTAGTTGGCGTTGTAGCCCTGGTTGTTCACCGAGGCGGCGGTGGCGATCCAGCGGCCCTGGGTATCGTAGTAGCCCACCGCCTGGCCGGCTCTCCAGCGGCCGTTGGCGTCGTAGTAGCCCGGCTGGGCGTCGGCGATCCACATGCCGCGGGCGTCGCGATGACCGCTCGCCTGGCCGGCGATCCAGCGGCCCGAGCTGTCGTAATGGCCGGTGGTCGGACCGGCCACCCAACGGCCGTTGTCGTAGTAGCCGCTGGCGACGCCGGCGACCCAATTGCCGTTGTCATCGTAGTAGCCGTTGGCCGAGGCCGGGACCCAGCGGCCCTGGCTGTCGTATTCGCCGCTGGCCGAGGCGCTGGTGTTGGCGGCGATCCAGCGGTTCTGGCTGTCGTAGTAGCCGTTCGGGGCGCCGGCCACCCATTGGCCGTTGCGGTCATAGTAGCCCTGGGCGCTCGACCGCTCGACGGCGGTGGCGTGCCAAGCGCCGTTGGTGTCGTAGTAGCCATAGGCGTGGGCGCAGTCGGCGCTGCCCTTGCTGATCTGGTTGCCGATGACCGCCCCGCCGACGCCACCAATCACCGCCCCGGTGGTCTTGTCGCCGTGACCCGCCACGGCGCTGCCGAGCAGCGCGCCGATCAGGCCGCCGCCGACCGTGCCGGCCACGCGGTTGTTGTGCTGTTGTTCGCAGGTCGTCTGGGCGAGCGCGAACGAAGGAATGAGAGCTGCCGCGGCTATGCCGGCGGCGAGCAGGTGGTTGCGCATGTGTTGAGGCTCCTGAGAGGGATGCATATCCTTCCCGTGGAAGTAAAATTCGCGGTTTTCGATAAAGTTCCCGTCCAACAAATCAAAAGACGCCGATTTGTTCCGGAGGGTCGACTTGCGATCTATTTATTTCGCTCTGAAGACGACTTTGCGTAATCAGCCTCTATGCGGTCGATGACGCCCGTCCAGTCGCCGGGCGTCTGCTGCCGGTAGAGCCGCGCGCTGGGATACCAGGGCGTGGTGTCGCCCGCCTCGCCCCAGCGCCAGTCGGTCATCAGGCGCGGGATCAGGATCCACACCGGCTTGCCCATGGCCCCGGCCAGGTGGGCGACGGCGGTGTCGACGGTGATCACCAGGTCGAGCCCGGCGATCAGGTCGGCGGTGGCCTGGAAGTCGGCGGCGCCGGTGTCCTCGGGCGCCAGGCTCAGCGCCCCCGGCAGGGCCAGCAGGCGCTCGGCGAGGGCCGGCGGCAGGGAGCGGTTGCCGTCGTTCATGTGGCCGGGGTTGCCGCGCGCCACGACGCCGAGCCCGCCCTGCGCCTTGGGCTCTCCCTGGAGATACGGCGCGCCCGGGATGGTCTCGCGCGTGATCCCGGCGCGGCCGGCGAGGTCGCCGGACATGACGAAGGCCGCGGGGCTGGGGAACTCCACCGAGCCGCTCATGCCCACCACGCGCACGCCGAGGCCGGCGAACAGGCGGGTGAGCAGCGGATTGCACAGCAGGGTGACATCGACGCCCCTGGCCGCCAGCCAGGGGGCGAAGCGGGCGGCCATGATCTGGTCGCCGAACCCCTGCTCGCCGAAGATCAGCAGGCCCCGGCCGGCGAGGTCCTCGTCGCGCCACTGCGGATAGGGCAGGTCCGGGCGGGCGGTCCCGATCTGCGGCGTCTCGTGGCGCGCCTCGTAGAGCGGCCAGCCCTCGGCGTAACGGCCCTGGCGCAGCAGGACGAACCCCAGGGCGTGGCGGCTGCGGGCGGTCTCAGGCGCCAGTTCGACGGCGCGGCGCAGCTCGGCCTCCGCCTCGGGCAGCCGACCGATCAGGGCGAAGAAGGCCCCGCGGTTGTGGCGCACGTCGGCGTCGTCGGGGGCGAGCTCGGCGGCGCGCGCATAGAGCGTCTCCGCCTCGGCGTAGCGCCCGGCGTCGTGCGCGGCGCGGGCGGCGATCAGCAGGGGCGCGGCGGCGGGTGACGTCACCACAGGCGCTTCCGCGCGAACGCATGACCGGAGCCTGACTTCAAGTATCGCTCGAATTTCTGGGCTTTTTCGACCGTCGCGAATGCGATGTACGTCTCAA
This sequence comes from Phenylobacterium sp., assembly GCA_028290945.1. Classification (GTDB taxonomy): domain Bacteria; phylum Pseudomonadota; class Alphaproteobacteria; order Caulobacterales; family Caulobacteraceae; genus Phenylobacterium. The sequence continues at coordinate 1,736 of JAQGIV010000099.1, read as the reverse complement.
GTCGCCACGGGAGGAACTTGGCGGTATGGGCCGATTTGCCTGAGTTGTGATCCTTCAAGCGGCGCTTGAGGTCACCGGCCAGGCCTACGTACTTCTCACCGGGCGTCGAGAGGCTCTCGATAAGATAGACGTAGTGCAAGTCGGCGGCCCTTGTTCGCTGACACTGTCATCGAGAAGCTCGAAAAGGCCAAGTCAGCTAACTCGGCGGCCCTTCTTCGCCAAGGCTTCGAAGGGCATCCTGCTTCGCCCGGCTGGCTCAGGGCTTGTCCTGCGAAGCCCGCACGGCCAGTTTGCTAACTCGGCAGCCCTTCTTCACCAAGGCTTCGAAGGGCATCCTGCTTCGCCCGGCTGGCTCAGGGCTTGTCCTGCGAAGCCCGCACGGCCAGTTTGCTAACTCGGCAGCCCTTCTTCGCCAAGGCTTCGAAGGGCATCCTGCTTCGCCCGGCTGGCTCAGGGCTTGTCCTGCGAAGCCCCGCTAGGGGCGAAGCAGGATGGCGGTGACGGAGGGATTCGAACCCTCGATACCCTTTCGAGTATGACGATTTAGCAAACCGTTGCCTTCAGCCACTCGGCCACGTCACCGTATTGTCTTTGCTCGGGTTTTATCCCGACCCGCTCCCCGGTTTGCAGCCGGTTTGCGACGGCTGTCCCCGGGGCGTTCTCGACGGGACGCACTCAATAGCGAATGAGGCCATCAGGAGCAACGAACAAGCGGCGGCTCGCCGAGCGATAAACGGCGTCGCGGTGGCGAGCCGAAACGCCCTATATGCGTTCGCCTTCGCGTATCGGCGACGTTCACCACTGGAGATGAGAATGGCCAAGGGTCAGAAGAAATCCAACCGCGAGGTGCGCAAGCCAAAGCAGGCGAAGGCGACCGCCGCCTCGTCTTCGAGCGGCACGGTCGGCAGCCTGGAAAAGCCGAAGGGCACGACGCGTCCCGGCGGCAAATAGGCCGGCGCTACGGGCGCAAAGCGGCGTCGGTTGCCGACGTCCGTTGGCCGGGCGGGTCCTCGGGCGGCGCGCTCAGCCGCGCGCCAGCCACTCGCGGGCCTGCCGCTGGGCCTCGGCGACGTCTTCCGACGCCATCTCCTCCGAGAGCTCCTTGCGGTAGATCTTGGCCTCCACCGAGCCGCGCATGGCGGCCAGGTTGAACAGCATGTGCGCCGAAACATAGTCCAGCGGCGCGCCACCCTGCCCGGTCGAATAGAGCAGACCGAGGCGGAACAGCTCGTCGCCCGACGCATCGGGCTGCGGCAGTGGGAGGCCTTCGTTCGCGACTTGCAGGCTAGCCAGCATGTCCTTCGTCCCTGTTCGGTCGGCGGGACCCAGTTCAGGCGCCCTTATCCGATCCATCACAGGCAGAAGAAAACGCCCCTCAGCCTGAACACATGGTTAAGGCGCCTGTTGTCATACGGTCATGTTGAGAACAACCCACCCATTTCGGGGAATTCTACTTGGCGCCGTCACCGCGGCGCGGCGACGGAGGATGCGGGGCGATACGTGGAAGGAGGACCGTTCAGCCACAGTTCACGGTCTGCCTGTCACAAAGCCCCTCGACCGACATCCAGCAATTGAGACAATCGAGCCGATGAGGCGCTTCCTCCGCACCTTCGCCATCGTGGCGGCGCTGGTCTCCCTGACCGGCGGCGCGCTGGCGCGCGAGCATGACGGCGGCGGCGGCGGCGAGCATCGCGGCGAAGGCCACGGCGGCGGCGGCGGCGGCGATCACGGTCGTG
>JAQGIV010000012.1 GCA_028290945.1 Phenylobacterium sp. | reverse complement strand
TCTGGTGCTTTGGATTACGGAGGACGCGTATGCCCGCGGCGGTGCGGGGAGGGTCGCGAGTTGAAGCGAAACCTCGGGCAAAAGCGCCCCCCAAACCGGCTCAGCGTCCCCGTGTGAAAACGCCGGGGGCGGCGCCGGCCAGGCGCACGCCCCAGGCAACCGGGCCTTCTCCCAAGCTCATCCTGATCGCCGCGGCCGCCGTGCTGGCGCTGGCCGGCGCCGCCGTGCTGGCCACCGGTCATCGGGGGGAGCGGCTGGTCGCCCAGGCCCAGGCCGCGGTCGACGGCAAGTTCGGCCAGGCGGGCTTCCGGCTGCGCAAGGTGCAGATCGAAGGCGCCTCGGCCATGGCCACGGCCGACATCGTCAAGGCGGCCGGCGTCTACAAGGACCAGCCGCTGCTCGGCCTCGACCTCACCGCGCTGCGCAAGCGCGTGGAGGCGGTGGGCTGGGTCAAGGACGCCCGCATCGTGCGCCTGCTGCCCGACACCCTGGTGATCTCGGTGGCCGAGCGCCGCCAGCTCGCGGTCTGGCAGCACGACGGCAAGATCGCGGTGATCGACGACCATGGCCTGGTCATCCCCGAGGCCAATCCGGCCCGCTTCGCGACCCTGCCATTGGTGGTGGGCGCCGGCGGGGCCGAGGCCGCGCCGAAGATCCTGCCGCTCTTGGCCCAGCGCCCCAAGCTGATGGGCCGCATGGACGCCCTGGTCCGCGTCGACGATCGGCGCTGGGACCTGCGGTTCAAGGACGGCTCGCTGATCCAGCTTCCGGCCGTGGAGGAGGAAGCCGCCCTGATGCAGCTCGAGCAGCTCGACCAGCGCTCGCGCATCCTCGACCTGGGCTTCGAACGCATCGACCTGCGCAATCCCGACGTGGTGGCCGTCCGGCCGCGCGAGCCTGTCCCGCCCGGACAGCTGCCGCCGGCCGGCGCTTGAATGGACCTGTGACCAGATAATGCTGAAGTTGGCCACCAAGCCGCCGGAGAAGAAGGACGCCCGCGAGGGCCTGAAGGCGGCGCTCGTGCGCCCGCCGGTGGTCGCGGCCGTCGATCTCGGGGCCTCCAAGGTCGCCTGTTTCATCATGAAGCCCGACGGGGTGCGCAAGGGCGACCGGACGCTCACGACGGCGGGCGTCGGCTATGTCCAGTCGCGCGGCGTGCGCGGCGGGGCCATCGTCAACCTCGACGAGGCCTCCGAGGCCATCGCCCAGGCCGTCGAGCGGGCCGAGACCGTGGCCGGCGTCTCCGTGCAGGGCGTCACCGTGGCCACCGGCGGCGGCCAGCTGACCTCGCACCGCGTGGCCGGCCGCGTCTCCATCGGCGCCCGGCCGATCGGCGACAACGACCTGGTCCGCGCCATCCAGCACGCCCTCTCGCAGATCAAGCTGCCCGGCCGCCGGGCCGTGCACATCCTGCCGGTCGGCTGGTCGGTGGACGGGCAGGGCGGGGTGAAGGACCCGCGCGCCATGTTCGGCCGCGCGCTGGGCGTCGAGCTGCTGGTGGTGTCCATCGCCGAAAGCATCTTCCACACCCTGGGCGCCTGCGTGGAACGCGCCCACCTGCAGCTGGAAGGCGTGGTCGCCGCCCCCTTCGTCTCGGCGCTCGCCGCGCTGGAGGAGGACGAGATGGATCTCGGCTCGGTCTGCATCGACATGGGCGGCGGCTCGACCTCCGCGGCCGTGTTCAACCAGGGCTCGCTGGTGCACGTGGAGACGGTGCCGGTCGGCGGCCACCACGTGACCCAGGACATCGCCCGCGGCCTCTCCACCTCCATCGCCGGCGCCGAGCGGATCAAGACCCTGCACGGCTCGGCGATCGCATCCGCCAACGAAGACCGGGAAATGATCGAGGCGCCGCCACGCGGCGACGATCCGGGCGCCGGCCCGGTGATCGCGCCGCGATCCTTGCTCAAGGGCATCATCGCGCCGCGCGTGGAAGAGACCCTCGAACTGCTCCGCGACCGGCTGAAGGCCTCTGGCGCCCCCATCGAGCCGGGCGCGGGCCTGGTGCTGACCGGCGGCGCGAGCCAGCTGTCCGGCGTCCGCGAAGTGGCCGTCCGCGTGTTCGACTGTCCCGTGCGCCTGGGTCGTCCGCGCCGCGTGCCGCACCTGGCCGACGCCGCCTCGGGCCCGGCCTTCACCGCCGCCGCCGGCATCCTGCACCGCGCCGCCTTCGGCCCCCGCGAGGCGGTCTCCACCCGGGCCCTGACGTCGGCCAAGCTGCGCCGCGAACCCCTCGACCCCCGCGCCAACCCGGTCGCCAAGGCCGCCGCCTGGCTGCGCGAGAACCTCTAGGGCGCGCTCCTCTCCCGGGGGCTGCCCCGTGGGAGAGGCGGATGAGGGCGGTGCCGTCGCCTGCCGCATCCGCTCCTCTGGGACCCGGCCGGGGGCGAGAAATATTTCCGCCCTAACCGTCGGTTGCAGCGGTCGGACAGAGCGTCGCAGGCTGGCCGCGCGATTCGCCTGAGTCCTTGAGGACAAAGCGTTTTCTTCGCCGCTCCCGGCCTCGCCGCGGCGGCGACTCAGGCTATGGGCTTAACTCTCGATTAAGGATGTCGGTCGCCTAGTAACCCATCCTTAAGAGGAGGCGTTCGCGGGGGGTCGCGGGCGCCCTAGCGGCATTCGGCAGACGGCAGGGATCCCATGACCATCTCTCTCACAGCGCCCCGGGCGACGGAATTGAAGCCCCGGATCGTCGTGTTCGGCGTCGGCGGCGCCGGCGGCAACGCCGTCAACAACATGATCGAGGCAGGGCTGGAGGGCGTCGAGTTCGTCGTCGCCAACACCGACGCCCAGCAGCTGCAGTTCGCCAAGACCGAGCGGCGCATCCAGCTCGGCGTGACGGTCACCCAGGGGCTCGGCGCCGGCGCCCACCCCGAGGTCGGCATGAGCGCGGCCGAGGAGAGCATCCCGGAGATCGGTGAGCATCTCGACGGCGCCCACATGGTGTTCATCACCGCCGGCATGGGCGGCGGCACCGGCACCGGCGCCGCGCCGATCATCGCCAAGTGCGCGCGCGAGCGCGGCATCCTGACGGTGGGCGTGGTCACCAAGCCGTTCCACTTCGAGGGCCGCCACCGCATGCGCCTGGCCGACGCCGGCATCGGCGAGCTGCAGCGCTATGTCGACACCCTGATCGTCATCCCCAACCAGAACCTGTTCCGCGTCGCCAACGAGCGGACCACCTTCGCCGAAGCCTTCGGCATGGCCGACCAGGTGCTGCACTCCGGCGTCCGCTCGATCACCGACCTGATGGTGCTGCCCGGCCTGATCAACCTCGACTTCGCCGACGTCCGCACGGTGATGACCGAGATGGGCAAGGCGATGATGGGCACCGGCGAGGCGGCCGGCGAAGACCGCGCCCTGATGGCCGCCCACAACGCCATCCAGAACCCGCTGCTCGACGAAGTGTCGCTGAAGGGCGCCAAGGCCGTGCTGGTCAACGTCACCGGCGGGCTCGACATGACCCTCTTGGAAGTCGACGAGGCGGCCAACGCCATCTCCGAGCAGGTCGACCCGGAAGCCAACATCATCTTCGGCGCCGCCTTCGATCCGTCGCTCGACGGCATGATCCGCGTCTCGGTGGTCGCCACCGGCATGGACGGCGCCTCGATCGCCGCCATCGAGCCGAAGCCGGAGCGCCGCTCGCTGACCGCCCCGCCGCTGCGCATCTCCGAGCCGGAGACCGTCACGGCGGACGTGGAAACCACTCCCGATTTCGCCGAGCCGATCGCCGCCTCCGAGACCGCCGAGCCGGTCCTGGGCCTGGCCTTCGACGAAGAGCAGCCCGACCTCTACAAGGCGCCCGCGCCGGAGCCGCGGATCACCGCCCCGGTGACCCGCATCGTCGACCCCTCGGTGGCCGACGACGACGAGCTGGACGACGAGCCGCTGTTCGCGGAGCCGGCCTATGAGCGCCGGCCGCGCGGCGGGTTCCTCAGCATGTTCGGCGGCCGTCCGCGCCACGAGGCGCCGGCCAGCGCCCCGGCCGCCCGTCCGGCCGCCAGCCGCGGCGGGGCCCAGCCGCTGGAAGCCGCCGCCCCGGAAGCCCACGCCGAAGCCGCCGAGGATCTGGAGATCCCGTCGTTCCTGCGCCGCCTGGCGAACTGACGCCTAATAAAGAACGTCATGGCCGGGCTTGTCCCGGCCACCCAGAAACGCCGTCGCGGCTCCGTCGATCTCGGCGGAGCCGCCGCCATTTTCGTCGCCGTCAACGCGTCTGGGTCCCCAGGACAAGCCCGGGGATGACGTTCAGAATTGTTGATGAAATCGAGGGGGGTCGAAGCGGCGCCGTTAACCTTTCCCAAAGCGAAACATTGCGAAACACGAAGTGCTTTGCTGCACCGCGACAATCGCCTTAGCCGGTGAGTTTGGGGACGTAGCGTCGGGCCACGGCCGTGACGCCAAGAATTTCGGAAAGGTCCGAGCGTGGCCGCAGACGCCTTCCAGCGCGCAGACGCCTTCCAGCACACCGTCAGGGCTCCGGCCACCTTCGCCGGCGTCGGCGTGCACACCGGCGCCTACACCCGCGTGGCCGTGCGCCCCGCCGCCGCCGACACCGGCATCGCCTTCGTCCGCACCGACGTCACCGACCGCGACAACCGCGTGCCCTGCGCGCCGGAGACGGTGGTGAAGACCCAGCTCGGCACCATCATCGGCAACGACGCCGGCGTCACCGTCGCCACCATCGAGCACCTGATGGCCGCCCTGGTCATGCTGGGCGTCGACAACGCCGTGGTCGAGCTCGACGGGCCGGAGATGCCGATCATGGACGGCTCCGCCCTGCCGTTCATCCGCGTGCTCGACCGCGCGGGCGTGCGCATGCAGGACGCGCCCCGCCGCTTCATCGAGATCCTGGAGACCGTCGAGGTCGTCGACGGCGACAAGCGCGCCGCGCTCAAGCCCGCGGACGGCTTCGAGGTGGCCTTCGAGATCAGCTTCGCCAGTCCGGTCATCGGTCGCCAGCGGGTCGACATGGCCATGGACGAGCAGACCTTCCGCGACGAGCTCGCCGACTGCCGCACCTTCGGCTTCCTGCACGAGGTCGAGCAGCTGCGCGCCATCGGCCTGGCCC
>JAQGIV010000077.1 GCA_028290945.1 Phenylobacterium sp. | reverse complement strand
TGCTGCGCGACGCCGAAGGCGGCGAGAGCCACGCCCCGGCCTTCCTGCAGGCCCCGACGCCCCGGCCCGCATCCGCCGAGGGCGAGGACGCCGCGGTGAAGCGCCCGCGCCGCCGCCGCACCACCGGCGCGGCTGCGAGCGAGACCGGAGAGGCTTAGTTACCTTCTCCCCTTGCGGGAGAAGGTGTCAGCGATGCTGACGGATGAGGGGTCGCTCTGCGGCCCCTTTTTCGTATCCGCTCAGAACGTCTTGCTGACGCCCACGAACACGCCGCGGCGCGGGCCGAACTGCGGGGCGCCGACGCCGACGCCCGAGCCGTCGCGGATCGCATACTTCTTGTCGAAGACGTTGATCACGTCGGCCCGCAGGGTGAACCCGCCGAACGCGGCGAACTCCTGCGAGGCGCCCAGGTTCACCTGGGTGTAGGCCGGCAGCTTGTCGCCGTTCGGAATGCTCCCGGTGGTGCGCCGCAGGCCCGAGCCGTAGATCAGGTCGCCCGACACCCGCGTGCCGGTGTCGAACCGATAGGCGCCGCCCATCGAACCGGTCCAGGTCTGGTCGTGGTCCAGGAAAATATAGTGGTTCTGGATGTAGGCCAGGTCCGCCGGGTCGAAGTTGAACTGGCTGGAGACGATGTCCTTCCCCTTGGCCTGCGACCAGGCGAGGTTGGCGTAGCCGGTCAGCGGCCCGCGCGCATAGTTGGCGCTGAGCTCGACGCCCTTGGCGTAGCCGACGCGGTAGTTGAACGGCGTCAGGATGATCGGCGCGCCGAACTGGCCCTCGTCCACCAGATTCTTGGCCTGTTTGTAGTAGGCGTCGATCCCCAGGGTGACCGGCCCCAGCTTCTGCGCCGCACCCAGGTCGAAATAGTTGTCCCGCTCCGACTTCGGCGTGTCGTTGAGGGTCCCCAGCGCCTCGGCGGTGGTGCCGACGAACTTCGAAACGCTCTGGCTGGCCACCAGCTCGAACGGCGGCGGCGTGAGGTAGCGCGCGTAGCCGGCGTGCAGGGTCGTCCCCTCGACGGGGATCCACACCAGGTTCACCCGCGGGCTGACCTGGTTCTCCTTCAGGAAGGCGTTCACCTGGTCGAAGCGCAGGCCGTAGTTCAAGGTCAGGGCGTCGGTGATCTTCCACTCGTCCTGCAGATAGAGCGAATAGGTCCAGGCCTGGGCGCGGCTGTTGTCGACGATGGTGGTGGGCGTGTTGGAGATTTGATTGCCGGCGCCGTCCACCAGGAAGACCTGCGAGTTGGTGTCGCTGGTGGTGCGGTCGGTGGAGACGATCAGCCCGCTGCGCAGGGTGTGGGCGTCGTTGAGGGCGTAGACCCCCTCGAGCTGCACCCCCATCGACAGGTCGGTCTTGCGCGCCGCCTGGGCGATGCCGTTGAACAGCAGCTCGCCGGCCACGTCGGGCGTGTACTTCAGCTCCGAATAGCGGGTGAAGAACGAGGCCTGGCCGGTGAATTTCTCGGTGGTCTTCAGGTAGGTGACGATGCCGTAGGTGGTGCCCTCGCGCTGCCGCTGGTCGAGCGCCTCGGAGGCGAAGGTGGTGCGGCCGTTCAGGTTCAGGCCGAGGTCCGGCTGCAGGCCGCGCACATTGGGGATCTGGAACGACTGCTGCGAGGTGCCGATGATCGCCGAGATGCGGCTGGTTGCGTCGAGGATGTGATCGAAATAGCCGAAGCCCTGGAACTGGTCGGAGTGGTCGTGCAGCGGCGTGGTCGAGCCGTCCGGGCTCTCGATGCCGACATCGGTGCCGGTGTAGCTGAACGAGCCGAAGGCGCTCGATTTGCCCCAGGAGCCGCCGTACTCGACCGACGGCGTGATCACCCCGTGGCTGCCGCCGTAGAGCGAGACCTCGCCGCCGTTCTTGAAGCCCGACTTGGTGGTGATGTTGATGATGCCGGCGGTGCGCAGGCCGTACTGCGACGGCAGGGCGCCGGTGATCAGCTGCACGTCGGAGGCCAGCCTGGGCGACAGGGTCTGGCCGAACACCTGCAGGCCCTCGGGCAGGATCACGTTGTTCAGGCGGAACTGGATGTTGCCGTGGTCGCCGCGCACGTGCAGCTGGCCGAAGCTGTCCTGCGCCACGCCCGGCGCCTGCAGCACCACCTGGTTCAGCTGGGTGTTGGCGCCGGCCGGCAGGTTGTTGATGAAGGCCTCGGGCATCGAATAGGTGGTCGCGCCCAGCGCCGGCTCGATGGCCGAGCGGGCCGCGTCCAGCCGCTGGGCGGTGACCACCACCTCCTCGGCGACCGTCGGGGCCGCCGGCGCCGGGGCCGTTTGCGCGAAGGCGCCGGTGGCGGCCAGGGCGGCGGCGCTCGTCGCGGCCAGGAGGAGGAACTTCTTCGGCATCGCGGACTCCCGGCCTTGAACGCGGCCGCATGTGTTATGAGATAACACCTCTGTTATGAAATAACATAACGCGTCGTCAAGCCTGTTGCGACGTTCACGGAACGCGGGTTAGCTGAACAGCCATGCATACGGCCACGTGCGCACACGACGACCACGATCATCCCGGGTTGAAGGGACAGGCTCTCAGCCGCGCCCTGGTGTCGGCCGAGCGGCGCTGCAGCGAGACCCAGGAACGCCTGACCACGCCGCGGCGGCGGGTGCTGGAGCTGCTGCTGGGCTCCAACGCCCCGCTCAAGGCCTACGACCTGATCGCCGCCTTCGGCGCGGCCGGCGAGCCCGCCAAGCCACCCACCGTCTACCGCGCCCTGGAATTCCTCGAGCGACTGGGCTTCGCGCACCGCATCGAGAGCCTCAACGCCTACGTCCCCTGCCGGATCGATGGCGAGAGCCACCGCGCGGCCTTCCTGATCTGCGACTGCTGCGGCGCGGCCGAGGAGTTCGAGCCCGACTTCGCCCCGCAGATCGCCGCGGCCGAGGCCGCCGGCTACGCCGTGGAGGCGATCACCCTGGAAGCCCGCGGCCGCTGCCCCGCCTGCCGTGAGTAGCGAACCGGGCGCGGCGCCGAGGCCTTCACCGCTGCCGATGCGCAAGCAGATCTATCTCGACTGCGACGGGGTGCTGGCCGACTTCGACAAGGGCGCCGAGGCGATCTTCGGCATGCCGCCGCGGGTGTTCGAGAAGCGCTTCGGCCCGCGCGAGTTCTGGAAGCGGCTGGCGGCGGCCGAGGACTTCTTCGGCTCCCTGCCGCCGATGGCCGACGGGCAGCAGCTCTACGAGGCCGTCCGCCACCGGGCCCCGATCATCCTCACCGGCCTGCCGCGCGGCGACTGGGCCGAGCCGCAGAAGCGCCGGTGGGCGCAGCGCCACTTCCCCGGCGTGCCGGTGATCACCACCATGGCCGCCCTGAAGCACGAGCATCGCCACCCCGGCGACGTCCTGGTGGACGACCGCGACAGGCATCGCCACCTCTGGGAGCAGGAAGGCGGCGTCTTCGTCCACCACAAGGACGCGGCGAGCTCGATCCAGGCGCTGAAAGAGCTGGGGTATCTCTGACCGCAACCTCCACCGCGTCAGCGGGGGAGGGGGACCACAACGTGGTGGAGGGGGCGCTGCCGGCGCACCTAGTTCGCCGCACGGCCCCAACGCCCCCTCCGTCGCGTTCGCGACACCTCCCCCGTTCGCTGCCGCTCTACGGGGGAGGTTCTAGCTACCAGAAGATCGCGCGGATCACCTGGACGATGCGGCCGGAGTAGCCGTCGATCAGCAGGGCGTCGTCGCCGACCCGCACCCAGTCGTAGCCGGGGGGCGGGGCGGGCAGGTCGAAGTCCCACCAGTCCTCGATCAGGTACTGCGGCCCGTACCAGCCGCGCGGCAGCACCTCGCCGTAGCTCCACAGGCGGGTGAAGAAGTGCGGCGGCCGCAGGTACGGCCGGTAGCGGAAGCGGTGGGCGCTGGAGAAGCTGTGCGGGAAGGCGCCGGGCCGCCATTGCGGCCGGTCCCTGTGGTCCCCATCCCTGTGGTCCCCGTCGCGGTGGTCGCCGCCACGATGATCGCCATCCCCGCGGTGGTCGTCAGCCCGAGGATCGCCGCGGCCGCGGTCATTGCCGCGATCGTCGCGATGATCTCCGCCTTGGAAGTTGCGGCTGTCCGGCCGCCGATCCTGGCGCCTCGGATCGCCCTGCCCGCCCTGGCCGCCGTTGAAGCGGCGCCAGTCGCGCAGGTCCTGGCGATCCTCGTGGTCGGCGCGGTCGGCGGGGTTCAGGCCCTGGGTGGTGTCATCGCCGTTGGTGTCGACCCAGGTCCCCGGCCGCCGCACGAAGCGCCGTCCGTCCTCATAGCCGCCCTGGCGGGGCTGCGGCTGCGCCTGGGCCTGGCCCGGAGGCGGCGTGGGTCGCTGGCCGCGGTCGCCCCAGCGGCCGCCGAAGCTGTCGCGGGGTGGCCGCGCCTCGGGCGGCGCCTGCGGCTGCGGGGCGGCGGG
>JAQGIV010000041.1 GCA_028290945.1 Phenylobacterium sp. | reverse complement strand
GCCGCCGCCGGCCCGCTCAGCCTGGAGGATCTCGCCCGCCGGCTGCCCGCAGGGGCCGACGTGGAAGCCGCCCTGGCCGCCCTGGCGCAGCGCTACGCTGGCCGCGGCGTGGAGCTGGCGCCGGTGGCCGGCCGCTGGCGGTTCCAGACCGCGCCGGACCTGGCCTGGCTGATGAGCGAGGAGCGCGAGGAGCCGCGCCGCCTGTCGCGCGCCGCCCAGGAGACGCTGGCGATCATCGCCTACCACCAGCCGGTGACCCGCGCCGAGATCGAGGCGGTGCGCGGGGTGCAGGCCAGCCGCGGCACCCTCGACGTGCTCTTGGAGCTGGGCCTGGTGCGCATGCGCGGCCGCCGGCGCACGCCGGGCCGGCCGGTCACCTACGGCACCACCGACGCCTTCCTGGAACACTACGGCCTGGCCGCGCTCACCGACCTGCCGGGCGTCGCCGAGATGAAGGCCGCCGGCCTGCTCAGCCTCGACCTGCCGCCCGACTTCGCCGTGCCCGATCCCATGGGCCTGGGCCCCGACGAGGACCCCCTGGACCCCGGCGACGAGCCCGAGTTCCACACCGACTTCCTCGGCGAGGCCGAAGCGGCCGAGGACGGGCGCTAGGCTGCTGCGCTGACCGTGGCGCGCCTCGACGAGACAGACTATATACGCCGCGTGAGATTTCTCGGGGGCGTGGCCGCACGGCGCCGCGACCCGGCTTGGAGTTGCTGAACATGCCTGGTGGTTTTTCGATCTGGCACCTGATCATCGTAGGCGTCCTCCTGGTCCTGCTGTTCGGCGGGCGCGGGAAGATCTCCGGGATCATGGGCGACACCGCCAAGGGCATCCGCGCCTTCCGCGAAGGCCTCAAGGGCGAGGAGGAGACTCCCCCCGCCGCCGACGCCAAGCCGCTCCCCAAGGAGTCCGAGAAGGACAAGGCGCGCAGCTGATCGGCGCCGCCGGCCGCCGCGCGTTCCCCTCCGCCTGAAAGCGCGGTAAGGCCAGCGCCATGTTCCTCGAAGGCAAAACCGTCGAGCTGCTGATCGCAGCCGTCTTCGCGCTGATCGTCGTAGGCCCCAAGGACCTGCCGGTGCTGCTGCGCAAGTTCGGCCAGTTCATGGCCAAGCTGCGCGGCATGGCGGCGGAGTTCCGCGCCAGCTTCGACGAGATGGCCCGCCAGTCGGAGCTCGACGAGCTGCGCAAGGAGGTCGAGGCGCTGCGCCAGGGCCAGCTGGCCGACATCGCCGCCCATGCCGGCGGCGCCGAGACCAGCCAGATCATCGACGACATCCACCAGGGCCTGGCCGACGTCGGCGTGCAGCTGCATCCGCCGATGAGCTACCAGTACGCCGAGGCCGCCGCCGAAGCGCCGCCGGTGAGCATTGCGGCGCGGAAGCAGAAGCCGAAGCCTAAGGCCAAGCCGCGCGCCAAGGCCGCCCCCAAGCCCGCGGCCGCGAAGAAGTCCGCGCCCAAGACGCCGGCCGCCCGAAAGGCCAAGCCGTGAGCGTCCCCGACGAGTCCGAGATCGAGGCCTCCCGCGCGCCCCTCCTCGACCACCTGATCGAGCTGCGCAGCCGGCTGATCGTCTCCGTGGCGGCGATTTTCATCGGCTTCCTGGTCTGCTTCTATTTCGCCGAGCCGCTGTTCAAGTTCCTGCTGCGGCCCTTCTCCATCGCCGCCCAGCTGCTGGCCGTCCGCCAGGGCGAGACGGCGCACGACGTGGGCGGCCAGGCGCTCGGCATGCTGAACGGCGCGAAGAACATGTTCCTGGCGCTGATCGGCGTGCTCCAGCTGCCGCCGCCGGTCGGCAAGGTGACTAACCTGGTGTTCACCGCCCCGCTGGAGTTCTTCTTCACCAAGGTGAAGCTGGGCGCCTTCGGCGGCCTGATCCTGGCCTTCCCGATCCTCGCCTGGCAGATCTACGCCTTCGTGGCGCCCGGCCTCTACAAGCGTGAGCGGCACGCCTTCCTGCCGTTCCTGCTGGCCGCGCCGCTGCTGTTCCTGATGGGGGCGGCGCTCGTCTACTACATGATCATGCCCTTCGTGCTGTGGTTCTCGCTCTCGCAGCAGATCGTCGGCACGGCGGGCATCTCGGTGCAGCTGCTGCCCAGGGTTTCGGAATATTTCGACCTGCTGACCACGCTGGTCCTGTGCTTCGGCCTGTTCTTCCAGCTGCCGGTGATCCTCACCTTGCTGGCCATGGCCGGCCTGGTGAACGCCGAGATGCTGATCAAGGGCTGGCGCTTCGCCGTCGCCGGCATCGTCGTGGCCGCCGCCATCGTCACCCCGCCCGACCCGATCAGCATGACGCTGCTGGCCCTGCCGATCATCGCCCTCTACTTCATCTCCATCGGCTGCGTGAAGCTCATCGAGCGCAAGCGCGATCAGGAAGAGGCGGCCGCGGCCTGAGCCGCCTTGGCGTAGCCGCCAACGCGCTCTAGAGAGAGCCGCCCACCTACAGCCCGCGGCCCCCCATGCACGACGTTCGAGCCATTCGCGAAGACCCCGAGCTTTACGCCAAAGCCTGGAGCGCGAAGGGCCTGTCGGGCTCCGAGATCGTGCGCCAGATCCTCGACCTAGACGCCGAGCTGCGGGCGCAAGAGACGCGGTTTCAAGAAGCACAGGCGGAGCGCAATCGACTCTCGAAGCTGTACGGGCAGGCGAAGGCTAAGAAGGATGAAGCCGAAGCCGATCGGCTGATGGCGCAGATTCAAGCCGTGTCTGATGCCGGAATCGAGCCCGGCGTCGAGCTCAAGGTCAAGCTGCGCGAACTCCTCGAAGGCCTGCCCAATATCCCCGCCCCCGACGTGCCGCCGGGCAAGGACGAGCACGACAACGTCGAGGTGCGCCGCTGGGGCGAGCCCTTCGCGATCAAGACGCCCAAGGATCACCAGAGCCTCGGTGAGGACCTTGGCCTGATGGACTTCGAGGCCGCCGCCCGCATGTCGGGCTCGCGCTTCGTGGTGTTGAAGGGCCAGCTCGCCCGGCTGGAGCGGGCGATCGGGCAGTTCATGCTCGACCTGCAGACCCGCGAGCACGGCTACCTGGAGGTGGCCCCGCCGCTGTTGGTCAACGACGCCGCCGCCTACGGCACCGACAAGCTGCCGAAGTTCGCCGATGACCTGTTCCAGACCACCGACGGCCGCTGGCTGATCCCCACCGCCGAGGTGCCGCTGACCAGCCTGGTGATGGGCCAGATCGTGGCCGAGGAAGAGCTGCCGATGCGGGTGACGGCGCTGACGCCCTGCTTCCGCTCGGAGGCCGGCGCCTCGGGGCGCGACACCCGCGGCATGATCCGCCAGCACCAGTTCAACAAGGTCGAGCTGGTCTCCATCACCACGCCGGAGCAGTCGGCTGACGAGCACGAGCGGATGGTCGGCTGCGCCGAGGCCGTGCTGAAGCGGCTGGAGCTGCCGTTCCGCACCATGCTGCTGTGCGCCGGCGACATGGGCTTCGGGGCCCGCAAGACCTACGACCTGGAGGTCTGGATCCCGTCCGAGGACCGCTACCGCGAGATCAGCTCCTGCTCCAACTGCGGCGACTTCCAGGCCCGCCGCATGGATGCGCGCTCCAAGAAGGCCGGCGAGAAGGGCACGCGCTACGTCCACACCCTCAACGGCTCGGGCCTGGCGGTCGGCCGGACGCTGGTGGCGGTGATGGAGAACTACCAGGACGAGGGCGGCCGCATCGCCATCCCGCAGGCGCTGCATCCCTACCTGCCCGGCCTGACCCACATCGGGGGTGCGGCTTGAGGATCCTGCTCACCAACGACGACGGCATCAACGCCGAGGGCCTGGCGGCGCTGGAGCGCATCGCCGCCCAGCTGTCCGACGACGTCTGGGTCTGCGCCCCGGAATATGAGCAGTCGGGGGCCAGCCGCGCCCTGACGCTGGCCGAGCCGATCCGCGTCAGGAAGATCGCCGAGCGCAAGTTCGCCACCACCGGCACGCCCACCGACTGCGTGATGCTGGGGGTCAATGAGCTGGTCGTGGGCGGCAAGCCCGACCTCGTGCTCTCCGGCGTCAACCGCGGGGCGAACCTGGCCGAGGACGTGACCATGTCCGGCACGGTGGCCGGCGCTATCGAGGCCATGGCGCTGGGCGTGCCCGGCATCGCCCTGTCGCAGATGGGCGCCTACGACCCGCTGGACAGCTTCTTCGAGCCGGCCGAGGCCTTCGCGCCCGGCGTCATCAAGCGCCTGCTGGAGGTGGGCTGGCCGAAGGAGGTGATCCTCAACCTCAACTTCCCCGCCAAGCCGCTCGCCGAGATCACCGAGGTGGAGGTGACCCGCCAGGGCTTCCGCGACATACAGGTGCGCATGGCCGAGAAGCGCACCGATCTGCGCGGCCGCGACTACTACTGGATCGGCTTCCGGCAGGAGAAGTCCAAGCCCGCCGAGGGCACCGATCTGCGCGCGCTCTACGAGGGCCGCATCTCGGTCACGCCGCTGCATATCGACCTCAGCCACATGGCCAGCGTCCATGACCTGAAGCAGGTCATCGGCGGGCCGCCGCCGAGGCTGTGACCATGTCGGACGACGACGACATGCCCGACGCCGGCCCACAGGCGGGCCCAGATATGGCCTTGGCCCGCCTGATCCTGGCGCTGCGCTCGCAGGGCGTCACCGAGGCGCCGGTGCTCAACGCCATCGAGACCACGCCGCGCGAGATCTTCACCCCGGACCTGTTCAAGGACCGCGCCTTCGAGGATTCGGCCCTGCCGATCGCCTGCGGCCAGACCATCAGCCAGCCGTTCATCGTCGGCCTGATGACCCAGGCCCTGCAGCTCGAGCCGCGCAGCCGCGTGCTGGAGATCGGCACCGGCTCCGGATACCAGACGACGATCCTCTCGAAGCTGGCGCGGCTGGTCTACACGGTGGAGCGCTACCGCACCCTGCTGCGGGAGGCCGAGGCCCGCTTCAAGACGCTGGGCCTGACCAATGTGGTCACCAAGTTCGGCGACGGCGGCCAGGGCTGGCCCGAACAGGCGCCTTTTGACCGCATTATGGTCACGGCCGCGGCGCCGGGAGAGCCCAAGGCCTTGCTTTCGCAGCTGAAGCCGAACGGCATCCTGGTCGCGCCCATCGGCCGCGGCCCGGTCCAGTCGCTCCGCCGCTATATCGGCGACGGGGAGGGCGGCTTTGTCGCCGAGGCGCTCACCGACGTGCGCTTCGTTCCCCTGTTGGACGGCGTGGCCAAGGAACTCTAACCCTTCGCTGCGGCGCTTTGCGGGTGGCGGGGGGGGAGCGCATCCACCAAACTCCCTCGACCGCCCATTGATTCCTTTGACTGCCCTTACGGAGCGGCGATGACGCAAATCCTAGCAAGATCCGTCCTGGCGCTGTTCGCCACCAGTGCGCTGGTGGCTGGCGCGAGCGCCGCGACCGCGAGCC
>JAQGIV010000003.1 GCA_028290945.1 Phenylobacterium sp. | reverse complement strand
TCCGGCCCCAGCCGCGGTCGCGCATGCCCTCGATCACCTGCCGGGTCATGTTGAACAGGCTGTCCATGTTCACCCGGATGACCTCGCTCCACTGCTCGGAGGTCATCTTGTGGAACACCCCGTCGCGCGTGATGCCGGCGTTGTTGACCAGCACCTCGATGGGCCCGAACTCGCGCTCCACCGCCTGGCGAGCGTGCATGCAATCGGCGAAATTCCCGACATTGCCCTTGATGACCATCACGCCGAGCTCCTTGGCGCAGGCCTCGGCGGCGGTGTCGTTGCCGGAATAGCCGGCGGCCACCAGCATGCCGTCGGCCTTCAGCCGCTCGACGATCGCCCGGCCGATGCCACGAGTCCCGCCCGTGACCAGAGCCACCCTGGCCATGCATTCCGCTCCCTTGGTTCGGCGCCGGTTGTGATCCCCGGCGCTCCTCTCGTCTAAGTCAGACCTTCTCGACGCACATGGCCACGCCCATGCCGCCGCCGACGCACAGCGTGGCGAGGCCCTTGGCGGCGTCCGTGCGCTTCAACTCGTGCAGCAGGGTGGTCAGGATCCGCGCGCCCGAGGCGCCGATCGGATGGCCGATGGCGATGGCCCCGCCGTTGACGTTCACCTTGGCCGGATCGAGGCCCAGGTCACGGACCACGCACAGCGACTGCGCCGCGAAGGCCTCGTTGGATTCGATGAGGTCGAGGTCGCCCACGCTCCAGCCCGCCTTCTCCAGCGCCTTGCGGCTGGCCGGGATCGGGCCGGTGCCCATGATCTCCGGATCGACGCCGGCATGCGCCCACGAGGCGATGCGGGCCAGCGGCTTCAGCCCGCGCTTCCTGGCCTCCTCGGCGCTCATCAGCACCAGCGCCGCGGCGCCGTCGTTGAGGCCCGAGGCGTTGGCCGCCGTGACCGTGCCGTCCTTGGTGAAGGCGGGCTTCAGGCCGGAGATGCCCTCCAGCGTCACCCCATGGCGGATGAATTCGTCGTCCTCGACCACCGTGTCGCCCTTGCGGCCCTTGATGGTCACCGGGGCGATCTCGTCCTTGAAGCGGCCGGAGGTCTGGGCCGCCTCGGCCCGGTTCTGCGAGGTCACCGCGAAGCGGTCCTGGTCCTCGCGGGTGATCTGCCAGCGGGCGGCGATGTTCTCCGCCGTCTGGCCCATGTGGTAGCCGTGGAAGGCGTCCCACAGCCCGTCCTTGATCATGGTGTCGACGAAGGCCAGGTCGCCCATCTTCTGGCCATTGCGCAGGTTCTGGGCGTGCGGCGACTGGCTCATGCTCTCCTGGCCGCCGGCGATGACGATCTCGGCCGAGCCGTCCTGGATCTGCTGGGCGCCCAGCGCCACCGCGCGCAGGCCCGAGCCGCACAGCTGATTCAGGCTCCAGGCCGGGCTCTCCACCGGGATGCCGGCGTTGACCGCGGCCTGGCGGGCGGGACCCTGGCCGGCGCCGGCCTGCAGCACCTGGCCCATCACCACCTCGTCCACCTCGGCCGCCGCGATCCCGGCCCGCGCCACGGCCGCCTGGATGGCGATCCTGCCCAGTTCGTGGGCGGGCAGGCTGGCCAGCGCTCCGTTGAACGAGCCCACCGGCGTGCGGGCGGCGGAGACGATGACGATGTCGGTCATGGCGATGCCTCGAAGGCGAAGAGCGGGCCCTGGCCTCATCTATCGGGACGCGGTGAGGCTTCGGCAAGCCCACGCCCCGCAAATATTCGACTCCCTTTGATTATCGGCTCGCATCCGCGATACTGCGCTGCAGAACGAGGGGCGCCGCCAGAGGCGCCCGGTACAGGGATTTCGGATGGCTGACACCCAAGGGACCGACGCGCCTCAGGGCGAGCGGGTCGTCATCAAGAAGTACGCCAACCGGCGGCTCTACAACACGGCGTCCTCCTCCTACGTCACCCTCGAGCACCTCGCCGACATGGTGAAGAAGGACGTCGACTTCGTGGTCTACGACGCCAAGACCAACGACGACATCACCCGCTCGGTGCTCACCCAGATCATCGTCGAGGAGGAGAGCCAGGGGCAATCGCTGCTGCCGATCCAGGTCCTGCGCCAGCTGATCGGCTTCTACGGCAACTCCGTGCAGGCCTTCCTGCCGAGCTACCTGGAGCTGTCGCTGGCCACCTTCGCCCAGCAGCAGGAGCGGATGACCAGCCAGTTCGCCAACCTCGGCCCGACCGGCGGCGTGGGCGCCTACCAGGACCAGATCCGCCAGAACCTGGCCATGTTCGACCGGGCGATGAAGATGTTCTCGCCGTTCGCCTATGCGAAGCCCGACGAGGCCGCCCAGCCCGCGCCGTCAGCCGCCGCCAGGCCCGCCGAGCCGGCGCCCAGCGACGACAGCCTCGACCAGCTACGCCGGCAGATGGCCGAGATGCAGGCGCAGATCGAGAAGCTGGCCACCAAGGGCTGACCGGCGCGTTGGTGGCGTAAGGTTTGCAAACGCTTAAGCATGATGTCCCGAATTGATCCGATCCGACGCGCGGACCTGCTCCGCAGGGCCACCCGGCCCGATCCGGTGGAGCCCGAAGAGGCGACCGAGGCCGAGATCGTGCGCCTGCCGGTCCCCGTCGATCGCGTCAGCCGCATCCTGCCGCGGGACGAGCCGAGCGACGGCCAGTCGGCCTTCGCCGCCCAGCTGATGGGCCAGGACGGCGCCAAGCGCGGCCTGCGCGCCGGCCCCGAGGTCATCGACAGCGCCAAGAGCCTCTACAACCGCACCGAATGGTCGGGCTCCAAGGACCGCCGCGCGCCCAACGGCGGTCGGGCCAGGACGAAAATCTAGCACGCCGTCCGGGCGGCGATCCCGGTTTGGCGCCGGTCTTGCTTAACCAAGATCATGAGCCAGATCGTCTTCCGCGTCCTCGACCTCGCCGTCGTCACCCTGATCCTCAGCGCCCTGACCTAGACCTCGTCGACGCCGCCGGGATTGCGCGACCGCGACTGCAGCCACATCACGCCCATGAGGTCCGACAGCGAGACCCACAGCCGGCCGAGGTTGGTGTATTTCGAGACCCCCGTCTGGCGATGCCGGTGGGCCACCGGCAGGAAGGCCGTGACGTAGCCCTCGCGCAGCATCAGGGCCGGCAGGTAGCGGTGGATGTGGTCGAAGTAGGGGAGCCTGAGGAACGCCTCGCGGCGGAAGGCCTTCAGCCCGCAGCCGGTGTCGTCGGCGGTGTCCTTGAGCAGGCGTTTGCGCACCCCGTTACCGATGCGTGACGCGATCTTCTTGGCCTGGCTGTCCTGGCGCTTGACCCGCTCGCCGCCCACCAGGGCCAGCTGCAGCGGGCCGGCGGTGAGGGCGTCCACCAGCTTCGGCCCATCGGCGGGATCGTTCTGCCCGTCGCCGTCCAGGGTGACGATCACCGCCCCGCGCGCGGCCAGGACGCCCGAGCGGATCGCCCGGCTCTGGCCGCTGTTCCTGGCGTGGCCCAGCACCCGCAGCTGCGGGATCTCGCCCTGCAGCGCCTTCAGCGCCGCGCGCGTGCCGTCGCGGCTGGCGTCGTCGACGAAGACCATCTCGTAGTTGCGCCCCGCAAAGGCCGCGGCGATCTCGCGCGCCAGGGCGGGCGCCGCGCCCGCCTCGTCATAGACCGGGACCACCACGGAGATGTCGGGCGCCTCGGGCGACGCGGATCGAACCATGGCCGCTTGCATAGCGGAAAAGGCGGATCGGGAAAGTTCTGCTATCAGGGCGCAATGACGCTGCAGGGTGAGTTGGCGAGGTGGAGCCGCGGCTGGCGGGGGCCGGCGGTGGCCGCCTTCATCGCCTTGCTGGCCGGCCTGCCGGGCCTGCTGGCCGCCCCGCCGCTGGACCGCGACGAATCGCGCTTCGCCCAGGCCACCGCCCAGATGCTGGAGACCGGCGACTTCGTGGTCATCCACTACCAAGACCAGCCGCGCTTCAAGAAACCGGTGGGCATCCACTGGCTGCAGGCCGCCAGCGTCACCCTGTTCTCCAGCCCGGAAGCCCGCGAGATCTGGGCCTACCGCATCCCTTCCCTGCTGGGCGCCATGCTGGCGGCGGGCGCCTGCGCCTGGGGCGCGGCGGCCTTCTTCGGGGCTGAGGCGGGGCTGCTGGCCGGGGCCATGCTCGGCGTCACCTTCCTGCTCTCCACCGAGGCGATGATCGCCAAGACCGACGCGGTGCTGGCCGGAACCACGACCTTGGCCATGGCGGCGCTCGCCCGGCTCTACGCCGCCGCCCGCGACGGGCCGCCGGCCGGCAAGGGGACGGCCCTGGTGTTCTGGGCGGCGATCGGCGTCGCCCTGCTGGTCAAGGGGCCGGTGGGACCGATGGTGGCGGCGCTGGCCATCCTGGCGCTGGCCGTCGCCGAGCGCCGGGCGGGCTGGCTGAAGAAGCTCAACGGCTACTGGGGCCTGATCCTGGTGCTGGTCATCGTCGGGCCCTGGGCCGGGGCGGTGACCGTGGCCACCGACGGCGGGTTCTGGAGCCAGGCGCTGGGCGGCGACCTGGCCCCCAAGCTGATCGGCGGCCAGGAGAGCCATGGCGCCCCGCCCGGCTACCACACCCTGCTGGCCCCCCTGCTGCTGTTCCCCATGACCCTGCTGCTGCCGGCCGCCCTGGTCACCGGCTGGACGCGGCGCGCCGAGCCCGGCGTGCGCTTCGCCCTGGCCTGGCTGATCCCCACCTGGATCGTCTTCGAACTCTTGCCCACCAAGCTCGTGCACTACACCCTGCCGGCCTATGGCGCGGTCTGCTGGCTGGCCGCCGCGGCCCTCACCCAGCCGCTCGGCAGGCGGGTGCGGATCGCCGGCGCCGTGCTGGCGTCGCTGTTCGGCCTGTTGCTGGCCGCCGCCGCCATCTACCTGACCTCGCTCTATGGCCACGGCGCGGACGCCGCTTGGGCCGGCCTGGCGGCCGCCCTGCTGGCGGCGGCGGGCCTGGCGGGCGCCTATATGATCCTCAAGCGCGACGACCCGCGGCCGGCGCTCGTGATCGCCCTGGGGCTCGGCCTCCTCGGCCACGCGGCCCTGCTGGCGGGCCTCGCACCCCGGCTCGACCCGCTGTGGCTGTCGCGCCGCACGGAGGCGGCCATGGCCAAGGCGCAGCTGCTACCCCGGCAGGGCATCGCCGACGCCCCGGTGACGGTGGCCGGCTATGCGGAGCCCAGCCTGGTGTTCGCGCTCGGCACCGAGACCGAGCTGGGCACGGCCGAGGACGCCGCCGAGGCCATCGCCGAGCACCGCCCGGCGGTGGTGGAAGCCCGCCAGGACCCGGCCTTTCGCCAGGCGCTGAAGGCCGACCACACCACGGCCCAGGAGGTCGCCCAGGTGAACGGCCTCGACTATTCGGACGGACACAAGATGACGCTACGGATCTACAAGGCCGCCGACGTCCCGCCGGCCAGCCAGCTCCCCGGAGGCCTGCCATGAGCCGCCGCATCGAGATCGTCGAGGTCGGCCCCCGCGACGGCCTGCAGAACGAAAAGGCGCTGCTGGAGGTCGATCAGAAGCTGGAGTTCATCCACCGCCTGGAAGCCGCCGGCGCCCGGCGCATGGAGACCGTCTCCTTCGTCAATCCCAAGCGCGTGCCGCAGATGGCCGGCGCCGAGCAAATATCCGAAGCGCTGCCGCACGAGGCCGGCCGCTCGCGCATCGGCCTGGTGCTCAACGAACGCGGCTGGGACCGCTGTCTGGCCGCGCGGTGCGACGAGGCCAATATCGTGGTCTGTGCCACCGACGGCTTCGGCATCCGCAACCAGGGCGCCAGCGTGGACGAGCAGATCGTCGCCATGCAGGCCATCGCGGCGCGCCAGCAGGCCGAGGGCGGTCCGCCGATCACCGTGACCATCTCGGTGGCCTTCGGCTGCCCCTTCGACGGCGAGGTCTCCGAGGAACAGGTGCTGCGCATCGTCCGCGCGGCCGCCGAGGCCCGTGTCGACGAGCTGGCGCTGGCCGACACCATCGGCGTCGCCGATCCCTGGCTGGTCCGCAAGCGCGTCGAGGCCACCCGCAAGGCGGCGCCCAGCCTGCCGCTGCGCATGCACTTCCACGACACCCGCAACACCGGCCTGGCCAACGCCTTCGCCAGCCTCGAGGCGGGCGTCGAGGTGCTGGACGCCTCCTGCGGCGGCCTCGGCGGCTGCCCCTTCGCCCCCGACGCCACCGGCAACATCGGCACCGAGGACCTGGTCTACATGCTGGAGCGCGCCGGCTTCGACACCGGCTACGACCTGGACGGCCTGATCGCCACCGCCCGGTGGGTCTCAGCCCTGCTCGGCAAGCCCCCCACCGCCGCGGTCAGCCGGGCCGGCGGGTTTCCCAAGCCTCAGGCCCTGACCGCCACATAGAGGTCCTGCCCGCCGGCATAGTCCGCGCCGGGCGCCCAGGCGCCGCGGTGGAAGGCGAAGCTCGCAAAGCCCGCCTCCCGGATCGCCGCCTCCAGCCCCGCGCGCCGGTGGCCGATGGCGCCCAGCGGCGCCTGCGGATCGACGGTCATGGAGGTCTCGTCGAACGGCTGGAACGGGAACTTCGGCGAGGAGTCGCGGCCGGGCTCAAGGGCGAAGGCGGTGAACACGAACCGCCCGCCGGGAACCAGCGCCATCGCCGTTTCGGCCAGGTAGCGCCGCACCGCCGGCATGGTCAGGTGGGTGAACACCGAGGCGGCGAGCGCGATGTCGAAGTCCTCGTCGGCGCATGGGAAGACCGCCTGCAGCTCCTCCTGGCTTCCTCTCGGATTGTAGTCCTCGTGGCGGATGTCCAAGTGCGCGAAGCTGAGGTGCGGCTCGCCCGCGAACCGTCGGCGGCAATAGCCGATCGCCGAGGCCGAGACGTCGAAGCCCAGATAATGCCCGCCGCCGGCCGCCAGCCGCGCGTCCAGTCCCGCCGCCGCCCGCCCGGTGCCGCAGCCGATGTCGAGCACGTTCTGTGTCCCGTCGAACCCGGCATAGGTTTCCAGCAGGCCCGCCAGGTAGCGGCCGGTCGCCAGATAGCCGCCATGGCCCACGTGATGCAGCACCGACCAGGGCTCGGCCCGCCGCTCGGCGTCCATCGCCCGGGCCGGCAGGCTCTTGATGTCCTCCAGCGCGCCCAGCGCCGCGCGCCGCACCCAATGGGGCGCGAGATGCGTCACGGGCCTGAGGAAGCGCGGAACCATGGGGAAAGATCGGCGCGCTAGGCCGCGCGGCCGGTCAGCCGCCACAGCACCGGCCGGGCCAGCGCCGTGCAGACGATCACCGGCGACAGCAGCCAGGCGATCAGCGAACCGCTCACGCCTTCGGCCCGCTTGCGGAAATACCGCGCCAGGCCGAGGCCCTTGTAGAACTCGACGCGCAGCGGGCTGGTCTGGCTGGTGTGGCCCAGGTGGATCACCTCGGCCTTGGGATGGAACAGCACGCTGCCGCCCTGCCGGCGCACCCGCCAGCACAGGTCGACGTCCTCGACGTGCAGGAAATAGCCCTCGTCGAAGCCGCAGACGGCGTTGAAGTCCTCCCGGCGCATGCAGAAGCAGGCGCCGGAGATGGTCGGCGCGGGCGAGGCCACGTCGGGCAGCGCCTCGTCCTCCCAGTGCACCTCGAAGCGCCGCCAGGACCCGACCTTGCGGGCCAGGCCGGTCAGCGACATCAGGGCGCTGAGCAGGGTGATCTCGCCGCGCCGCGCGCCGCGCTGCTCGGTGCGGTCGGCGTTCAGCACGCGGCCGCCGACGATGCAGGGCGCCGGCCGGCCCTCGATGGTCTTCACCAGCTCGGCCACGCAGCCCGGCTGCAGGAAGGCGTCGGGATTGAGGAACACCAGGACCTCGCCCAGGGCCTTGGCCGCGCCGAGATTCGCGCCACGCGCGAAGCCGATGTTGCCGTGGCCGGCCAGCAGCCGCACCCGGTCGTCACGCTCGGTCAGCCGGCGCAGCACCTCGGCCTCGCAGGGGGTCGAACCGTTGTCGACGATCACCAGCTCGTCCACCAGCGGATCGCGCAGCACGCACTGGACGCTCTCGGTGAGCGCCTCGCCGGTCATGTAGACGACCATGATCACCGAGACGCGGCGGCGGCGCGTCAGGAACTCCGGCGCACGGGCAGGCTCGGCGGCGACGATGGGCGCGGCGATGCCGTTCATCCAGCCTCCAGTGCCCCCGCCATCCCCCGAGCCGGCGCCCCCGCGTCGGCCTCCGTGGCAAGATCGGGCGGAGTCGCCTCCAAGGCAAGCGCCATTGCAGCCTCATCCAGGCCTACAACCTGTTGTTGATCCGATCCGAGGCGGCGCAGGGCCACGCGTTTCTCCTCCGCCTCGCGGCGACCCACCACGGCGATGACCGGGACCTTGGCGAGGCTGTGCTCGCGCACCTTGTAGCCCACCTTCTCGTTGCGCAGGTCGATCTCCACCCGCAGGCCCCTGCGCCTAAGCGTCTCAGCCGCCTCGCGGGCGTAGTCGTCGGCGTCGGAGGTGATCGTCGCCACCACCACCTGCACCGGGGCCAGCCACAGCGGGAAGGCGCCGGCGAAGTTCTCGATCATCACGCCGATGAACCGCTCCATAGAGCCGCAGATCGCCCGGTGCAGCATCACCGGCCGCTGCTTGCTCCCGTCCTCGGCGACATATTCGGCGTCCAGTCGCTCGGGCAGCACATAGTCGAGCTGCAGCGTGCCGCACTGCCAGGTGCGGCCGATGGCGTCGCGCAGGTGGAACTCCAGCTTCGGGCCGTAGAAGGCGCCCTCGTTGGGCAACAGCTCCACCTCGGCGATGCCGGCGGCCTTGGCCGCCCGCTCCAGCTTCTGCTCGGCCACGTCCCAGATCTCTTCGGTGCCGAACCGCTGCTCGGGCCGCAGCGCCAGCTTCACCGCATGCAACTCCAGCCCGCAGTCGCGATAGACGCTTTCCAGGAGCCGGATGAACTTCGTCGACTCCGCCTCGATCTGGTCCTCGCGGCAGAAGATGTGGGCGTCGTCCTGGGTGAAGGCCCGCACGCGGAAGATGCCGTGCAGGGCGCCCGACGGCTCATAGCGGTGGCAGGCGCCGAACTCGGCCATGCGCAGCGGCAGATCGCGGTAGCTCTTCTGGCCGTGGTTGAAGATCTGCACGTGGCCGGGGCAGTTCATCGGCTTCACGGCCAGGACCTCGCCCTCGGCCGTCTCGCAGGTGAACATGTTCTGGCCGAACTTCTGCCAGTGGCCGGAGCGCTCCCACATCTCGCGGTCCATCAGCTGGGGCGCCTTGACCTCCACATAGCCGTCGGCGTCCAGCCGGCGGCGCATGTAGGACTCGATCGTGCGGTACAGCGTCCAGCCCTTGGGATGCCAGAAGATCATCCCCTTGGCCTCCTGCTGCATGTGGAACAGGTCCATGGCTGCGCCGATCTTGCGGTGATCGCGCTTCTCCGCCTCCTCCAGGCGATGCAGATAGGCTTCCAGGTCGGCTTCGCTGGCCCAGGCCGTGCCGTAGATCCGCTGCAGCATCGGATTGCGGTGGTCGCCCCGCCAATAGGCGCCGGCCAGCTTGGTCAGCTTGAACGCCTTGCCCGCCGCCTTGGTCGACGGCAGGTGCGGCCCGCGGCAGAGGTCCTTCCAGGCGCCCTGGCGGTAGACGCTGACCGGCTCGCCCGCCGGGATGCCGGCGATGATCTCGGCCTTGTAGGTCTCGCCGATGGACTCGAAGTGCGCGATCGCCGCGTCGCGGTCCCACTCCTCGCGCACGATGGGCTCATCGCGGTCGACGATCTCCTTCATGCGCTTCTCGATCGTGGCCAGGTCGTCGAGGCTGAACGGCTCGGCGCGGGCGAAGTCGTAGTAGAACCCGTCCTCGATCGCCGGGCCGATGGTCACCTGGGTGCCGGGGAACAGCTCCTGCACCGCCTCGGCCATGATGTGGCTGACGTCGTGGCGGATGGTCTCCAGCGCCTCGGGGGCGTCGCGCGTCAGGATCTCGAACTTGCCGCCGTGCGGCAGCGGCCGGTCGACGTCATAGAGCTCGCCGTCCAGCTTGATCAGCGCCGCCCGCTTGGCGAGCGACGGGGCGATGGAGGCCGCGACCTCCTTGCCCGTGGCGCCGTCGTCGTACTGGCGTTTCGAGCCGTCGGGGAAAATCAGGTCGATCATGTCTCACTCGGGTCCGGTTCGCGCCGGCGATCAGCCTTGCGCGGGGGCGGCGCCGGGTCATAGCCCGATCCGCCCCAGGGATGACAGCGACACAGCCGGCGGGCGGCGAGATAGCTCCCGCGCCACGGGCCGTGGCCGATCAGGACGTCGGCGGCATATTCCGAACAGGTCGGAAGGAACCGGCACTGCCGCCCGATCAGCGGCGAAAGCGTCAGCTTGTAGGCGCGCAGCGCGCCCCTGACGCAGCTCTCGTAGGAAGTCATGCCGGCTACGGTCTGGAAGGTTGGCCCCAGCGCTTACGCCCGGGTCCTACGAGGAATCAAGCCGCGCCGGCGGGGCTAGTTCGCGCCATCGCCCTGCGCACAGCCTCGCAGGCCGCGTCGAACGCCAGCAGCGTCGAGGCGTGGCGGGCCGGATAGTCCTTCACAGGCGCGAGCATCGCGAGGTCCGCAAATCGTCCGTCGGGCGCAGGTCCGCCCGTCTTCAACATAGCACGAAACTGATCCCGCGCGGTTTCCAGTTCGTGAACCGAGGCGCCGATGGCGTGCCGGCCCAGCACGGACGCGCTGGCCTGGCCCAGGGCGCAGGCCTTCACCTCCTGGGCCAGATCGGCCACCCGGTCGCCCTCGACCTTGACGTCCACCGTCACCCGGCTGCCGCACAGCTTCGACACCTTCTCGGCCGAGCCCTGCGCGTCCGCCAGCCGGCCGAGCCTGGGCAGGTTGGCCGCCAGCGCCAGCACCTTCGCCGAATAGAGGTCGTCGATCATGGCTTCTAGGTCGGTGTTCGCGACCCGAGTGTCAAATGCCACCAACTGTGTCATCCCGGTTTCGGCCGGAGGCCGAAGACCGGGACCCCTGAGCGCCAGATGTTCGAGACGACCTACTGGGTCTACATCGTCACCAACGGCAAATACGGCGTGCTCTACGTCGGGGTGACGAACTCGCTCGAACGCCGCATCGCCGAGCACAAGGCCAAGGAAATTCCCGGCTTCACGCGAAAACACGGTCTCGACCGGCTCGTCTTCTTCAAAGGCTTCGGCGAGGTCACCGAGACGATCCACTTCGAGAAGCAGCTCAAGCGCTGGCGCCGCGAATGGAAGATCCGGCTGATCGAGACCGACAATCCGCACTGGGAGGACCTGTACCTGCAGATGATGAGCCCTGGTCCCCTCCATCCGGCGCTCGGGGGTCCCGGTCTTTCGCTGCGCGAAAACCGGGATGACACGGAGGGGGAAAAACCGGGATGACCTCGAAGGGTGAGTTCAACTTCCCCTGAACCGCAGCACCCACGCCTTCAGGGCGACCAGGTAGGCTCCGAGGTATTTCAGCGTCGCCTCGTCGGTGAGCTTGCCCTCGGCGTCGAACTTCTCGTGCGCCCGGAACACCAGCACCTCGGGTTGCGGCATGCCGTAGGAGCCCGTGAACTCGAAGGCCTGGCGCAGCTGGCTCTGGCCGCGCGCCGAACCGGTCATGCCGGGCGAGGCGCCGATGATCCCCACCGGCTTGCCGCCCAGCGGCGCGTCGCGCGGCGGGCGCGAGGCCCAGTCGACGGCGTTCTTCATCACGCCGGGAACGCCGTGGTTGTACTCCGGCGTCACCATCAGCACCCCGTCGGCGGCGCGGATCGCGGCCTTGAACGCCGCCACCCCTTCCGGATCGCCCTGCGCTTCCACGTCGGCGTTGTAGAGCGGCACCGAGATCAGGTCGAAGACCTCGATCGTCATGCCCTCCGGCGCGGCGGCCTGGGCGGCGCGCAGCAGGGACCGGTTGTACGAGCCCTGGCGCAGGCTGCCGGCGAATCCCAGGATGCGGACGCTGTCGGCCATCGGCTCTCCTCAGTGCGCCGGCGCCGGGGCGCGGACCGCCTCCGGCCCGGCCTTCGGCGCGGCCAGCTCGGCGAGGCTGGCGTGCAGCGCCGCCACCACCTGCGCCCCCTCGCCCACCGCGGCGGCCACCCGCTTGACGGAGCCGGCCCGCGCATCGCCGATGGCGAACACCCCGGCCAGGCTGGTCTCCAACAGGTGGCGCTCCGGCCCGGCGTCGGGCCCGGTGCAGATGAAGCCCTTGGCGTCGGTCGCCACCCCCGATCCGGCCAGCCAGTCGGTGTTGGGCTCCGCGCCGATGAACAGGAACAGGTGCTGCACCGGCCGCCGCGTCTCGGCGCCGCTGCGCAGGTCGCGCCAGCCCAGCTGGGCGAGCCGTCCGCCGGCGCCGGTCAGGCTGCTGACCTCGACGTGGGGGACCACCTCGACGTTGGACAGCCCGGCGATCCGCTCGATCAGATAGCGCGACATGCTGGCCTCCAGCCCGGGCCCACGCACCAGCAGCCAGACCTTCTTCGCCTGGCCGGCCAGATAGACCACCGCCTGGCCCGCCGAATTGCCGCCACCCACCAGCGCCACCTCCTGGCCGGCGCACAGCCGACCCTCCAGGGGCGAGGCCCAGTAGTGCACCGAATTGGCCTCGAAGCGCGCCAGGCTGGGCAGGTCGAGCCGGCGATAGCGCGCGCCGGACGCCAGCACCACCGAACGCGCCCGCACCGCCTCGCCGTTGGCCAGCCTGAGCGAGAAGCCGGCCGGATCGCGGGCCAGCCGGCTGGCCTCGTCGGGAATGGCCATCTCCACCCCGAATTTCTGGGCCTGGTTGTAGGCCCGCGCCATCAGCGCCATGCCGCTGACCCCGGTGGGGAAGCCCAGGTAGTTCTCGATGCGCGACGAGGCCCCTGCCTGGCCGCCGAACGCCCGGCAGTCCAGCACCAGCACCGTCAGGCCCTCGGAGCCCGCATAGACCGCGGTCGCCAGCCCGGCCGGTCCGGCCCCCACCACCGCCACGTCGTAGACGCGCTCGGGGTCGAGGGTCGCCACCAGGCCCAGGCAGCGGGCCAGCTGGTCCTCGCTGGGATTGCGCAGCAGGGCGCCGCTGGGGCACAGCACGATGGGCAGCTCGCCGGCCTTGACGTGGAAGCGCTCGATCAGCGCCGCGGCCTCGGCGTCCGACGCCGGGTCGAGCCGCTGGTGCGGGTGGCCGTTGCGGGTGAGGAACCCCTCCAGCCGGCGCACGTCCGGGTCGTCTTCGGCGCCGACGATGATCGGCCCGCCGGCCCCGGTCTCCAAAAGGCCCACGCGGCGCAGGATCAGCGCCCGCATGATCCGCTCACCAAGCTCGGCCTCTGCGATCAGCAGGGCGCGCAGCCGCTCGGGCGGGATGGCCACCGCCTCCACGGCCTCCTCGGCGGTGGCGTCCACCAGCGACGGGCGGCCGGAGAGCTGGGCGAGCTCGCCCATGAAGCTGCCCGGCCCGTGCCGGACGATCAGCTGCGGCGTCGCGCTGTCCTCCTCGCGGGCGGTGATCGCCACGTGGCCGGCGAGGATCAGGGTCAGGCCGTGGCCGCGCTCGCCGGCGCGCATCAGCCGCTCGCCGGGGGCATAGGTCCGCCGGCTCCCGAAGCGGGCGAGCCGGGTGAGCTCCGCCGCCGCCAGGGTCGGGAACATCTGGTGGCGGCGGGTCTCGCGGACGGGGGACGAAAGCTCGGCCATTCGGTCTCCCGTCGGTTCGGCGGTCAGGCCTTCAGGAAGGCCAGCAGGTCGGCGTTGATGATGTCGGCCTGGGTGGTCGGCATTCCGTGCGGGAAGCCGGGATAGATCTTCAGCACGCCCTTCGCCAGCAGCTCGACGCTCTTCAGGGCCGCGTCCTTGTAGGGCACCACCTGGTCGTCGTCGCCGTGCATCACCAGCACCGGGATGTCGATCGACTTCAGGTCCTGCGTGAAATCGGTCTCGGAGAAGGCCTTGATGCAGTCGTAGTGGGCCTTGATGCCGCCCATCATGCCCTGCCGCCACCACTTCTCGATCAGGCCCTCGCTGACCTTCGCGCCGGGCCGGTTGAAGCCGTAGAACGGCCCGGCCGGCACGTCGCGATAGAACTGCGCCCGGTCGCCGGCGACGCCGGCCCGGAACTGGTCGAACACCGCCAGCGGCAGGCCTTGCGGATTGGCCGGCGTCTGCACCATCAGCGGCGGCACCGCGGAGATCAGCACCGCCTTGGCGGCGCGCGACGTGCCGTGGCGGCCCAGGTAGCGGGCCACCTCGCCGCCGCCGGTGGAATGGCCCACGTGGACCGCGTCGCGCAGGCCCAGGGTCTCGACCAGGGCGAACAGATCGTCGGCGTAGGTGTCCATCTCGTTGCCGCCCCAGGTCTGGCTGGACCGGCCATGGCCGCGGCGGTCGTGGGCGATCACCCGGTAGCCCTGGGCGCCGAAGAACAGCATCTGGGCGTCCCAGTCGTCGGCGGTGAGCGGCCAGCCGTGGCTGAACACGATCGGCTGCCCCGAGCCCCAGTCCTTGTAGAAGATCTGCGCGCCGTCGGCGGCGGTCACATAGGCCGTGCCGGGGGTCCTGGTGGGGGCGGCGGTCTTCGCCGCGGCGGTCGGCGCGGTGACGTCCAGACTGCTCATGACTCGTCCTTTCGGCTGCACACACCCGCCCGGGATGGACGGGCGATCAGATGGCGGCCGCCCCCTCCGGGGCCGCGATGGACGGAAACTTGCCCAAGCGTTGCGCTCGGGCGCGGGACAGTCGAAGACACAAGCGCGTGACTGCGATCAAATCCGGCGAGCTGCCCGGATCGCCAGCTCGGAGACCCTGATGCGCCTCGTCCTGACCCTCGCCTTCGTGGCCGTCGCCGGCAGCGCCTTCGCCGGCCCGGACGCCATGCAGACCATCATGGCGACCCACGTGAATCCCGCCGCCCTGGCCTTCTGGGCCGGCGGCAATGATGCTCCGGACAACGAAACCCCGGCCCAGGCCAAGCTCCGCTGGGCCGCCGCCTTGAAGGGCGCGCAGGTCATGCAGGCGTGGGGCCCGATCCTCCAGAAGCCGCCCTACACCCGCTCCGGCCAGTGGAACGCCGACGCCAAATACATGGCCGAGCTGGGCAAGGCGGGCGAGGCGGCGGCGCGCGGGATGGACACCGCCAAGGCCTTCGAGATCGGCGGGCGGCTCTATGACGCCTGCAACGAGTGCCACAAGCTCTATGTGCCGCGCCGCGGCGCCACTATCCCGCGTGAAGCGCCTCCGCCCGCGCCTTGAGCGCCTCGCTGAACTGCACGAAGCCGCGGTGGATGGCGCGGCCCAGCTGCTTGCCCACCGAGGGGCCCATGAAGCCGCCGAAGATCTCGCCGTTGGCGACGATGCAGCTGGCCTCGGCGAGCTGCTCGATCTCGATGTAGCGGACGGTCTTCACCAGCCCGCCCATCATGGTCAGCTTCCAGTGCAGCTGCTCGTTGGGCACCCATTCCAGCACCACCGGATGGATCTCGCGCAGCGGCTGGCCGGGCAGGGCCAGGGTCAGGTCGAGGGTCGAGCCGATGCGGATGGTCCCGGCGGCCTTCGGGTAGAGCGGGTTCCACTCGCCCCAGCGCTCCAGGTCGTGGAGCACATTCCAGATGGTCTCGGCCGAGGCCTGCACGCCGATGCGATGCTCGATGGGGAAGCCCTTGGGCCCGGCGGCCTTGGGCGCCGCCTTCGCGCCGTCGGCGGGCTTGGCGTTGGGGTTGCGGGCGAAGAGGCCGGCCTTCAGTTGCGGCGTGGGCGCCATCGGCATCAGACTTGTTCCTTCAGCCGCCAGGTCGCCCCGGCGGGTCCATCCATCACCTCGACACTCAACGCCGTAAGTTCGGCGCGGATACGGTCGGCCTGCGGCCAATCCTTGGCGCGTCGGGCTTCGTCGCGCGCGGCGATCAGCCCATCAATGCGCGACTTCAGCGCCTCGTCCACCCCGCCCTTGAACCAGGTCTCGGGATCCGCGGTCAGGAAGCCGATCAACCCCGCCGAGGCCAGCAGCTCGCCCTTGGCGCGGGCCTTCTCCTCCGGCGCGCCGGTCTCCAGCTTGGAGGCCAGCCGGAACAGCTCGGCCATGGCCTGGGCGGTGTTGAGGTCGTCTTCAAGGGCGGTCAGGAACGCATCGGCCGGATGGCTCGCGTAGGCCACCACCTCGTCGGCCCGCTGCAGAGCGCCGTAGAGCCGGTCCAGCGAGCGCCGGGCCTGGTCCAGCAGCTCGGAATTCCACTCCAGCGGCGCGCGGTAGTGGCCCACCAGCAGCGCCCAGCGGATCGCCTCGCCCGGATAGGCGGCCAGCAGGTCGTGGGCGAGCGCCACATTGCCCAGCGACTTCGACATCTTCTCCTCGCCGAAGTTCAGGAAGCCGTTGTGCAGCCAGAACCGCGAATAGGTGCGGTCGTCGGTGGCGCAGACGCCCTGCGCCCGCTCGTTCTCGTGGTGCGGGAACACCAGGTCGATGCCGCCGCCGTGGATGTCGATGGGCAGGCCCAAGGTCTGCTCGATCATCGCCGAGCACTCGATGTGCCAGCCGGGCCGCCCCGGCCCCCACGGACTCTCCCATAAGGGTTCGCCCGGCTTCGACGGCTTCCACAGCACGAAGTCGGCGGGGTTGCGCTTGTAGGGCGCCACCTCCACCCGGGCGCCGGCGATCATCTCGTCCAGCGGCCGGCCCGACAGCTTGCCGTAGTCGGCGTAGGCGGTGGTGTCGAACAGCACATGGCCCTCGGCGGCGTAGGCCGCGCCGTTGTCGATCAGGCGGGCGATCATGGCGACGATCGCGTCCATGGTTCGCGTGGCCCTGGGCTGGAAGGTCGGCGGCAGCGCCCCGAGCTTGGCTGCATCGGCGTTGTAGGCGGCCAGGTAGCGGTCGGTGACCACGCCGATGGCGACGCCTTCCTCGGCGGCCTTGGCGTTGATCTTGTCGTCCACGTCGGTGACGTTGGCCGCGTAGAGCACCGCGTCCTCGCCATAGAGGTGGCGCAGCAGGCGGAACAGCACGTCGAACACCACGACGGGCCGGAAATTCCCCACGTGGGCGAAGTTGTAGACCGTGGGTCCGCAGACATACATCGTCACCCGCTGAGGATCGGCGGGGACGAAGTCCCGCTTCTCACGGGTCATGGTGTCGTGCAGGCGCAGGGTCATGGTGCAGCTAACGTCGCGGAACAGTTGCCCGGGAAGCGGGGCAGCCCATATACAGTTCGCCCGGATCGGACGCCACGGGAACCCTGGGGTGGATTTCCGATCCAAGTGAAAGGGTGGCACGCGTCATTTCCGGGACCATCGTCCCGGCGCAACTCAGCCCTGGAAAGAACCGCTCCCACATGGACGCCATGCGCGACCGAACCCTGGTCGGGACCACCGACCTTGATCTTGAAGCCGTGAAGCGCCCCAGCCGCGAAGACGCGATGGAGGCCGTTCGCACATTGATCGCCTGGGCCGGCGACGATCCGCGCCGCGAAGGCGTGATCGACACCCCCAAGCGCGTCGTCGACGCCTATGCCGAGTGGTTCGAGGGCTATGGCCAGGATCCGGCCAAGGAGCTGTCGCGCACCTTCGAGGACGTGCAGGGCTACGACGACATCGTCATGCTGCGCGACATCGAGGTGGAGAGCCACTGCGAGCACCACATGGCCCCGTTCCTCGGCAAGGCCTACGTGGCCTACATGCCCACCAACCGCGTCGTCGGCATCTCCAAGCTGGCCAAGGTGGTCGAGATCTTTGCCCGCCGTCTCCAGACCCAGGAGACCATGACCCAGCAGATCGCCGACGCCATCACCGACAGCCTGAAGCCGGCCGGCGTGGCGGTGATGATCGACGCGGCCCACCAGTGCATGACCACGCGCGGCGTGCACCACCGCCACGTCTCCACCATCACCACCCAGTTCACCGGCGTCTTCAAGACCGACCCGACGCTCCGTCAGCGGTTCCTGGATTTCGTCAACAAGCGCTGATCCTTCCTCTCCCCCCGCGAAGCGAGAGGGGAGAGGTCAGGAGAGGGGCGGCGCAGGATGCGGCCGCCTGGCTCCCGATGCAGCGAGGATCATGGCGGCGAATCGAGGGGCGCTGGGCCTGCCCGCGCCACCCCTCTCCCCGCCCTCTCCCCTCTCGCTTCGCGGGGGGAGAGGGGGTGTCCCGTCAGCAGCGGATTGGTGGTCTCGCCCTCGCCGGGCGCGCTCGGGCGGTGCACCAGGCTGACCAGCACAAAGCTCAGCATGATCAGCAAGTACCAGCTGCCGAGCTTGCCGAACGACACCAGGGTCCAGCCGTGCCGCTGGGTCGGATAGATCCAGGCGCTCGCGAAGGTGCCGAGGTTCTCGGCGAACCAGATGAACAGGGCCACCAGCAGCGCGCCGACGATCATCGGCATCCGGCGCGGCGTCAGGTCGGGCGTGAAGGTGAACCAGGTCCGCCGGAAGACCAGTCCCGAGAGCGCGAACAGGCCCCAGCGGATGTCCGGCCCATAGTGGTGGGTGAAGAAGTTGGCGTAGGCCGCGAGCGCCAGCAGCCAGGGCGCCCAGAGCGGCGGATAGGCCACGAAGCGGATGTCGAACAGCCGCCAGATGCGGGCGATATAGCTGCCGATCGCGGCGTACATGAAGCCCGAGAACAGCGGCACGCCGCCGATCCGAAGCACGCTCGGCTCCGGATAGATCCACGAGCCATGGGCGGTCTTGAACACCTCCATGAGGGTGCCGACGACGTGGAAGATGAGGATCACCAGCGCCTCGTCCCAGCGTTCCAGCTTGGTCGCCAGCAGCAGCGCCTGCAGCGACAGCGCCGCCACCACCAGGAAATCGTAGCGCGCCACCGGGGCCTCGGCCGGCCACAGGAAATGGCTGCCGAGCAGCAGCGCCAGCATGGCGGCCGCGAACAGGCTCGCCCACGCCTGCTTCAGCCCGAACAGCAGGAACTCGTAGAGCCCGGCATGGAGCCGGCTGCGCGCCGCCCACGGCCGGGCCGCGGCGTCCATGGCCAGCACCTGGCCCTTGATGCGGTCCTTGAGGCTCATCGAGGTCGGGCGGCTCCGGCGAAGCGCCGAGGCTAGCGCGAGGCGGGCCGGAGGCGCCATATGCCGCGCATGGCTACGACAGACTTCCCCACCGCCCCGAACCCCGCCGCGCTGGAGCAGGGCAAGACCCTGGCGCCGCGCTTTGACGCCAATGGCCTGATCGCGGCGGTGGCCACCCACGCCGACAGCGGCGACGTGCTGATGCTGGCCTGGATGAACGCCGAGGCGCTGACCAAGACCCTGGAGACCGGCGAAGCCTGGTACTTCAGCCGCTCCCGCGATGAGCTCTGGCACAAGGGCGCGACGTCGGGCCAGGTGCAGGTCGTGGCCGAGGCGCGGATCGACTGCGACCAGGACGCCATCTGGCTGAAGGTCTGGCCGCAGGGCGACGGCGGGGCCTGCCACACCGGGGCGCGGTCCTGCTTCTACCGTGTCATCGAAGGCGGCAAGCTGGTCATGCGCCCCCTAGAGATCGAGACATGACCGTCCCCGAGGCGCTGATCGCCTTCTCGCTCGCCGCCGGCCTCTTGACCATCACGCCGGGTCTCGACACCGCCCTCGTCCTGCGCACCGCCGCGGTGGACGGCGCCAAGTCGGCCTGGCTGGCCGCCGTCGGCATCGGCCTCGGCACGCTGGTCTGGGGCGGGGCCGTCGCGCTGGGCCTCGGCGCCCTGCTCGCCGCCTCGCAGCTCGCCTTCGAGGTGCTGAAGTGGGCCGGCGCGGCCTATCTGGTCTGGCTGGGCCTGCAGCTGATCTTCAGGCCGCGCGACCGCTTCGAGCTCGGCGGCGCGGGCGGCGCGGCGCGGCCGCTCGTCTGGCTGCGGCGCGGCCTCTTCACCAACCTGCTCAATCCCAAGGTCGGCGTGTTCTACGTCTCGTTCCTGCCGCAGTTCCTGCCCAAGGGAGTCCCCGGCGCGCCGTTCATGTTCGGGCTCGCCTGCCTGCATGTGGCCATGGGCATCGTCTGGTTCGCGGCCCTGATCGGCGCCACCCGCCCGATCGCCGGCGCCCTGCAGAAGACCAGCGTCGTGCGCTGGCTCGACCGCCTGACCGGCGGCGTGTTCCTGGGGTTCGGGGTGCGCCTGGCCCTCGAGCGGCGTTGATCCCTCAGTCCCCAGCCGGAGCCTCGCCGCCGATGTCCAGTGAAGCCCTCCACGTCCCCCGCGACAAGCTCAGCCGCAAGACGCTCGAGATGCACTACGCCATCACCTCGCTGATGGAGGAGCTGGAGGCCATCGACTGGTACCGCCAGCGGGCCGACGACACCGAGGACCAGGAGCTGAAGAAGATCCTGCTGCACAACGCTCGCGAGGAGCTGGAGCACGCCTCCATGGTGCTGGAGTGGATGCGCCGCAACGACGCCGAGGTGCACGAGCAGCTCAAGGAATATCTGTTCACCGAGCAATCCATCACCGGCCGCGAGGAAGAGGCCAGCGGGAAACATGGCCTCTGAGCCGGACCTCGCGCCCCCCAACGACGCGGCCGACGACGACGAGCTTGCCACGCCGCCGGGCGAGGTGACGCTGGTCACCGTCGCGCCGGAGGCCGCCGGCGAGCGCATCGACAAGACCCTGGCCGGCCTCGTGCCGGAGCTGTCGCGCGCGCGGCTGCAGGCGCTGCTGGCCCAGGGTCGGATCAGCCTCGGCGGCGTCCCGCTGACCGACGCCTCGGCCAAGGCCCAGCCCGGCGACTACGCCATCCTGGTGCCGCCGCCGGCGCCCGCCGAGCCGCAGCCCGAGGCCATCCCGCTGACGGTGCTGTTCGAGGACGCCCACCTGATCGTGGTCGACAAGCCGGCCGGCATGGCCGCCCATCCGGCGCCCGGCTCCGCGCACGGCACCCTGGTCAACGCCCTGCTGGCCCACTGCGGCGACAGCCTCTCCGGCGTCGGCGGGGTGGCGCGGCCCGGCATCGTCCACCGCCTGGACAAGGAGACCTCCGGCGTCATGGTCGCGGCCAAGACCGACGCCGCCCACCAGGGGCTGTCGGCGCTGTTCGCCCTGCACGACATCGAGCGGGTCTATGTGGCGCTCACCCGCGGCGCGCCGCGCGCCCGGCGCGGGACCATCGAGGGGGCCATCGCCCGCTCCACCCACGACCGCAAGAAGATGGCGTTGGTGAAGACCGGCGGCCGCCACGCCATCACCCATTACCGGGTCGAGCAGATCTACGGGCCCGAGGCCAAGCCGCTGGCCGCCCGCCTCGCCTGCCAGCTGGAGACCGGCCGCACCCACCAGATCCGCGTGCACCTGGCCTCGCAGGGCTGCCCCTGCCTGGGCGACCCGCTCTACGGGGCCGGCAGCCCGGCCGAGCCGGTCCGTCGCGCGATGGCCGAGGCCGGCCTCACCCGCCAGGCGCTGCACGCCGCGGTGCTGGGCTTCATCCACCCGATCACCGGCCAGGCCCTGCGCTTCGAAAGCCCGCTGCCGGCGGACATGGCGCGGCTGGTGGAACTTCTCGCCGGACTCTAGCCGGCCGCGGCGGCCTCAAGGGTCGCGATGTCCAGCTTCTTCATCGGCATGAAGGCCGCGGCCACCTTCGCCCCGGTTCTGGGATTGCTCATCCACTCGCCCATCCGCCGGGGCACGACCTGCCAGGAGACGCCGAAGCGGTCCCTCAGCCAGCCGCACTGGCTCTCCGCCCCGCCGCCGGCGATCAGGCCGTTCCAGTAGTGGTCCAGCTCCGCCTGGTCCTCGACCATGATCTGGAAGGAGATCGCCTCGCTGTGCGGGAATTGCGGGCCGCCGTTGAGCCCGGTGAAGGTCACCCCGTCGAGGTCGAACTCAACTGTGAGCACCTGGCCGGCGCGGTCGCCGGGCAGGCCCTCGGGGTAGCGCGACACCGACTTGATCTTCGAATTGGGGAACAGCGAGACATAGAGCTTCGCCGCGTCCTCGGCCTCTGTGTCGAACCACAGGCAGTTGACGATCTTGGGCATGGGAATTTGCTCCTCTTGCGTGGCTGGGGCCTGATTCAAGGACGATCGGCGCCCCGCCGTTCCGACATCGAGTTCGTGAAGCTTTGCTACCAAGCTTGTGAGAAAGCTTGCCTTGAAGGCGCCCATATCGGGGCCTAAAAAACCTGACTAGAGCAGTCGGATTTTCGGGTCGCCTCCCCAGCGATCTACCGCAGCCGCAACCCAGTACTTATCTAAGTGGTTGGAGGGGGCGGATGGTCTTTGCGCGCGCCAAATGGCTTGACCGCGCGGCGACCCGAACGTCCGGGAAATAGAGGGGATACTCCATGGCCGCCAATGCGCTCGCCGTCATGTCGCCGGAAGGTGGCCTGAGCCGTTATCTGTCCGAAATCCGTAAGTTCCCGATGCTGGCCAAGGACGAGGAGTTCATGCTCGCCAAGGCCTGGCAGGAGCATGAGGATCCGGAAGCCGCCCACCGGCTGGTCACCAGCCACCTGCGCCTGGTGGCCAAGATCGCCATGGGCTACCGCGGCTACGGCCTGCCGATCGGGGAGGTGATCTCCGAAGGCAACGTCGGCCTGATGCAGGCGGTGAAGAAGTTCGATCCCGACCGCGGCTTCCGCCTGGCCA
>JAQGIV010000032.1 GCA_028290945.1 Phenylobacterium sp. | reverse complement strand
CCATGCGCGCCTGCCCCAAGGGGCTGGAGGGCACCATGATGATGCTGCTGTGGTCCTGCTACTGGATCTCCTACCGGCTGGGCGACCTGTGGGGCGGCGACCTCTACGACCACCACGGCGGCTTCTCGGTGGCCATCTGGGCGACCATCGGCGTCTATGCCCTGATCCTGCCGATCCTGCTGCTGGTGCCCCGCCGCATCACCGCCGGAGCCGACGCCCACGCCTGAACGACAACAAGAACAAGCGACAACGAAAACCTGTCTGGGAGGACCACCATCATGAACCTGAAACCCCTGCTCGGCGTCGCCGCCGGGCTCGCGACGCTGCTGAGCTTCGGCGCCGCCCACGCCAAGGACATGCTGGGCGTGACCTGCGCCAACCCGCCACCGGCCCACTGCTCGGGCGAGGCCTGCGTGCCCATGCTGAGCGACCTCGGCAACGCCACCGATCCCAAGACCGGCCGCAAGTTCTTCCTCGACTACCCCTGCGACCTGAAGCCCGGCGAGAAGGTGATCTTCCTGCTCAACATCCATGGCGCCGGCTCCGTCGGGAACTGGCAGCGGCACTACTTCCCGGCCATGGACTACAAGGAGAAATACCGCCTGGTGGTCGCCACCCCGACCGCCGCCACGACGCGGCCGATGCCCGGCGGCGGCGCCGGCGTGCGCATGTGGGCCGCCGAGGCCGACGACGCCCACCTGCAGAACATCACCGGCCTGGTGTTCGACGCCTTCGGCCGCAGGAACATCAAGTCCTTCTGGCTGGTCGGCCACAGCCAGGGCGGGGCGACCAGCCACCGGATCGTCTGCTCCGACTTCTTCAAGGACAAGGTCGACGGCCTGGTCTCGCTGTCCGGCGGCCGGGTCGGGCGCGCGGAGATCAACCCGCGGTTCGGCCCGCCGCTGGCCGACGGCTCGCCGCCGCCGCCCCGCCAGATGCCCGCCGCCATGACCACCCCGCCGCTGCAGGCCTGCGAGTTCAGCCACATCTTCGAGACCGGCGAGCATGAGATCGTCTCACTGCCCACCACCTCGCCGCTGGCCGAGCGCTTCGGCTGCGCCGCCCGCGTGGAGAAGGCCGAGGTGGTCGACGCCAAGCCCGGCTACGTCTGGGACTACGCGCGCCAGGGCTATCCGGTCTGGGGGATGAAGGCGCGGCCCGGCAAGGCCAAGCTCTACGTCTATCCCAACTGCAAGGGCGGCCGGGTGGTCGCCGACGTGGTGCGCCTCGACAAAGGCCACACCGAAGGCCTCGAGCCCAAGGTCACCGAGACCATCGTGAGGCTCATCGCCGCCGCCCCCGGCGGCAAGGCGCAGAAGCTGCAGACGGCGTCGAACTAGGCGTCCCTCTCGATGGCCGCGGGGGAAGGATCGTCAGCGCCGCTCTGCGCCCGCGCGCAGCAGCTCGCGGACCCGCCTACCCCCGCGCCGCCTCGACGGCCGCGGTCCCCGCGATGTCCTCGGCCTCGATGCCCAGCGCCGCGGCCGCGTCGCGCGCCTCGAGCTCGGTGCGGATCGCCGCGTGCCGTGTGGCGGTGAGCCGCCAGCCGATCATGCAGGCGGCGCCCAGGATGACGAAGGCGATGGGGCCGGAGACGAAGGTCAGCCCCAAGGCCCGGATGGCGTCCGGCGCATTGCCGTGGCCGAGCTTCGGGTCATAGCCGACCCACGGCAGCACGTAGCGGAAGGTGAGGATGATGGCGAAGGCGTTGGCGAGCTTCCCGGCCAGCGTATAGAGCGAATAGATCACGCTCGTCCGCTCCTTGCCCTGCTCCAGCCGCACCTCGTCGGCGACATCGGCCAGCATCGAACGGATGGTCATGTCGAAGCCGGCGCCGGCGAAGCCGCTCCACATCATCACCGGGATCATCGCCCAGACCATGCCCTTGGGCGGCAGCAGCACGGTCAGCAGGCCGAGCGAAAAGGCGGTGGCCAACACCATGATCGTGCGGTGCTTGCCGATGCGGATGGCCAGCCTGGCGGCGGTCGGCGCCCCGGCCAACCCGGCCACGATGTAGGACAGCAGCAGCACCGAGGCCTGCGCCTCGCTGAAGTGCATGTAGTCCATCGAGAAGAAGATGAAGAGCGAACTCATCCAGCCCGGACCGAGGGTCATGGCGAACTGCGCGCCATAGAGCCTGAGCAGGTCGGTCTTGCCGAGCACCGCCAGGAAATCCGCGAGCCTCAGCGACGCGCGCCGGTGGTCGGGGTTGACCTTCTCCGGCGTGGTGACGATCGCGGTCAGCACGGTCAGCGGAGTCGCCGCCACCAGGAACCAGCCCATGGCGTGGATCGCCGCGCGCGGCTGGCCGAGCCGGGCCGCCACCACCGGGATCAGCAGCACCGAGATGATCGAGGCGATCTGGATCGCCGCCATGATGCCGTAGATGCGCGAGCGCTCGTCATAGGTGCGGGCGAGGTTCGAACCCCAGGCCGGGTGGGCCAGCGACAGGACCGACAGCGCCACATAGAGCACCAGCAGCCAGGTCACCAGATAGGCCCCGCCGATGCCCACCGGGGCGAAGAACAGCATCCACAGGCCGAGGCTGAAGATCGGCGCCGCGGCCGCCATCCATGGCCGATAGCGGCCGAACCGGCTGCGCGTGCCGTCGATGATCACGCCGAGCACCGGGTCGACGACGATGTCGATCACCCGCACCAGCGCCCAGGCGCCGCCGACCACCGCCAGCGGCACGCCGAGCTGGCTGGTCAGGTGCGGCGGCAGGTAGACCAGGAAGGCGGTGCCGGCGGCGGCCACGGGAAAGCCCGCCAGGCTGAACAGCATGGCCCGCCACAAGGACAGGCGCCCCCCCACCCCGGATGTCGTTCTGCCGCCAGTCACTGGCGATCCTCCCCGGTGTTTTGCCATGAGGCGCTGAACGGGGGGCGGGTTCAAGGGCGCCGTGGCGTCACGCCGGCCGGCGGGCCCTCGGGATCAGGCTGGGCCCGTGGCCGGCCAGCATGCGCGCCGCGCCGCGCT
Organism: Phenylobacterium sp.; assembly: GCA_028290945.1. GTDB lineage: Bacteria > Pseudomonadota > Alphaproteobacteria > Caulobacterales > Caulobacteraceae > Phenylobacterium. The sequence continues at coordinate 2,435 of JAQGIV010000032.1, read as the reverse complement.
GGATCGCCTCGTAGCACTCGCAGGCGCAGCGCTCGAGGGCGGGCCGGTCCAGGATCCTGATCTTGCCGCGGGCATAGGTGATCGCGCCGCGGTCCTGCAGCGCCTGGGCGGTGGCCGTCACGGTGGTGCGTTGCACGCCGAGCATGACGGACAGATGCTCCTGGGTCAGCGGCACGATGTCGGAGCCGACGCGGTCCTGGGTCAGCAGCAGCCAGCGGCACAGCCGCTGCTCGGCCCGGTGCAGGGTGTTGCAGGCCGTGGACTGGGCGGCCTGGATCAGGCTCGCCTGGGCGTGGCGCACGATCTCCTCGCGCACCGCGGGGCTGGCCGCCGCCGCCTCGCGCAGCGCCGCCAGCGGGGCTCGCCACGCCCGGCCGCTCACCTGGCAGATGGTCTGCTCGTAGCTGATCGGCGAGCCCAGCGCCTGCAACAGGCCGTAGCCGCCCTCGCGGCCGATGGTGCGGCTCTCCACCTGGGCGCCGTCCCTCATCACCGTCAGCACGGAGAGGATGGAGTCCACCGGCAGATAGACGAAGACGATGTCCTTGCCCGCCTCGTCGAGCAGCTGGTTGCGCTCGATCTTCACCTCGCTGAGCGCGGGCGCGAGACGGTCGAGGTCCTGCCGGGCGAGGCTGTCGAGGAAGTGATTGTTCCAAGGCATCGGCTCACACAACGCGGAACGGCGGTCTTAGCTTCGCAAGGCCGTCTTTTGACCTGCCGGCCGCCTGGCGACGCTATGTCGGAACTTGGGCAGACCGCCTGGCGGAAACCCGTAACTGCCGGTCTCAACGGGGGACGGCGCACTTGGACCTGGTGCTGTACGGCCTGAACGAGGCGGGCGAGCCGGCGTTCGCCGAGAAGCTGCGGCCCGACCAGCGCGCCCAGCTGCGCGCACTGGCGGCCGAGCGCCTGACCCGCTGCCACGCGGTGGAGGTCTGGGAAGGCCCCCGCCTGCCTCCTGCGCCTGCGCCAGCCCCCGACGCGCGACTAAGTCCTTACATTTGTTTGGATCGAACCTGCGCCTCAGCCGTTCTTGAGAGGACCCCCACAACGTCAAGGACGACGGATGCCCCGCCTCCGAAAGCAACTTCCCGCCTTCCTGGGCGCTGGCCAGCTGCGCTGCCGCGGCTTCAAGGGCTCGGTGGACTACGAGATCCTCGGCGAACCCGGCAGCCTCAGGCCCGGCCCCGCGCGCCTGCGCGGCTCGTTCAGCGCCACGCCGGAGGTCGCCGAACAGGTGTTCCGCGACGGCGATGGCGAGCTGACGCTGGAGACCGGCGAAACCTTCCGCATCACCATGCTCGGCCACTCAGCCGGCAGCGGAATCGCCTATTTCGAGATGCGCGTCTAACCGGCGCTGGAGGGCGCGGCGATGGTCGCCGCCCGCGGCAGGGTGAACACCAGGCGTTCGCCGTCCCACAGCTCGGCCCGTTCCCCGTCCGGCCGTTCGGCCAGCAGCGCGCCGGCGCGCTCGATGGCGCTCAGCCGCGACATGTCCGGCAGCACCTCGAAATAGGGCGCGGCCTGGCTGCGTCGGTGAACGAAACAGAAGTAGGGCATCACGCGTCTCCCTGCAGCGATCGGGAGGGCGAGGTCTCCGGCGACGGAGACGGCGTCTCTCGGGTTGGGCGCGCGAGCCCGCGGGCCCGAGGCGATCATGCGCGCCGACGCCCCGACCCGCGATAACCTTTGATAAGCTAGCCGCGCGCCTGGTAGCGGACGCGCAGCGACACCGCGTCCACGCCGGGCTCGGCGTCGCGCAGGCAAAGCGCCACATGGTCGAGCGCGGCGGACTGCTCGCCGAAGCGCGCCAACTCGACGCCCTCGCTGCAGACGATCCACTCGCCGCCGCTCTCGATCACTTCGTACTTCATGCCCGCCTCGGATTGCTGCGGTGCAATAAGCGCGACGGGGTTAATACAACAAGAGCGCGCATTTGCCGGTAGCCGCTACCGGATGTCGCACCCTGACCCGAAAGCCTACTTCGGCGGCGTGGTCGTGGTCGCCGGAGCGGCCTGGCCGGAGGAGGTGGCCGAGGTGTTGGCCGCACCGCCGGTCGCGGCGCCGGGCGCGCCGGTGGTGTTGCTCTGGGCGCCGCCGCCCACCGAGCCGCCGGCCGCCATCTGCTGCTGCACCGCCTGGGTCAGCTCCTGCGGGGCGGTCTTGGCCACGCAGTTGGCCTGGCCCCCTGTCGAGACCGACAGCACATTGACCGAGACCCCGCAGACGTTGGCCGCCAGCTGGATCGGCAGCTGCGCCGTCACCGGCACGTTGGCGCGGTCGATGTTCAGCTTCACCGCCAGGTTGTTCAGCACATTGCGCAGGTCGACATTGACCAGCGAGGGAATGCTGGGCGCGCCGGAGGGCGCGCGCGTCGCGGTGTTGCTGCCGGCGCCGGCGGCGCTCGGCGCGCTGGCCGAGGTCCCGGCGGCGGC
>JAQGIV010000030.1 GCA_028290945.1 Phenylobacterium sp. | reverse complement strand
CCAGGAAGGCGTAGCGGCAGGCCCGCACCTTCGCCAGGAAGTCGTCGTGCGGGACGGTGACCTTGCCGTCCTGGTGGCCGCACTGCTTCTCGTCGGAGACCTGGTTCTCGATCTGCAGGGCGCAGGCGCCGGCCTCGATCATCTTCTTGGCCAGCAGGTAGGTGGCTTCCGCGTTGCCGAAGCCGGCGTCGATGTCGGCGATGATCGGCACCACGTGGGTCTGGAAGTTGTCGATGGCGTCGGTGAGCGCCTGTTCCTTCGCCGCGTCGCCCGCGGCGCGCGCCGCATCCAGCTCGCGGAACAGCCCGCCCAGCTCGCGGGCGTCGGCCTGTTTGAGGAAGGTGTAGATCTCCTCGATCAGCGCCGGCACCGAGGTCTTCTCGTGCATCGACTGGTCGGGCAGCGGGCCGAACTCGGAGCGCAGGGCGGCCACCATCCAGCCGGACAGGTAGATGTAGCGGCGCTCGGTCGAGCCGAAGTGCTTCTTGATGGAGATCAGCTTCTGCTGGGCGATGAAGCCGTGCCAGCAGCCCAGCGACTGGGTGTAGTTGGCCGGATCGGCGTCATAGGCCGCCATGTCCTTGCGCATGATGTCGGCGGTGTACTTGGCGATCTCCAGGCCGGTCTTGAAGCGGTTCTGCAGGCGCATGCGGGCCACGGCGTCCGGATCGATCCCGTCCCACGCGCCGTTCTTGCTTTTGACGAGCTGGCTCATCTCGATGATGTGGTCTTGGTAGGACATCTGCTGGTTCCGCCGCTTTACAGAAGACTGGCGCGGGCTGTGACAGACCGCTGCATGCCTCAACGCCTTATATTACAGGTGCGAGACGGCTTGGCTGTCGGGAAAAGGCGTGTGTGTCACAGCTGAACCTTGTCAAAGCTGTAAATCTGTGACAATCCGACAAGATGCCGGCCGCCGCTTCCGCTGACCGCAAGCTGTTCCTGGGCGCGCGCGTCAAGCGCCTGCGCCGCGAGCTGGGCCTGACCCAGACCCGCATGGCCGAGGACCTGGGCGTCTCGCCGAGCTACCTGAACCTGCTGGAGCGCAACCAGCGGCCGGTGACGGCCCAGGTGCTGCTCAGGCTGGCCGAGGCCTATGACCTCGACCTCAAGAGCCTGTCGTCGGATCCCGACAGCGGCAGCGCCACCGACCTCACCGAGATCCTCTCCGACCAGATGTTCCGCGACCTGGGCGTGCCGCGCCACGAGATCGCCGAGGTGGCCGAGAGCGCCCCGGGGGTCGCCGAGGCCATCGTGCGCCTCTACCGCGCCTATCTCGACAAGCGCCGGCTCAGCGAGTTCGGCGCCGTCGGCCGGCCGGAAGAGGGCACCTTCGAGCAGGCCTCGCCGTCCGACTGGGTGCGCGACTACATCCAGGCGCAGAAGAACTATTTCGGCGACCTCGAGGAGGCGGCCGACCTCTTGTCGGCGGACCTCAAGCCGGAGCCCCAGGACTTCGCCGCCGCCGCCCGCGAGCGGCTGGCCAAGCGCCACGGCATCGCCGTGCGCATCGTGCCGGTGGACGTGCTGCCGGAGAGCGTCCGGCGCTTCGACCACCACCGCAAACGGCTGTTCCTGTCCGAGGTGCTGACCGGCGCCGGGCGGGCCTTCTCGCTGGCCTACCAGCTGGCCATGCTGGAGAACGGCGAGCTGCTGGACGGCCTCGCAGACCGCGCCGCCCCGCCCGACCGGCCGACCCGCAACCTGTTGAAGGTGTCGCTGGCCAACTACCTGGCCGCCGCCGTCCTGATGCCCTACGCCAAGTTCGCCGAGGCGGCCGAGCGGACGGCCTATGACGTGGAGCTGATCCGCGCCCGCTTCGGGGTGTCGTTCGAACAGGCCTGCCATCGCCTGACGACGCTCGCCAAGCCCGGCGCGCGCGGCGTGCCGTTCTTCATGGTCCGCGTGGATTCGGCCGGCAACATCTCCAAGCGGTTCGCGGGCGCGGCCTTCCCCTTCTCGCGGTTCGGCGGCGCCTGCCCGCGCTGGAACATCCATTCCAGCTTCCGCACCCCCGGCCGGATCATCACCCAGATCATCGAGACCCCGGACGGCCAGCGCTATTTCACCATCGCGCGCACCGTGGCGCGCGTGGCGACGCCTTACAGCGGCGACGAGTCGGAGCTGGCCATCGGCATGGGCTGCGAGCTGAAGTACGCCGAGCGGCTGGTCTATTCGCGCGGCCTCGACCTGACCGATCCGGTGGCCACCGGCATCGGCCCCGCCTGCCGCATCTGCGAGCGGCCGGCCTGCCCGCAGCGCGCCGCCGAGCCGATCAGCCGGACCCTGACGGTCGACGACTTCAGCAAGTCGATCTCGCCCTATCCCTTCGCCTCAAATTGAGCATTATGGCGGTGGCGTCGCACCGGACCGCGTGCGCACATGCGCGCCGAAGGGGAGGCTTCGCCGCCGATGCTGCGTCCCGCCGTCAAGGCGACCCATCGATTTGAGAAGAAGCGGGAGGCGATCCTCGACGCGGCCACGGAGCTGTTGAACAGCCGCGGCGTGAGGGGCCTGACGCTCAGCGAGGTGGCCGCCGCGGTGGGCCTCTCGACCACCAGCGTCACCTACTATTTCAAGCGCAAGGACGAGCTGGCGGCGGCCTGCATGCTGCGCGGCATCGCGGCGCTGGAGGCCATGGCCGAGCGCGCGGTCGCCGAGCCGACGCCGGCCGCGCGCCTGAAGCTGCTGCTCGAGCTCTACATGGAGCGGGTGCGCCAGTCGCTGGCCGGCGAGGCGCCGCCGCTGCCGGGGCTGTCGGACCTGCGGGCCCTGAACCCGCCACACCTCGCCTTCGTGTTCGACGCCTACATGAAGCTGTTCCGCCAGGTGCGGCAGCTGTTCCACCATCCGGACCTGGAATGGCTGTCCGCGGGGCGCCAGACCGCGCGGACGCACCTGTTGCTGGAGCAGCTGTTCTGGGCGGCCGCCTGGCTGCTGAAGTACGACGTCGAGGACTATCCGCGCATCCGTGACCGGACGCTCGAGATCCTGGTGGAGGGCATGGCGCCGGACGGGGCCGCCTGGGCGCCGGCCCATATCGCGCCGTCGCAGATCGAGGCCCCGGGCCGACGGGACGTAGGCCGCGAGACCTTCCTGATCGCCGCCACCCAGCTGATCAACGCCCGCGGCTACCGCGGCGCCTCGGTGGACAAGATCTCGGCCGCCCTGCAGGTCACCAAGGGCAGCTTCTACCACCACAACGAGGCCAAGGATGACCTGGTGGTCGCCTGCTTCGAGCGCACCTTCGAGATCATGCGCCGGGTGCAGCGGCTGGCCATGGACCTGCCGGCCAACGAGTGGACGAGGCTTTGCAGCGCCGCCGCCGCGCTCGCCGAGTTCCAGCTCTCCGAGCGCGGTCCCCTGTTGCGCATGTCGGCCCTGACCGCCGTGCCGGAGCCGATCCGCATGCAGATGGTGCTGCAGTCGGCCAGGGTCTCCGACCGCTTCGCCTCGATGATCTCCGACGGCATCGCCGAGGGCTCGATCCGGCCGGTGGACCCTTTCATCGCCGCCCAGATGCTGAACGCCACCCTGAACGCCGCCGCCGAGCTGGCTTTCTGGGTGCCGGGCGTGAAGTCCAAGGCGGCGCCGGCGATCTTCGCCCGGCCGATGCTGATGGGCCTGTTCAACCCCTAACACCACCGTGACGGCCGTCGCGGGCGATCTAGTCGATCGTCAGCACCACCTTGCCGAGGTGGGCGCCGGCTTCCAGGTGGGCGTGCGCCCGGGCGGCCTGGGCCAACGGGAAGGTGGCGTCGACCACCGCCTTGAGCTTGCCGGCCTCGATCCACGGCCAGACCACGCGCTCGACCTCGGCGGCTAGGCGGGCCTTCTCGTCGGCGTCGCGCGGGCGCAGGGTCGAGCCGGTGATCACGGCGCGCTTCTGCATGATCCGGAAGATCGGGAAGCTGATCTCGCCGCCGCCCAGCGCGGCGATGAACACGATCCGGCCGCCGGTGTTCAGCGCGTCCAGCTCCTTGGCGAAATAGTCGCCGCCGACCATGTCGAGCACCACGTCGACGCCGCCCTCCGCCTTGGCGACTTCGGCGAAATCCTCGGTCGTGGCGTCGACGGCGACGTCGGCGCCCAGCGTCCTGGCCTGGGCGGCCTTGTCGGCGCCTCGGGCGGTGGCGATGACTTTGGCGGCGGCGGCCTTGGCCATCTGGATGGCGGTGACCCCGATGCCGGAGGTCGCGCCGTGCACCATGAAGGTCTCGCCGGCCTTCAGCGCCCCGTGCTCGAAGACGTTGGCATAGACGGTGAACACCGTCTCCGGCAGGGCCGCGGCCTGCACGAAGTCGAGCCCCTCGGGGATCGGCAGGGCGTGGCGCGCGTCGCAGACGGCGTATTCGGCATAGCCGCCGCCGCCCAGCAGGGCGCAGACGCGGTCGCCCACCTTCCAGCGCCCGGCGGCGTGCACCACCTCACCCGCCACCTCCAGGCCCAGGGTCGCCGGCGCGCCCGGCGGCGGCGGATAGGCGCCCAGCCGCTGCAGGAGGTCGGGCCGGTTGACGCCGGCGGCCCGCACCTTGATCAGGATCTGCCCCGGCCCGGGCCGCGGCCGCGCGATGCGCTCGGGCTTCAGGGCCTCGGCGGGACCCTTGCCGCCCTCGATGGCGACGGCGGTCATGGTCTCGGTGGCGGGGTCGGTCATGGGCGCGAGGTCCCTGCGCTTTCGTGTCAAACTTGCTTCAACCGGCAAGGCGGGTTTGGATAGCGCTCAAACGGGGGCCGGCAAAGGAGCTCGCGATGGAAGAACCCGCAGAAGTTCGGATCGTCCGCGGCCAACGGCTGGCGGAAGTGGTCCGGGAGGATTTGGAATTGTTCGGCGTCGTCGAGCTGGAGGAGCGTATCGAGACCCTGCGCGAGGAGATATCCCGGGTCGAGATGCAGCTCGAGCACAAGCGGGCCGGCCGCGCCGCCGCCGACGCCCTGTTCGGCACGCGCGCCCCGTGACCGGCGCGGTGAGGCGGCCTTTGGCACAAGCGTTGCACGGCGCAGGCCAAGTCGTGGACCTGCGTCCAGCGGCGGGAAGCATTAGGGGACTAGAGGCTTGACCATCGAGGTGACCGCTTCCGCTGACTGGCGCGCCGGGGTGATCCAGGATTTCGCCCGCTCCGAGCTCTTCGAACGCACCTTCCACGAGGGCATGCAGCTGGTGGAGGAGACCGCCGGCTATCTGGATGGCCCGGGGCGCCAGGCCTCCAAGGCGCTGTCGCGCAACGCCGCCCTTGCCTACGCCTCCGAGAGCATGCGCCTGACCACGCGGCTGATGCAGGTGGCCTCGTGGCTCCTGGTGCAGCGCGCGGTGCGCGAGGGCGACATGGCGCCGAACGCCGCCTGCGAGGACCGCTACCGGCTCAACGCCGAGGACGCCCGCGCCGAGATCGAGGCGGAGGTCGCCGACCTGCCGCCGGAGCTGCTGGAGCTGGTCGACCGCGCCGAGCGGCTCTACGACCGCGTCCGCCACCTCGACCGGCGGATGTACGTCGAGCACGCCGTGGAGGCGGGGCCGCATCCGGTGCTGTCGCAACTCGACCGCCTGAAGCAGGCCTTCGGGACTTAGGATTTCAGAGCTTCCGTGTCTCTGGGGGGAGAAACGGAAAACGCCGCGGAGGGGCGACCCTCCGCGGCGTTTGTCTGTTCAGGCGGCTCCAATCCCCGCGTGGCGGGGACAGGCGGGCCTATTTCCGGGTGAACGCCCCGAACTTGGCGTTGAAGCGCGACACGCGGCCGCCACGGTCCAGCAGCTGCTGGGCGCCGCCGGTCCAGGCCGGGTGGGTCTTCGGATCGATGTCCAGGTTCAGCGTCGCGCCTTCCTTCCCGTAGGTGGACTTGGTGCGGTAGCTGGTGCCGTCGGTCATCACCACGGTGATGAAGTGGTAGTCGGGGTGCGTGTCTTGTTTCATCGCGCGGGCGCCTGACGTAAAGGAGCGGCCAAAGAAGCAGGTCGCCAGCGAGGGCGGCCGAAAACGAGCCGCGCGTATAGCTGAAACGCCAGCCGAAATGCAAGGTTTGAGTGGGTCATGAGTGAACCGTCGGCCGAATCCGCCGCCCCTGGCCGGCCGAGCAGCGGTCAATCGCTGGCCCAGAACCTCGCCGAAGCCGCCGCCCGCCGCGACCGCAGCCGCAACGTCGGGGCGCTGCGCAGGTTGGCGCCTTTCGTCCGCAACCACTGGGGCGATGCGTCGCTGGCCGGGGTCTTCCTGCTGGTCTCGTCGAGCGCGACGCTGGGCATCTCCGGCGCGGTGCGGCTGCTGGTCGATCACCTGACGGGCCCCAAGGCCGCCGCCGATCCGGTGGGCGTCGATCGCTGGTTCCTGATCCTCGGCGCGGTCTCGGTGGTGCTCGCCCTGGCCAGCGCCTGCCGCTACTTCTTCATCACCAAGCTGGGCGAGCGGGTGGTGGCGGACCTGCGCAAGGTCGTCTACCGCCACATCCTGACGCTGGACCCGGCCTTTTTCCTGCACACCCGCACCGGCGAGGTGCTGTCGCGCCTGACCACCGACATCCAGATCGTCGAGACCCTGGTGGGCACCTCCATCTCGGTGGCGCTGCGCAACCTCGTCATGCTGGTGGGCGCCCTGGCGCTGATGTTCGTGGTCAGCGCCAAGCTGACCGGCCTCGTCCTGCTGCTGATCCCGCTGGTCATCGCGCCGCTGTTCCTGTTCGGGCGCCGGGTGCGGCGGCTGACCGCCTCCACCCAGGACCAGTTCGCCGAGGCGGTGGGCTACGCCGGCGAAACGCTCGACGCCCTGGAAACCGTCCAGGCCTTCGGCCGCGAAGGCGCGGCCGCCGAGGGGTTCGGCGCGGCGGTGGAGTCGGCCTTCCGGATCTCGCTGCGCCGGATGACGGCGCGCGCGGTGATGACCGCGCTGGTCATCACCCTGGTGTTCGGCGGCATCGTGCTGATCTTCTGGCTGGACGTGCACCGCGCCATGGCCGACGGCCAGTGGGGTGAGCTGTTCCAGTTCGCCTTCCTGTCGGTGATGGCCGCCAGCTCCGTCGGCCAGCTGGGCGAGACCTGGGGCGACGTGCAGAAGGCGGCCGGCGCCATGGAGCGGATCGGCGAGCTGATGGACGCCCGGCCCGGCGTGCGCGCCCCGGCCGAGCCCACCCCGCTGCCGGTTCCGCCGCGCGGCGCGGTGGCCATCGAGGGGGTGACCTTCGCCTACCCCGCCCGGCCCGACCTGCCGGCCCTGAAGGACTTCTCGCTGGCGGTGAAGCCGGGCGAACGAGTGGCGCTGGTCGGCCCGTCGGGCGCGGGCAAGAGCACGGTCTTCCGCCTGCTGCTCAGGTTCTACGATCCCCAGGCCGGCCGGGTGCTGGTGGACGGCGTCGACGTGCGCGACGCCGATCCGGCGGAGGTGCGGGCGCGGATGGCGCTGGTGGCCCAGGATTCGCCGCTGTTCTCCGGCTCGGCCGCCGACAACATCCGCTTCGGCCGCGCGAGCGCCGACGACGAGGCCATCGAGGCGGCGATCCGCGCCGCCCAGGCCGAAACCTTCCTGAAGGCCCTGCCGCAGGGCCTCGACACCCCGGTCGGCGAGCGGGCCCGCAGCCTCTCCGGCGGCCAGCGCCAGCGGCTGGCCATTGCGCGAGCCCTGGTGCGCCAGGCGCCGATCCTGCTGCTCGACGAGGCCACCAGCGCGCTGGACGCCGAGAACGAGCGGCTGGTGCAGCGGGCGCTGGACGAGGCCATGCAGGGCCGCACGACGCTGGTCATCGCCCACCGGCTGGCCACCGTGCTCAAGGCCGACCGCATCGTGGTCATGGACGAGGGCCGGGTGGTCGAGCAGGGCTCGCACCACGAGCTGGTGGCGAAGAACGGGCTCTACGCCCGGCTGGCGGCCTTGCAGTTCGGCCAGGCGGCCTAGCTCTCGTCTCCGCTCGTCCCCGCGCAGGCGGGGATCCAAGCCGAGTCCAGGCGAGCAAAGCCCACGCGGTCGAAACGCCGCTTGGGTCCCCGCCTTCGCGGGGATGAGCGGTGGTTCAGGCTGGGAACAGCCGGTTCCTGACCGCCACCGACAGCCCCGTGAAGTCGCTGAACAGGCCGTCGATGCCGCTCATCCACAGCGCCTCGTAGAGCGCGTCCACATCGCCGTGGTCGGCGGGCGAGGTCCCGCGCCTGAGCTTGGGCGGCAGGAAGGCGTTCTCCGCCCGCACCGTCCAGGGATGCACCTTCAGGCCGTGGGCGTGGGCGTCGGTCACCAGCGAGGTGGCGGGACCGAGGCCGCCGTCGACCACCGGGATCACCAGCGGCGTCTCCGGGCCGAGCCCGTCGGCATAGGCCGCGATCCGCTTCACGCCCTCGGCGGTGACCATCTCCTTGTAGCTGACGCCGGGCAGGTCGGCCGGGCCGCCGGCCACCGAGACCAGCTGCACCAGCGGCGCCTTCGAGAGCTGCCTGAAGGTCTTCAGCGCGCCGACCTCGAAGCATTGCACGAACACCGGCGCGGTCCTGGAGTTCAGGTCGTTCTTCTTCAGCGTGTCGAGCAGCCGGTGCTCCAGCGGCAGGCCGATGGCGGCGAAATAGGTCGGGTGCTTCATCTCCGGATAGGTGCCGATCGGACGGCCCAGCCGGCGGCTCTCGGCCTTCGCCAGGTCGAGCATCTCCTGGTAGGTCGGGATCGGTTCCAGGCCGTCGAATTTCGCGCTTTCCGGCCGCAGCTGCGGCAGCCGCTCGCGGGCCCGCAGGGTCTTCAGCTCGGCCAGGGTGAAGTCCTCGGTGAACCAGCCCTCGATCTTCTGGCCGTCGATGAGCTTGGTGGTCTTGCGGCTCGCGAACTCGGGATGTCTGGCGACGTCGGTGGTGCCGCCGATCTCGTTCTCGTGGCGGACCACCAGGTGGCCGTCCTTGGTGGGCACCAGGTCCGGTTCGATGAAGTCGGCGCCCTCGGCGATGGCCAGCCGGTAGCCCATCAGCGTGTGCTCGGGCCGCTCGCCGCTCGCGCCGCGGTGGGCGATGGCCAGGGGGCGACTTGGCGGGCGCTTGCGAGCCCTGGGCTCGGCGAGCGCCGGAAGCGCGGCGAGGGCGGGGATGGCGGCGAGCGCGCGACGGGTCAGCTGCATAGGGCGCAGCTTACAGAGTCCGGTGACGGTTTGCCTATTTGGCGGCGCGCAGCCACTCCAGCAGCTGCGGCTGGATCTCCAGGTTGCCGGCGCAGATCGAGCCCGCGCCCAGCACGTCGTCCTCGCCGTCGGCGTCGCTCACCCGGCCACCCGCCTCGGTGACCAGCAGCATCCCGGCCGCCATGTCCCAGGACTTCAGGTCGCGCTCCCAGTAGCCGTCGTAGCGGCCGGCCGCGATCCAGGCGAGATCCAGCGCCGCGGAGCCGAAGCGGCGGACGCCGGCCACCCGCTGGCTGACCTGGTGCAGCTCCTTGAGGAACCGGGCGTGCTGGCCGTGGCCGAGGACCGGGATGCCGGTGGCCAGCACCGCCTCGTCCATCCGCGTGCGGGCCGCGACCCTGAGGCGCCGGTCGTTGACGAAGGCGCCCTTGCCCTTCTCGGCCCAGAACAGCTCGTTGGTGACCGGGTTGTGGGTGATCGCCGCCACCACCTGGCCCTCGCGCTGCAGGGCGATGGTGATGGCGAAGTGCGGGATGGCGTGCAGGAAGTTGGTGGTGCCGTCCAGCGGGTCGACGATCCAGGTGTGGGTCTTGTCGGTGCCCTCGATCATGCCGCGCTCCTCGGCCAGGAAGCCGTAGCCGGGGCGCGCCTTGGAGAGCTGCTCGAAGATCACCTGCTCGGACTTCAGGTCGGCGGCGGAGACGAAGTCGGCGGGCGCCTTCTTGGCCACCTGCAGCTCGGCCAGCTCGCCGAAGTCGCGGTTGAGCCCCCGGGCCGCCTTGCGCGCGGCGTCGCTCATCACTTTCAGCAGGGCGGATTGGGTGCTCATGGGCGGCGGAACCTAGGGGCGGAGGTGCTGCAAAGCAAGGCGGGCGGTTGCGGGGCGTCTCCGGCGCTCGCATTGTCCGGCTTGAACGCAGGGAGAGGGCCATGGCCGAGACCAGGATTCGCGAGGCCAGTTGCTGCTGTGGGGCGCTGACCATCAAGCTGTCCGGCGACCCGGAATATGTGTCGAGCTGCGCCTGCCAGGCCTGTCAGCGGCGGACCGGCTCGGCCTTCGGCGTCACCGCCTTCTTCCAGGAGGAGCACGTGGTCGGCCAATGGGGCGAGGCGACGGTGTTCGAGCGCCTGGGGGCCAGCGGCAAGCCGCTGTTCTTCCGCTTCTGCCCCGCCTGTGGATCGACGGTCTGGTGGGAGGCCCTGGCGCGGCCCGGCCGCATCGCCGTCGCCGCCGGCGCCTTCGCCGACAAGGATTTTCCGGCGCCGCAGCGGCTGATCTGGGCCGACTACAAGGCCAGCTGGGTCGAGCCGCCGGCCGGCGCGGCGGAGTTTCCGCGTTCCCCCTAGGGGCGCTCGGAAAGCCCCTTGGCGATCTCGGCGTTCAGCGCCGCCACGGCGGCCGCTGGGCCTTCGCCGTACGACCAGATGCCCGCCGAGACCGCCAGGAAGTCCGCCCCGGCGGCGGCCAGCGTCGCGGCGTTCTCCACCTTGATGCCGCCGATGGCCACGCAGGGGATCTGCATGATCTCCTGCCAGATGGTCAGGATCTCCAGGTCGGGATGGCCGACGGCCTCCTTGGTGGTGGTCGGGAAGAAGGCGCCGAAGGCCACATAGTCCGCGCCGGCCTCGGCGGCCTCCATGGCCAGGTGGCGGCTGTCGTGGCAGGTGACGCCGACCATGCGGTCCTTGCCCATCAGGCGGCGGGCCTCGGCGATGGAGCCGTCGTCCTGGCCGATGTGCACGCCGTCGCAGCCGAGCTTCGCCGCCAGGTCCGGCCGGTCGTTGAGGATCACCGCCACGCCGCGCGCGGCGGCGATCGGCGTCAGCGCATCGACCGCGGCGGCGACGATGTCGTCGGCAACGTCCTTCAGCCGGATCTGCAGGGCCGCCACGTCGCCGGCGTCGAGTGCGTGGGCCAGGGTGTGGCCGAAGCCCGCCAGGTCGTCGAGCCGAGGCGGGGTGATCAGGTAGAGGCGGCAGAGCGGGGTGGCCATGGCCCCCTAGACGCTATCTGAGCAGCGCCTTCAAGAGCCAGGCGACGGCGATGGTGGCGAGCGCGCTGCCGAGCGCCAGGCCCGCGAACCAGCCGAGCCGGGTGCGCAGCGGCCGCAGCGGCGTGTCCGGCGCGGGCGGCGGCTCAATGATAGGCCGCGGCATCGGCGCCCACCTTGCCGCGGAAGATCCAATAGACCCACAGGCTGTAGCCGAGGATGGCCGGCAGCAGGATCGCGGCGCCGCCCAGCAGCAGGGCCAGCGTGTTGTCCGGATTGGCGGCCTGCCGATAGGTCATCTGGTAAGGCGCCACATAGGGGAAGAAGCTGGCGGCGAGGCCGAGGTAGCCGGACAGGAACACCAGCAGCGTCCCGAGGAACGGCAGCACCTGCGAGCGCCGCCGCAGGGCGAGCGCGATCACCGCGAGGCCGACCGCGCCCAGCATCGGGATCGGCAGGAGCCGGGCCAGGCGGACGAGGTCGAAGGTCCCGTGCTGGAAGCCCCAGCGCGCCGCCACCAGCGGATGGACCAGCAGCGTCGCGCCGCTGACGATGGCCAGCATCACCGCCACCGCGGCCACGGCGATAGCGGCCGCGCGGGCGGCCTTGTCGTGCAGCTCGCCCTGGGTGCGCCAGACCAGCCAGGTTGCGCCCAACAGGGCGTATCCTGCCATCAGGCCCGCGGCGGTGAGCAGGGAATAGCCGGTGAGCCAGTCGAAGGGCCCGCCGGCGAACTGGCCGCCCTTCAGGATGAGCCCCTGGACGAAGCCGCCCAGCACCAGGCCCTGGGCGATGGTGGCTGTGATCGAGCCGCCGGCGAAGGCCGCGGTCCAGAACCGCTTGCCGCGCCGGCGGCCGCTCAGTCGGAACTCGAAGGCGACGCCGCGGAAGATCAGCGCCATCAGCATCAGCAGGATCGGGATGTAGAGCCCCGGCATCAGCACCGCGTAGGCCCTGGGGAAGGCCGCGAACAGGCCGCCGCCGCCCAGCACCAGCCAGGTCTCGTTGCCGTCCCAGATGGGGGCGACGGTCTCCATCATCACGTCGCGCTCGGCCGGCGCGGCGAACGGGAAGAGGATGCCGATGCCGAGGTCGAAGCCGTCGAGCATCACGTACATCAGGACGGCGATGGCCAGGATCGTGGCCCAGATCAGCGGCAGGTCGAGGCTCATGGCGCCGCCGCCTCCGACTCGTCGGGCGCGGCGGCCAGGGCATAGCCCGGCGGACGCCCGCGGCGCGGCGCTTCCGGCTCCACGTGCGACGGGCCCCGGCCGATCAGCCGCAGGATGTAGAGCGCGCCGACGCTGAAGATGATCGCGTAGATGACCATGAACCCCAGCAGCGAGGCCGAGACCACGCCGGCGCCCACCGGCGACACCGCGTCGGCGGTGCGCAGCACGCCATAGATCACATAGGGCTGGCGGCCGACCTCGGCGACGATCCAGCCGGCGACGACGGCCACGAACCCGGCGGGCCCCATGGCCACCATGGCCCGCAGGAACCAGCGGGCGTGCGCCGGCTCGCTGCGCCAGCAGAGATAGCCGCCCCACAGCCCGAGCCCGATCATCGCCAGGCCCAGGCCGACCATCACCCGGAACGCCCAGAACACCAGCCAGACCGGCGGCCGATCTTCAGGCGCGAAATCCTTCAGGCCCTTGACCTCGGCGTCGGTGCGCCCGGCGGTGATCCAGCTGCCGAGCTTGGGGATCGAGACCACGAAATGGTTGGTCGCCTGCGTGCGGTCGGGGATGGCGACCACGTGGAACGGCTGCTCGGTGCGGGTCTCCCAGAAGGCCTCGATGGCGGCGAGCTTGGCCGGCTGCAGCTGCTCCACCTGCTTGCCCGACAGGTCGCCGGCCACCAGCTGCAGGGGCGCGGCGATGGCGAACATGCCGATGGCCATCTTCAGGGCGACGCAGCTCTCGTCCTCCTCCGGATCGCGCAGCAGCCGCCAGGCCGAGGCCGCGCCCACCACCAGCGAGGTGGTCAGGTAGGCGGCCAGCACCATGTGGACGAAGCGGTAGGGGAAGCTCGGCGAGAAGATCACGGCCATCCAGTCGACGGCGCGCAGGCTGCCGTCGGCCAGCCGGGTGAAGCCGGTCGGGTGCTGCATCCAGCTGTTGGCCGAGATGATCCAGAACGCCGAGACGAGGGTGCCCACGGCCACCAGCGCCGTGGCCAGCAAATGCAGGCGCGGACCGACCTTGCGCCAGCCGAACAGCATGACGCCCAGGAAGCTCGCCTCCATGAAGAAGGCGGCCAGCACCTCGAAGGCGAAGAGCGGCCCGATCACCGGCGAGGCGACCGTCGAATAGACGCTCCAGTTGGCGCCGATCTCGTAGGACAGGACCACGCCCGAGACCACGCCCATGCCGAAGGAGATGGCGAAGATCTTGATCCAGAAGAGGTAGAGGTCGCGGAACACCGCGTTCTTGGTGGTCAGCCACAGGCCTTCGAGCACGGCCAGGTAGCTCGCCAGGCCGATGGTGAAGCTCGGGAAGATGATGTGGAAGGCGATCGTGAAGCCGAACTGCAACCGCGACAGCAGGAGCGCGTCGAAATGCATCGGCCAACCCTGGATGCGCAGGCCCGTCGCCGCGCACCTCTGGGCATAAACGCACAGCGCCGCTTGCCCGGCCTGCGACAGACGGACGCATAGACCCAAGCTGGGCCGGAACCGAGGGCGGCGCCCGGGGATTTCCCGACCATCGGAGCGTGGGAGGCCAGTGGTGGCGAACATCAGCGTCCGCGGGGCTGTCGACAGCCTCGCCAATAGCCGTGGACGATCGGCGCAGCACATCCTGATCGGCCTGGGCCTGACCGCCGGCGCGGTGGTGGCCTCGGCGATCATCGCCCGGATGAACGCGCCCACCGAGGACCATCCGGAGGCCTATTCCGACTATGAGGAGCTGGAGAAGCCGAAGATCATCCCGCCCCGGCCGGTGTTCTCGCTGATCTGGCCGCCGCTGTTCCTGGCGCTCACCCTGTCGGGCCTGCGCATCTGGAATGCGCCGAAGAGCCCGGCCCGCAGCCAGGCCCTGGCGCTCTGGGGCTTCGTGCAGGCGCTGAACGCCGCCTGGATGGCGCTGGGGCCCCGCCGGCTGGGCGGCCAGCTCGCCACCGCCACCACCGCGCTGGGCACGGCCGGCGCCTATGTCTGGCGGGCCCGGCAGGTGGACGCGCCGGCCGCCGGCATGGTCGCGCCCTACGTCGGCTGGATCGGCTTCGCCAATGTGCTGACCGAGGAGCTCTGGCGGAAGAACCGGGGCAATCCGACGGTGCACTAGCCGGCAAGGCGCGCCGCGCGCTAGGCTCGCCCCAAGAACAGAGTTTGCGGGGAAACGACGATGGTGGCGGCGACGGCAGGCGCGCCCGCGCGGGTGGGCGGCAGGACCTGGCTGGTGATCGGCGGGGCTTCGGCCGGCACGGTCTTCGAATGGTACGACTTCTACCTCTACGGCTCGCTGGCCGGGTTCATCTCCGAGCAGTTCTTCTCCGGCGTGAACGCCACCACCGGCTATATCTTCGCGCTGCTGGCGTTTGCGGCCGGGTTCGCGGTCAGGCCGTTCGGGGCGCTGGTGTTCGGCCGGCTGGGCGACCTCTGGGGCCGCAAGAACACCTTCCTGGTGACCATGGTGCTGATGGGGCTCTCGACCTTCGCGGTGGGCCTCTTGCCCAGCTACGCCAAGATTGGGGTCGCCGCGCCCATCGCCCTGATCCTCATGCGGCTGATCCAGGGCCTGGCGCTGGGCGGCGAGTACGGCGGGGCCGCCACCTACGTCGCCGAGCATGCGCCGGAGGGGAAGCGCGGCCTCTACACCAGCTGGATCCAGATCACCGCCACCTTCGGCCTGTTCCTGAGCCTGGTGGTCATCCTGCTGGTGCGCGGGCGGATCGGCGAGGACGCCTTCAAGGCCTGGGGCTGGCGCGTGCCCTTCCTGGTTTCGGCTGCGCTGCTCGCGGTCTCCATGTGGATCCGCCTGCGGCTCAACGAGAGCCCGGTGTTCCAGAAGATGGTCGCCGAGGGCAAGGCCTCGAAGAAGCCGCTGGCCGAGAGCTTCGGCCAGTGGTCGAACCTGAAGCTCGTCATCCTGGCGCTGGCCGGGCTCACCGCCGGCCAGGCGGTGGTCTGGTACACCGGCCAGTTCTATTCGCTGTTCTTCCTCGAGAAGATTCTGAAGGTCGACGGCGCCCTGACCAACAGCCTCGTGGCGATCGCCCTGCTGCTCGGGACGCCGTTCTTTGTGGTGTTCGGGTGGCTCTCCGACAAGATCGGCCGTAAGCCGGTGATCCTGGCCGGCTGCCTGCTGGCGGCGGCGACCTACTTCCCGATCTTCAAGGCGATCACCGTGGCGGCCAATCCGGACCTGGCGGCGGCCACCAGCCACGCGCCGGTGACGGTGGTGGCCGACCCCGCCGACTGCGC
Organism: Phenylobacterium sp.; assembly: GCA_028290945.1. Lineage (GTDB taxonomy): Bacteria > Pseudomonadota > Alphaproteobacteria > Caulobacterales > Caulobacteraceae > Phenylobacterium. The sequence goes on along the minus strand of JAQGIV010000030.1, from coordinate 1,182 downwards.
CTTCCAGTTCGATCCGGTAGGCAAGCAGGTCTTCGCCTCGTCGTGCGACCTGGCGAAATCGGCGCTGGCCGGCGCCGGGGTGTCCTACGCCAACCAGGCCGCGCCCGCCGGCGCCGTCGCCGTGGTGAGGATCGGCGGGGCGGTGGTCCCGAGCTTCCGCGGCGAGCTGCTGCCCGCGGCCCAGCTGAAGACCCAGAAGGCCGCCTGGACCAAGTCGCTGGGCGCGTCGCTGAAGTCGGCCGGCTATCCGGCCAAGGCCGATCCGGCGAAGCTCAACCGGCCGCTGGTGGTGGGCCTGCTTTGGCTGCTCGTGCTCTATGTGACCATGGTCTACGGGCCGGTGGCGGCGGCGCTGGTGGAGATGTTCCCGGCCAGGATCCGCTACACCTCCATGTCGCTGCCCTATCACATCGGCAACGGCTGGTTCGGGGGGTTTCTCCCCACCACGGCCTTCGCCATGGTGGCCGCCACGGGCAACATCTACTACGGCCTCTGGTATCCGGTGACGGTCGCCGCGCTCACGGCGGTGATCGGCTTCTTCTTCGTGAAGGAGATGCGCGGCGCGCCGATCGAGGCCTAGCGCTTGTCCACGTCGTAAGGCTCGTCGTAGCCGTGGTTGGCCGAGTAGAAGGCCAGCCACATCAGGAAGCCGGCGAGCGCCGCCACCACCAGCAGGCCGCCGGCCACATAGGGCCAGATCGGCCCCAGGCTGCGCCAGCCGCCGCCCAGCTTGGAACCCTCGAAGAAGGCCCAGCCGGCGAACACCGCAAAGGCGGCGAGGCCCACGAAGGCCAAGCTGAGGACGACCGCGTGCTTGCGCATGATGGCCAGACCAATCGCGAGGCGGCCCGGCAAGTTCCGCACCGCCCTATTCGGCGGCCTGGCGGGTGATGCCGATCTTCGGCGCCAGCTCGCCGGCCGCGTAGCGCTTGGCCATGGCCGACATCGGGACCGGCTTGATCTTGCTGGCCCAGCCGGCCGTGCCGAACTCCTCGAACCGCTGCTGGCAGACCGCGCGCATGGCCTCCATGGCCGGCTTCAGGTACTTGCGCGGGTCGAACTCGCCGGGGTGCTCGGCGAACACCTTGCGGATGGCGCCGGTCATGGCCATCCGGTTGTCGGTGTCGATGTTGATCTTGCGCACGCCGTGCTTGATGCCGCGCTGGATCTCCTCCACCGGCA
>JAQGIV010000021.1 GCA_028290945.1 Phenylobacterium sp. | reverse complement strand
GCCGCCGCCGTCCTGGTGGCCGTCAACACCGCAGTCGCCTTCGCGGCCTGGAACGGGCTGCCCGACGGCGCGGGCGTGCCGATCAATGTCCTCGGCCTGGACGGCGTCCGCCACGTCGGCGTCTCGCGCGATCTGGTCTGGCTGATGCCGTTGGTCTCGCTGATCGTGACCCTGTCCTTCGCCGTGGGCGCCAGGTTCAACGGGATCGCGGCCGCTGCGAAGCCCTACGAGACGACGTTGGTGGCGGTCGTCGGCCTGCTGCTGGTCGTTGAGTACGCCCTGGTCGGCCGCGCCTTCGATCCCGCCTTCGACGTCATGCGGCCGGTCGCCGCCGCCACGGGCGCCTTGTTGATGGCGGTCGGCAATCACCTGGGCAAGGCGCGCCAGAATGCGGTCTTCGGCCTCAAGACGCCCTGGACGCTGGCCGATGCGGGCGTCTGGGACAAGACCCATCGCTTCACCGGCCGCGCCATGTTCGCGGGTGGCTTTGTCCTCCTGGCCCTGGGCTTCCTGCTGCGGGACGGAAACGCCCTTGGCGTGGCCATCGCCGCCTGCACCGCCGTGCCGCTGGTCGCCGGAATCGCCTGGTCGCGGCATCTCGCCAGCGAGGCCTGACGCCGCGCAGCGGATCGGCCTATATCCGTCCCATGCCGCCCCGCCTGCGCCCCACCCGCATCGAGTACGTCGTCGACGGCGTGAAGCTGCGCGCGCAGCTCAGCGGGGCCGCGCTGGAGCACCTGGGCGACGAGACCGCGCAACGGAAGGCGGCGCTGGAGATCCTCAAGGCGGCCCTGTTCCGCGGCCGGATGATCGCCAAGGAGCGGCTGGAGAACGGGGCCGGCGGCATCGAGACGGCGCGGCTGCTGTCGGGGGTCACCGACGAGGTGGTCTCGGCGCTCTGGGACTTCACCACCGTGCACGTGTTCCGCGCCCGCAACCCCACCGAGGGCGAGCGGTTGGCGCTGCTGGCGGTGGGCGGCTACGGGCGACACACGCTGGCGCCCTTCTCCGACATCGATCTGCTGTTCCTGCGGCCCTACAAGCAGACCGCCCACGTGGAGAGCGTGATCGAATACATGCTCTACGCCCTGTGGGACCTGGGCTTCAAAGTGGGCCACGCCTCGCGGACCGTCGAGGAGTGCATCAAGCTCGCCCGCGAGGACTACACCATCCGCACCTCGATCCTCGAGGCCCGGCGGCTGACCGGCGACGAGGCCCTGGCCGCCGAGCTGGTCAAGCGGTTCAACCACGATGTGGTCAAGGGCACCGGCGCGGAGTTCGTGGCCGCCAAGCTGCGCGAGCGCGACGAGCGCCATGCCCGGGCCGGCGCCAGCCGCTACATGGTCGAGCCCAACGTCAAGGAGGGCAAGGGGGGGCTTCGCGACCTCAACACCCTGTTCTGGATCGCCCAGTACCTGCATCCCGGCGAGAGCATCGAGAAGGTGCTGCAGCTGGAGATGTTCACCGGCCGCGAGGTGCGCGCCTTCATCCGCTCGTTCGACTTCCTGTGGGCGGTGCGCAGCCACCTGCACTTCGCCACCGGCCGGCCGGAGGAGCGGCTGACCTTCGACCTGCAGCCGGAGATCGCCAGCCGGATGGGCTATGGCGACCGGCCGGACAACCCGGCCGTCGAGCGGTTCATGCGGCGCTATTTCCTGATCGCCAAGGAGGTCGGCGCGCTGACCCGGGTGTTCGCCGCCAAGCTGGAGGCCGAGCGGGTGAAGAGCGCGCCGCGCGGGCTGTCGCGCCTGCTGCCGGGCCGCCGGCTGAAGCGCAAGCCGCTGGACGTCCCCGGCTTCCACGAGGTGGGCGGCCGCCTCGACGTGGACGGCATCGAGGTGTTCGAGGCCGACCCGATCAACCTGCTGCGGCTGTTCAAGATCGCCGACGCCCGCAACCTCGACTTCCACCCCGACGCCTTCACCGCGGCCACCCGCGCCTCGGCGCTGATCACCTCGGCGGTGCGGCGCGACCGCCATGCGGCCAAGGTGTTCCTGGACATCCTGGCCCGCGGGCGAGACCCGCAGCGGACGCTGACCCTGATGACCGAGGCCGGCGTGCTCGGCCGCTTCGTCCCGGAGTTCGGGCGCATCGTCGCCCAGATGCAGTTCAACATGTACCACTCCTATACGGTGGACGAGCACACGCTCCGGGCCGTGGGCGTGATCGCCGACATCGCCGCCGGCCGCTTCGCCGAGGACCATCCGCTGTCGACGGCGGTGATGCCGCTGATCGAGGACCGCGAGGCCCTGTTCCTGGCCATGCTGCTGCACGACACCGGCAAGGGCGGGGCGGGCGGCCAGGAGAAGGCCGGGGCGCGCGCCGCGCGGCAGGCCTGCGAGCGGCTGGGGCTGGAGCGCTCGAAGATCGAGCTGGTGGCCTGGCTGGTCGAGCACCACCTGGTGATGAGCGACTTCGCCCAGAAGCGCGATGTCTCCGACCCGCGCACGGTCGGCGACTTCGCCCGCATCGTCGAGACGCCGGAGCGGCTGCGCCTGCTGCTGGTGCTGACCGTCGCCGACATCCGCGCCGTGGGTCCGGGCGTGTGGAACGGCTGGAAGGGCCAGCTCATCCGCGAGCTCTACGGCGCCACCGAGACGATCTTCCGCGGCGGCCGCGGGTCCGACGCCGCCGCGGCGCTCAGGCGCTATCACGAGAACGCCGCCTATGACGCGCGGGTGCGGCTTTCCAGGGCCGACCCCGACTGCGAAGCCTGGGCCGACGCCATGGAGGACGCCTATTT
>JAQGIV010000025.1 GCA_028290945.1 Phenylobacterium sp. | reverse complement strand
ACGAGCTGTTCGGGCGACTGGTTGCGGAAGATGATCTCCACCGCGCCTTTTGAGCCCATCACCGCGATCTCGGCCGTCGGCCAGGCGTAGTTGACGTCGCCGCGGATGTGCTTGGAGCTCATCACGTCATAGGCGCCGCCATAGGCCTTGCGGGTGATCAGGGTGATCTTCGGCACGGTGGCCTCGGCGAAGGCGAACAGCAGCTTGGCCCCATGGCGGATCAGGCCGCCCTGCTCCTGGCGGGTGCCGGGCATGAAGCCGGGCACGTCGACGAAGGTGATCAGCGGGATCTCGAAGGCGTCGCAGAAGCGCACGAAGCGGGCGGCCTTGCGGGAGGCGTCGATGTCCAGCACGCCGGCCAGCACCTGCGGCTGGTTGGCGACGATGCCCACCGGCATGCCGTCGAGGCGGGCGAAGCCGACGATGATGTTCTTGGCGTAGTCCGGTGAAATCTCGAAGAAATCGGCCTCGTCCACGACCTTGAGGATCAGCTCCTTCATGTCGTAGGGCTTGTTGGGATTGGCCGGGATCAGGGTGTCGAGCGAGGCGTCGTCGCGGTAGGGCTCGTCGAAGCTCTCGCGCACCGGCGGCTTCTCGCGGTTGGAGAGCGGCAGGAAGTCGATCAGCCGGCGGACCTGGGTCAGGGCCTCCAGGTCGTTCTCGAAGGCCCCGTCGGCGACGCCCGATTTCATGGCGTGGATGCGGTAGCCGCCCAGGTCCTCGTGGGTGACGTCCTCGTGGGTGACGGTCTTCACCACGTCGGGACCGGTCACGTACATGTAGGAGGTGTCCTTCACCATGAAGATGAAGTCGGTGATGGCCGGCGAATAGACGTCGCCGCCGGCGCAGGGACCCATGATCACGCTGATCTGCGGGATGACGCCGGAGGCCAGGGTGTTCTGCAGGAAGATGTCGGCGTAGCCGGCCAGGCTCTCGACGCCTTCCTGGATGCGGGCGCCGCCGGCGTCGAACAGGCCGATGATCGGCGCGCCCATCTTCAGCGCCTGGCCCTGCACCTTGAGGATCTTCTGCGCGTGGGCGCCCGACAGCGAGCCGCCGAACACCGTGAAGTCTTTGGAGAACACGAACACCAGGCGGCCGTTGATGCGGCCCCAGCCGGTGACCACCCCGTCGCCCGGCACCTTCTGGTCGGCCATGCCGAAGTCGGTGGCGCGGTGCTCGACGAACATGTCGAACTCCTCGAAGGAGCCCTCGTCCAGCAGCAGGTCGACGCGTTCGCGGGCGGTGAGCTTGCCCTTGGCGTGCTGGCTGGCGATCCGCCGTTCGCCGCCGCCCTGCCGGGCGGTCTCGCGACGCTTCTCAAGCTCTTGCAGGATGTCCTTCACGCGGCCCCCATCACGAAACTGTCGAGGAAGGGGTAGTCGCGGCAGCGTGGCCGCGCAAGTTCACGCCGCGAGAGCCCGGAACCAGCGCTCCAGCATCACGGCCTCGCCGCGCAGGCGTTCGGTGCGCTCGACGGCCTCCTCGTCGGCGCCCCACTGCTCCTCCTGCCAGGCCTCGTCGAGGCGGGAGAGCTCGAAGGCCTGCTGGCCGGTCAGCCAGCCGCGCTGCAGGGAGATGGCGAGGATGGCCGAGCCGAACAGGCCGGCCCCGAAGGCGAGGCCCGCCAGGGCGAAGTCGTCCTCCGCCAGCGCGATCTCGCGCACCTGCTGCAAGGTGGCCTCGGGCTGCGGCTGGTGGACGATGCCGGCGGCGCGCAGGAACGACAGCTTGGCCTCGGCCTCGATGCGGGCCAGCACCGGGTCCCAGTGCTGCGACTGGCGCTTGACCAGGGCCCGGGGCGCCTCGGCCCGGTAGCAGAGCAGGTCGGAGGCCGCGTAGCTGGCCACCGTGTCGGCGGTCTCGGCGCGCGCCAGCGGGATCGCCTCGATGGCGGTGTTGGCCAGCCGCGTGGCGTGCATGCCGGCCATCTCCAGCACCTCGCCCTGGGCGGCCCACTCGGCGGCGACCAGTTCGGCCAGCGCCCGGGTCGGCAATTTGAGGTGGCCGCCTCTCGGGGTGCGCACGGCCCGGTCGTCGAGGCGGATCGCAAATCCGCCCTCCTCCTCGGCGACGCTGACGGCCTTGTAGAAGCGGCGAGGCTTCTCAAGGGGTTCGCGGTATCCTCTGGCCACCGTGGTCTCCCAGGGCGCGACGGATCGGTCGCGCCCGCCCGTGGAATGGCCATGAAGACGCGACGTTGCAAGGAGGCGTTCCGTGGCCGCCACCGATCGTGAGCTCAAAGCCGCCATCGCCGCCACCCGCTTCGGGCTGGGCGCGCGGCCGGGCGAGATCGCCGAGGCGTCCCGCGACCCGCAGGGCTGGCTGAAGGCGCAGATCCGCCGCGAGGGCGGCGACCTGCCCGTCTCGGGCGGAGAGACCGCCGCCCAGCGCATCGCCGACCTGCGCGAGTTCCAGCAGCAAAAGCGCATGGAGAGGCCGGCGGTCGCGGCCACCGGGACCGGCCAGGCAAGCCCCGAACAGCGCGATCCGGTGAAGCTCGCCCAGAAGCTGCTGCGCGACGACACCCAGGTGGACTTCCTGTCGCGGGTGCAGCTGGCGACGGCCACGCCGGCCGGCTTCCGCGAGCGCTGGACCCTGTTCTGGACCAACCACTTCACGGTGGCGGCCAAGAACCTGCAGACCGCGACGGTGGTCGGCCCCTACGAGGCCGAGGCGATCCGGCCGCACGTGTTCGGCCGCTTCATCCAGCTCCTGGGCGCGGTCGAGACCCACCCGGCGATGATGATCTATCTCGACCAGGTGCAGTCGGTGGGACCCAACAGCCTGCTCGCCCAGCGGGCCGGCCAGGTCCGCCGCGGGGTCGGCGCGCGGCTGCAGCCGGTCGTGCAGCGCAACCTCGGCCTCAACGAGAACCTCGCCCGCGAGATCATGGAGCTGCATACCGTCGGCGTGAACGGCGGCTATTCCCAGGCCGACGTCACCGAGTTCGCCCGCGCCATGACCGGGTTTTCCATCGGTGGTTTCCGAGGGCCGGATGAACAGGCCGGCGTGCCGGTGTTCCGCGACCTGGCCCACGAACCCGGCCAGCGGCTGGTGATGGGCGTGCGCTACGACCAGCGGGGCAAGGACCAGGCCGCCGCCATCCTCTCCGACCTGGCCGAGAAGCCGCAGACCGCGCGGTTCGTCTGCACGAAGCTCGCCCGGCACTTCGTGGCCGACGACCCGCCGCCGGCCCTGGTCGCGCGGCTGGAGCGCGCCTGGAAGGGTTCCGACGGCGATCTCTCCAAGGTGGCCGAGGCGCTGATCGAGGCCCCGGAGGCCTGGGCCCCGCAGCCCGCCAAGTTCAAGACGCCCTACGAGTTCATCGTCTCCAGCTACCGGGCCGCCGGCGGCCAGCCGCAGGCCTTCGGCCAGGTGGGGCCGATCCTCACGGCGCTCGGCCAGAAACCCTTCGATCCCGGCTCGCCCAAGGGCTGGAGCGAGGACGCCGACGCCTGGGCCGCCCCCGACGGCATCGTCAAGCGCATGCAGTTCGCGCAGGGCTTCGCTGCCCAGGCAGTGCAGGGCCGCGACCCCAAGGCGCTGGCCGCCGACGCCCTGGGCGCCCGCCTGACGCCCGCCACCGCCACCGCCATCGCCCGGTCCGAGAGCCGCCCGGAAGGGTTCGCGCTCCTGCTGATGTCCCCGGAGTTCCAACGCCGATGACCGCTCATTCCCCCTCCCCCAAAGGTCATTCAAGACGCGGCGTGCTCGCCGCCGCTGGCGCCTTCGGCCTCTCCCTGCAGTTCGTGGCCACCCAGAGCTTCGCGGCCGCCGAGGGCGGGCTCGAGACGAAGAAGTTCGTGTTCGTGATCTGCCGCGGCGGCATGGACGGGCTGAACGTCGCCGCCCCGGTGGGCGACCCCGACTACGCCGCCCTGCGCGGGCCGATCGCCCTGCAGGGCGAGGCGCTGAAGCTCGACGCGACCTTCGCGCTCAACCCGGCGCTCTCGGCCACCTATGCCCTGGCCAAGGCCGGCGAGGCGCGGATCGTCCCGGCGGTGGCGACGCCGGACCGCGCCCGCTCGCACTTCGAGGCGCAGGACGTGCTGGAGAGCGGCGCGAACCAAGTCTACGGCGCGTCGTCCGGTTGGCTGAACCGCACGGTCGACAGCCTGGCCCGGGTGCGCAAGGTGAGCGCGCTGTCGGTCGGCCCCACAGCCCCCCTCGTGCTGCGCGGCAAGGCGCCCTACGCCTCCTGGTCGCCGGGCAAGGTGGTCGACGGCTCGGCCCGCCTGCCGACCCTGCTGCAGGATCTCTACAAGAACGACGCCTTGCTTGGCCCGGCGCTGGCCCGCGGCCTGGCCACCGAGGCCATGGCGCAGGAGGCCATGACCAGCGTCGCCCAGATGTCGCCGGCCCAGGCGGCGGTGACGCCGGCCGCGATGACCCAGACCAGCCCGATGCAGCCGGCGGGCATGGCCGGGCAGGCCTATCAGCGCCAGGGCCAGGAGGCGGCGCGCAAGCTCGGCCTGTCGCTGGCCGGCTTCATGCGCGAGGCCGGCGGGCCGCAGATCGCCGCGGTGTCGCTGGATGGCTTCGACACCCACGCCAACGAGGGCGCGGCCCAGGGCCAGCTCGCCACCCGCCTCGCCTACCTCGACGCTGTGCTGGACGGCCTGCACCAGGGGCTGGGGCCGGAGTGGAAGAACACCGTGGTGGTGGTCGCCACCGAGTTCGGCCGCACCGCCCGGGTCAACGGCACCGGCGGCACCGACCACGGCACCGCCTCCACGGCCCTGCTGCTCGGCGGCGCCCTGAAGCCCGGCGGCATCGTCGGCGACTGGCCGGGGTTGAAGCCGTCCGCCCTGTTCGAAAACCGCGACCTCGCGCCCACCCTCGACATGCGCGGCCTGTTCAAGGGCCTGCTGCACGATCACCTGGGCGTGGACCGCGCGGCCCTCGACACCACCGTCTTCCCGGACAGCGCCGCGGCGAAGCCGGTGACGGGACTGGTCTAGTCAGGAAACCGCAGAAAACGCAGAAACACGCGGAAGATCAGCGGCTTTCTGCGAATTTCTGCGTTTTCTGCGGTTCCCTTACCGCTTCTTCCGCTTCGCGAACGGTTCCGGATCGGCCTCGTGCTCGTCGAAGCCGAAGCGTTCGAAGCCGGCCTTCATCTCGCGGCTGGTGGGGGCTTCCAGGATCAGCAGGCCCCGCGAGGGGTGCGGCAGCACCAGGCGCCGCGCGTGGAGCTGCAGCTTCAGCTCGCCGGACAGCGCGCGGGAGGCTTCGGTGTTGTACTTGGGGTCGCCGAGGATCGGGTGGCCGATGGCCAGCATGTGGGCGCGCAGCTGGTGGGTGCGGCCGGTGTGCGGCCACAGCGCCATCCAGGCCACCTTGTCGGCGGCCCGCGCCAGGGTGACGAACTCGGTCTTGGCGGTCTCGCCGTCGGGGTCCTTGGGATCGGCCGGCACCACCATCTCGCGGTCGCCGACCCCGCGCTTGACCAGCGGCAGCTCCAGCACGCCCTCCGCGGGCTTCGGCAGGCCGGCGACCAGGGCCCAGTAGTGCTTCTCGGTCTTCCGCCTGGCGAAGGCCCCGGCCAGCTTGGCGGCGGCCCCCGGCGTCTTGCCCAGCACCAGCACGCCGGAGGTGTCGCGGTCGAGCCGGTGGACCAGTCTCGGCCGCTCTAGCCCCTCGCCCCAGGCCGACAGCAGCCGGTCGACGTGGTTGACCGTCTTGGTGCCGCCCTGCACGGCCAGGCCCGAGGGCTTGTTGAGCGCCAGCACCTCCTCGTCCTCGTAGATCACCAGCGACTTGGCGAAGATGGCGTCGCGGTTGTCGATCTTGTTGCGGTCGCCGGGCGGCGGCGCGTCGGGCAGCGGCGGCACGCGGATCTGGTCGCCGGGATCGACGCGGGTGTCGGGCTTGGCGCGGCCGCCGTTGACCCGCACCTGGCCCGAGCGGATCAGCTTGGCGAGCTGGCCCTGGCTGAGGTGCGGCCAGCGCCGGCGGAACCAGCGGTCCAGGCGCACGGCCTCCTCGCCAGTCGCCACGGTGATGGTGCGGACTTCCCTCATGGCCGCCTTATGGGGCGTGGCGGCCCGGACGGGAAGCTCTAGACGACCCGCGGACCGATCGAGGCGCGCACGGCGCGGGGGTCATAGACGTCCTGGCCGGCCGGGCGCGGGCCCTTGCCCATCATCACCTCCAGCGAGGCCTGCAGCGACGGGCCGCCGCTGATCGGGAAGCCGGAGCTGACGCCGACGCCGGTCGCCGAATGGCGGCCGAAGCTCATGCCGCCGACGCCGAGCCCGATGCTCGCGCCGCCGTAGCCGGTCTGGCGGATGTTGCGGTCGACGATGCGGAACCAGTCGTAGCCCTCGGCCAGCGCCAGGTCGGCGGCGCGCAGCAGGGCGTAGTCCTGCACCTGGGCCTCCGGCGCGCCCGGGCCGCCCTGGAAGGTCACCCGGTAGCGGCCGGGCTCGATGCGCAACTCGGAATAGCCGACCCCGCCGCGACCGGTCATGGGCTGGAAATGGGTGGCGGCGGCGCAGGCGGCGAGGGATGCGCAGGCGAGGATGGCGAGCAGCGTGCGTTTCATGGTTCCCTCAAAACGTTCAGCGCCTTAGCCCCGTTCCGCCAGCCCAAGCGCCGCCGCAAGGCCGGCCATGTCGGCGGGGACCTCGGCCTCGATGCGCTTGGTCCCGCCGGCGGGATGCGGGAAGCTCAGCGCGCCGGCGTGCAGCATCAGCCGCGGCACGGGCTGGCCGGCCACCACCAGGGCGCCGCCGTAGCGCGCGTCGCCGGCGATCGGCCGGCCGATGGAGGCCAGGTGCACCCGCAGCTGGTGCATGCGGCCGGTCTCCGGCGACAGCTCGACCAGGGCGGCCCCCGGCCCTTCGGCCAGCGTGCGGTAGCGGGTCTTGGCGGTCTCGGCGTCGGCGTGGTCGGGCGGGCAGACGCGCATATAGGCCTCGCGGCCGATCTCCTCGCGGCGCAGGGCGGCCTCGATGCTCCCGCCGCGCGGATCCGGCGCGCCGGGGGTGACGATGGCGCGGTAGGTCTTGTGGATGCGGCGGGCCATCATCGCCTTGCCGAGGAAGCCCGCCGCCGGCTTGGTCTTGGCGGCCAGGATCACCCCGGAGGTGTCGCGGTCCAGCCGATGGATCAGCCGCGGGCGCGCCTTGCCAGGCCTGGCGAAGGCCCACAGCAGCTCATCCAGGGTGTGCACCGCGATCCGCCCGCCCTGGCTGGAGAGGCCGGCGGGCTTGGCAAGCGCGATCAGCTCCGCGTCCTCGAAGATCACGAGGCCGCGGACGAACGCGATCTCGGCCGGCGTCAGGGCGACAGGGGCGGGCGCGGGCTTGCTCACCCCACCGCCTCTAACGCGCATCCCGCCACAGTGGAATCGCTTTGGCGATGAGGATGCGCGTCAGAAAACTAGGCGACGACCCTGTTCATCCCGGTTGGCCAGCCAACCGGGACAGGGTCTAGCGGAGCACGCCCCGCTTCGCCATGGTCCAGGAATACCAGGCAAAGAAGATGCAGCCCGCCAGGATCACCAGGTTGAAGATCATCCCCTGCTGACCCATCGCCTTGGCGCCGTCGGAGAGCAGGTAGGTGTAGGCGAGCATCACCACGAAGGCCGCGAGCGACACGACGAAGACGTGGACGGCGTAACGGGTCCGGGCGAGCAACAGCAGCGCGCCCAGGAACGCGCCCCAGACCCCGACCGCCCAGTCGGCGGTCATCCAGGCCGGATAGGCGTGCATGTGGGCGATCTGGACATCGGTCATGCCCGCCTTGCGCAGGTAGGCGTCGCCCTGCGTCTTGCTCATGAAGTAGTCGTAGGCCCCGAAGGCGTTCCAGAACAGCGCCACTACCGTCACGACCCAATAGTGCCATGGCGCGCCGGCGCGCGGCGTATCCGCAGTCGCAGTCATTGCAGTCCCTCCCCAGAGATTGGCGCCGCGAGGCTACACCCTCCGTCAGACAGAGAACAATGATCGGTGATCAGCTACCCTTCTTGGCGCGCAGCTCCGCCCAGCGGTCGAGGCGCTCGCGGATGTGCTTTTCCGCCCCCAGGCCCTTGGGATCGTAGAAGGTCCGCCGCTCCATCTCGTCGGGGAAGTAGTCCTGGCCGGAGAAGGCCTCCTGCGCGTCGTGGTCGTAGGCGTAGCCCTTGCCGTAGCCCAGGTCCTTCATCAGCCGCGTGGGGGCGTTGAGGATGTGCTTGGGCGGCATCAGGGAGCCCGTCTCCTTGGCCGCCTTCATGGCCGCGCCATAGGCCCGGTAGACGGCGTTGGACTTGGGCGCCGTGGCCAGGTGGATGGTCAGCTGCGCCAGCGCCAGCTCGCCTTCCGGGCTCCCCAGGAAGTCGTAGGTGTCCTTCGCGGCGTTCGCCAGCACCAGCGACATGGGGTCGGCCTCGCCGATGTCCTCGGCGGCGGCGCGGATCAGCCGGCGGGCCACGAACAGCGGGTCCTCGCCGCCGGCCAGCATGCGGGCCAGCCAGTAGAGCGCCGCGTCGGGGTCCGACCCGCGGATCGACTTATGCAGGGCGGAGATGAGGTTGTAGTGCTCCTCGCGGTCCTTATCGTAGGCCGGCGAGCGCTTCTGCAACACTTCGCCCAGTTGTTTCGTCGAGAGCGGCTTGGCCGAGCCGATGTTGAACAGGGTCTCGGCCAGCGTCAGCAGATAGCGGCCGTCGCCGTCGGCGAGCGCGCTGAGCGCGTTGCGGGCCTCGGGCTCCAGCGGCAGCGGCCGGCCCTCGAAGGCCTCGGCCTTCATCAGCAGGGTCTCCAGGGCCGCGTCGTCCAGGCGCTTCAGCACGAACACCTGGCAGCGCGAGAGCAGCGCCCCGTTCAGCTCGAAGGATGGGTTCTCGGTGGTGGCGCCCACCAGGGTGACGATCCCCTCCTCCACGAACGGCAGGAAGCCGTCCTGCTGGGCGCGGTTGAAGCGGTGGATCTCGTCGACGAACAGCAAGGTCGACTGGCCGGCCAGCCGGCGCATGCGCGCGGCCTCGAAGGCCTTCTTCAGGTCGGCGACGCCGGAGAACACGGCCGACAGCTGCTGGAACTCATAGCCGGCCTCCCGGGCCAGCAGGCGGGCGATGGTGGTCTTGCCGGTGCCGGGCGGGCCCCAGAGGATCATCGACGACAGGCGCTTGGCCTCGGCCATCCGGCGGATGGGCCCTTCGGGACCCAAGAGGTGATCCTGGCCGACGACCTCGTCGAGCTTCTGCGGCCGCAGCCGGTCGGCCAGCGGCGACGGCGCCTGCGGGGTCAGGCCGGCGGCTTCGAAGAGATCAGCCATGCCGAGGGCTTAGCACAAAGCCCTCCCTCGCGGACTAGACCTGGAACGTGCCGGTCGCCTCCTGGCCGTCGCGTTCGATGGTGATCTGCCAGACGCGGCCTCCGTTGCCGAGGGCGGTGACCAGGTCGCGCACGGTGGCCACGCGGCGGCCGTTGACCGCGCGGATGATGTCGCCGGTCTTGAGGCCCGCCTGGGCCGCCAGGCCCTGGCCGCCGGCGGTGATGATCACGCCCGGGTTGGTGAAGGGGTCGATGCCCACCTGGTCGGCCACCGCCGGCGAGATGTTGACCACCGTCGCGCCCTGCAGCGGGTTGCGGCCGGCGATCACCCGCTCGTCGCGGGCCGGGCTGGCGGGCGGCGCCTCGGCGCGCAGGGTCAGTTGCTGGGCCTCGCCCCGGCCACGGCGGACGCCGAGGCGGATCTGGTCGCCCATGCGGTGGGTGCTGACCGCGTAGTTGACCCCCGAGGCGTCGACCACCGCCCTGCCGTCGACGGCGGTCACCACGTCGCCCTGCCGTAGGCCGGCCTGGGCGGCGGGACCGCCGGGCCAGACATCGGCCACCAGCGCGCCCTGCGGGGTCGCCAGGCCGAGGCTGCGGGCGATGTCGGGCGTCACCGACTGCAGCCGCGCGCCGGTCCAGGCGCGGACCAGGGAATGGCCGCCGCCCAGCGCCGTCTCCACCACCCGCTTGACCAGCGCCGCGGGGATGGCGAAGCCGACCCCCGACGAGGTGCCGGAGCGCGAGAGGATGAAGCTGTTGATGCCGATGATGTCGCCGTTCATGTCGACCAGCGGGCCGCCGGAGTTGCCCGGATTGATGGCCGCGTCGGTCTGGATGTAGCTGGAGGCCGCGTCGCCCGACGGATCGGCGGTGCGGTTCATGGCCGAGATGATGCCGTTGGTCACCGTCTGGCCGACCCCGAACGGGTTGCCGATGGCCAGCGCCAGGTCGCCCACCTGCAGGTCGCCGGTGTCGTTGCTGGCCAGCGCCGGCAGCCTCTCGCCGTTCGGCAGGTCGATCTTGAGGATCGCCAGGTCGGTGCGCGGGTCGGCCAGCAGGACGTGGGCCGGGAACTCCCGGCGGTCGGCGAGCGAGACGGTGATCTCCTGACCGCCTTCGACCACGTGGTTGTTGGTGACGATGATGCCGTCGGGCCTGACGATGACCCCGGAGCCCAGCGAGCCCACCACCCGGTCGCGCGGGGCGCCGATGCCGAACAGCTCCCAGAACGGATCCACCTGCTGGCGCACCGTGCGCTTGGACGAGATGTTGACCACGGCGGCCGCGGTCTTCTTCACCACGGGGGCGAAGGACTGGCGCAGGGCCACCGCGCTGGTGGGCGCGACGCGGGTGGGCGCGGGCAGCGGGCTCTGGGCCTGGCTGGCGCCGCCGGGCGAGCAGGCGGCGAGGACGATGGCGGGCAGTAGGACGCGGATGTCGCGCATGGGTTTCTCGAGGGCGCTCCGGAAGTCGTGGATGACCTGCACTCTGCCCAGTTTTCAGGCGCAAAAATGGCGTGGGATCAAGCGGCTTGCGGCTCGGGCCCAGGCTGGGCCTGCGGATGGCGGGCGGTGCGCAGCGCCAGGAGGAAGGCCAGGCCCAGCAATCCGCCGGCCAGATAGATGGCCAGGCCCGGCGAATGCAGGGTGGAGTCGTGCCGGAGCGACCAGGCGAAGGTCTCGCCGAACACGATGGGGCCGACGATCGAGGCGATGCCCTGCAGGCTCTGGTTGGCCCCCTGCAGCTGGCCCTGCTGGTTGGGCGGCACGCGCCGGGTCATCAGCCCCTGCAGGCCCGGCATCATCAGGCCGGAGAAGGCGAAGATCGGCGCGCCGACCAGGTAGAGCCAGCCCGTGGGCGCCCAGCCGTACCAGACAAAGCCCAGCGCCCCGATCAGCGCGCCCGCCAGCACGGTGCGCCGCTCGCCGAGCCGCGCCACGATCGGGCCCACCAGGAACATCTGCACCAGCACGCCCAGCACGCCGGTCAGCAGGAAGGTGAAGCCCAGGATGCGCGGCGACCAGCTGTAGCGCTCGGTGGTGTAGAGCACGAAGATCGTCGGCAGCACGACCTGCGACAGCTGGAACAGGAAGATGACGCCGGCCAGGCCCAGCAGGCCCGGGTGCGAGCGCAGCAGGCCGAGCGAGCCCACCGGATTGGCCCGCTTCCAGTCGAAGGCCTTCAGCCGCCGCTCGGGCGCCAGCGACTCCGGCAGGATCAACAGGCCGTAGAACCAGTTGGCCGCGGTGATCACGGCGGCGGCGATGAACGGCAGGCGCAGATTGTGCTCGCCGAGCAAGCCCCCGATGGTCGGGCCGATGATGAAGCCGAAGGAGAAGGCCGATTGCAGCATGCCGAACGACTTGGCGCGCTTCTCCGGCGGGGTGACGTCGGCCAGGTAGGCGCCGGCGGTGGAGAAGCTGGCGGCGGTCATGCCGTTCAGGATGCGGCCCAGGTAGAGCCACCAGAGCGTCGGCGCGAAGGCCATGAACAGGAAGTCCACGGCCAGGCCGAAGAACGAGATCAGCAGCACCGGCCGCCGGCCCACCCGGTCCGACAGCATGCCGAGGATCGGGCCGAAGATGAACTGCATGACGCCCCAGGTGGCGCCGAACAGCAGGGTCCATTCCGCCGCCGAGGCGGTGTCGCCGCCGGTGAACTGCTTGATCAGGTTCGGCAGGATCGGGATCATGATGCCGAACGACACCGAGTTCATCAGCGCGCTGGCGTAGATGAAGCCGAAGGCGGCCTCGCGGCGAGGCCGCGGCGGCGCGGGCGCAGCGGCGGTGGTCAGCGGCGTCTCCATCAGGCGGCCGAGGGCGCGGCGCGGGCGTTCCGCTGGGCGGCGAAGGCCGGGACCAGGGCCGTGGCGACGAGGGCGGCGGCCAGGTAGAAGGGCGCGCCCACTGGCGCCCAGCTGCGCCAGGGCCCGATCGCCTCGGCGAACACCTCGGTGAACAGGATCGGGCCGACCAGGCCGGCGATGGCCATCAGGCCCATGTTGGCGCCCTGCAGCCGGCCCTGCTCGGTCTCCGAGACGGCGCGGCTCATCAGCCCCTGCAGGCCGGGGCCGACCAGGCCCATCAGGCCGAACGGCAGGATCGTCGCCATGAAGGCGGTGGTGGTCGGCGCCCAGCCGAAGGCGGCGAAGCCGGTGGCGCCGATCAGGAGGCCGGTCGCCAGCATGCCGCGCTCACCGAGCCGGCCGGCGGCGCGGGGCACCACCAGGGCCTGGACGATGATCGAGGCGACGCCCACCAGCGCCAGGCTGATCCCGGTCATGCCCGGCGACCAGCCGTAGCGGAAGACGGTGTAGGGCACCCAGGTGCTCTGCAGCACCTGGTGCGAGAGGTAGAAGAGGAAGATCACGCCGGCCAGGCCCATGAGCCCCGGCCGCGCCCGGTAGAGGTCGAACGAGCCCACCGGATTGGCCAGCCGGAAGCTGAACGGCGCGCGCTTGTCGGCCGGCAGGGATTCCGGCAGCACGAACAGGCCGTAGAGGGCGTTCAGCAGGCAGAGCGCGGCCGCGCCCCAGAACGGCAGGCGGGGATCGAGGCTGCCCAACAGGCCGCCGATCGCCGGCCCGATGATGAAGCCGATCCCGAAGGCGACGCTGAGCAGGCCGAAGCGCGCCGCGCGCTGGTCCGGCGGGGTGACGTCGGCCACATAGGCATTGGCGATGGAATAGGTCGCCGAGGTGACGCCGGAGATCATCCGCCCGACGAACAGCCAGGCGAGGTTGGGGGCCAGCGCCATGAACACGAAGTCGACGCCCAGCCCGGCCATGGAGAGCAGCAGCACCGGCCGGCGGCCGAACCGGTCCGACAGCGCGCCGAGCACCGGGGAGGCGAAGAACTGCATCAGCGCCCACACCGCGGCGAACAGGCCGATGTAGCGGGCCGCGCTGGCCGGATCGCCGCTGAAGTCCTGGATCAGCCGCGGCAGCACCGGGATGACGATCCCCAGCGCCACGATGTCGAGCAGCACGCAGATGAAGACGAAGCGCAGGGCGGCGCTGCGGTGCGGCCGCCCGGCGGTTTTCGACTGACTCATGACCCTCCCCGGCGACACGAAACAAAACCAGAACTTCGAAAATCAGGGTTACGCAAGTTCGGCCAGCGACGCAAGGTGGGCCCGCCACCATTCCGAGAGCCGCATCAGCAGGATCGGGTCCGGGAACCCGTGGCGCGCCGCCCCGGCCGGCACCTGGTCGAAGCCGCGATGCTCGACGCTGACCCGGGTCTCCTCGCCGACGGCGGTGAACGTCACCTCAACCTCCGTGTGAAGATCGGGTGGGAAGTTCGCCTGGCGATAGGAGAATACCAGTCGCGCCGGCGGCTCCCAGGCGGTGATCTGGCCGATCTCGAACACCTTGCCGTTGGCCAGGGTCTCGGTCAGCCGGCCCCGCTCGCCCGGTTCGAAGGCCAGCCGGCCCGGCGCGCGTGGCGTGGTCTGGAAGAGGCCGTTCGGCCGCCACCAGCCGCCGATCTCGTCCACGAAGGCCTGGAAGGCGCGCTCGGGCGCAGCCCTCACCCGCAGGGCGACGAACACCCTGGAGGTCACGGCGTCTTCTTCTCGACATAGGCCTTGAAGGCGGCGAGCTGTTCGGCCCACAGCCGCTCGGCCTTCTCCAGCCATCGCTTCAACTGTTCCATGGGTTCCGGCCTCAGGGCGTAGATGCGGACGCGGGCGTCGAAGGCCGGATGGCTCTCGTCGACCAGACCGCTCTCCCGCAGGGTTTTCAAATGCCGGCTCATGGCGGGCGGCGCGAGGTCCAGGGCGCGGGCCAGCTCGCCGGCGGCGTGCGGCCGCTCGGCCAGCAGGTCCACGACCCGCCGGCGATGCGGATCGGCCAGCGCCGCCAGGGTCCGGTCGATCTGAGCCGCAGCCGCGCTCATCCGCCGGCCGGCGTCTCGATCTTGCGGCCGGTGGCCCTGGCCATCTCCTCGACCGACATCGCCTTCGCCGGCTGGCTGAACGACCAGGCATGACCTTCTGGATCGCTGCAGGTGTAGACGCGGTCGCCGTAGTGCTGGTCGGCCGGCTCCCGATCGATCTTCGCGCCGGCCGCGCGGGCCCGCTCGAAGTGCGCGTCCAACTCGCCGTTCAGGTTGAGGTGGATGCTTTGGGTGTTGCGGCCGCCGGTCTGCTGCGGACTGGCCCCGCCATGGCCCACCGAGGAGGGCCCAACCACATAGATCGCCCCGTCGCCGAAGGTCAGCTCGGAGTGGATCACCTCGTCGGCGTCACCGGCGACGATCATCTGGGCTTCGAAGCCCAGCGCCCGCTCCAGCCAGGCGATGGCCTCGCGCGGCTTGTCGTACCAGAGCAGCGGCACGACCGTCTGGCGGTTGCGACCCTCGCTCATGACCCGGCCTCCGCAAGCGAGGTGTGGATCTTCAGGCCGGTGGCCTTCTCCATCTCCTCGCCGGTGACCACCCGCACCTCCTGGCTG
This sequence comes from Phenylobacterium sp., assembly GCA_028290945.1. GTDB lineage: Bacteria > Pseudomonadota > Alphaproteobacteria > Caulobacterales > Caulobacteraceae > Phenylobacterium. The sequence goes on along the minus strand of JAQGIV010000025.1, from coordinate 1,413 downwards.
AAGTTCCAGACGTGTCCTTCAAGGTCCAGGGCGCGGTAGGTGCGCGATCCGTAGAACTGCTCCTGCGGCTCATCGGTGATCTGCGCGCCCTCGTCGCGGGCGTGCTCGTAGTGGGCGTCGAGGCCGTCGTCCAGGTGGACGCGCAGGAATTGGGTGTTGACGCCTTCCACGGTGGCCGGGCTGCGCATGCGGGCGGGGCCGACGATCGCGCCTTCCCACTCGCCTCCGACGTTGAGGGCGGCGCCCCGGAAGGTGAGCTCGGAGTGGGCGAGCCGGCCCTCCGGGTCGGTTATCACGGAGGCGACCTCGAAGCCGAACACCCGCTCCAGCCAGCGGATGGCGGCGATCGGGTCCTTGTAGAAGACGGCGGGGACGAAGGTGGGCCGGTCCATCGGCGATCTCCTTGCGGTAACTAACAATATTTAACGCATATCGCAATTATCTCGTCAAGCGGGTCGGCGCGGGCGCTGTTTCGCGGAGATGGACTTGACGATGGTCCGGCCGGATCCGGCGGGGCCGATCGGGGCGGCCGCCCGGGCCAGCGCCTGGTCCCAGAGGGCGCGGACCTCCGGTCGGTCCAGCACGCCGGGCTCGGTGAGTGGAAGGAAGCGGACCTGGTTGCCTTCGCCCGTCAGCAGGCCCTGCGGGTCGTCGAGGTCCACGCCGCGAACGAAACACAGGCTGACGCGGCGCGGAAAGCAGGCCAGCGAGAACACCGCCTGGCCGGTCTTCTCGTTCGGCCCGTAGCCGATCGCCAGCGCATTGTAGTTGTCGTAGACCAGCTCATAGGCGCCGGGCAGGCGCCGGCGCATCTCGGCGCGGGCGGCGCGGATCTGCGCGGCGACGTCATCCGAGAACTTGATGATGAAGCTCTCGATCTGGGCTTCGGCGTCCATGGCGCGAGGCTGCGCCGAAGCCCGGAAAAGCGAAAGCCCCGGAAGTCGCCTTCCGGGGCCCTGCAATCTCTATCGCCTTGGCAGGCCTAGTCCTCGGCGAAGCTCTCGGCGACCGGACCGGAGTCCTTGCCCTTTTCGGCCGGGTCGCGATCGACGAACTCGATGACCGCCAGGGGCGCGTTGTCGCCGTGGCGGAAGCCGGCCTTCAGCACGCGGATGTAGCCGCCGCTGCGCTCGGCGTAGCGCGGGCCCAGCACGGCGAACAGCTTGCCGACCTGCTCGACGTCACGCACCTGGCTGATCGCCTGGCGGCGCGCATGCAGGTCGCCGCGCTTGGCCAGCGTCACCAGCTTCTCGACGAAGGGCCGCAGCTCCTTGGCCTTCGGCAGGGTGGTCACGATCTGCTCGTGCTTGATCAGGCTCGCCGACATGTTGGCGAACATGGCGATGCGGTGGGCGGTCGTACGACCCAGTTTGCGGTGGGCTTTACCGTGACGCATTTCTATCTCCTGGGCCG